>JBHPCH010000057.1:5000-16285 GCA_042576125.1 Thermodesulfobacteriota bacterium
GAGTTAGCCGGTGCTTCCTCTGAAGGTACCGTCAAATTATACGGGTATTAACCGTATAACACTTCTTCCCTTCTGACAGAGCTTTACGATCCGAAAACCTTCCTCACTCACGCGGCGTCGCTGCGTCAGGGTTTCCCCCATTGCGCAATATTCCTCACTGCTGCCTCCCGTAGGAGTCTGGTCCGTGTTCCAGTTCCAGTGTGGCGGATCATCCTCTCAGACCCGCTAACCATCGTAGCCTAGGTGGGCCATTACCCCACCTACTAGCTAATGGTACGCAGGCTCATCCCTACACGGTAGCTTTCATGAAGAGGCCACCTTTACTCCATCTCCCCGAAGAAATGAAGACCATTCGGTATTAGCACCAGTTTCCCGATGTTATCCCAAATATAAGGGTAGATTACCTACGCGTTACTCACCCGTGCGCCACTCTACTCGTTTACCGAAGTAAACTTTCTCGTTCGACTTGCATGTGTTAAGCACGCCGCCAGCGTTCGTTCTGAGCCAGGATCAAACTCTCCAGTTTGATATCCTGAACTAACTTAAAAAAAGTTAGTTATTTTGCTAAGAATAAAAATAAAAAAATTACTAAAAGACCCATTTGTCTTTACTATTCAGTTTTCAAAGATCGATGATAACCAGTAAGCAAGTTTCACCCACCAGCCGGGGACTTGATAATACCAAAGCCCTCTATAATTCTCCAATATTTACGGCCCGGTTAGAACCCATTGGGAAACTATTTAATTTACCATTTTTAACCGAAATGTCAATCGATTAATGGACCCAGGGAACTTTCAATACCTGCCCCCAAGGAACGCGACAACCTATAACCTTAATTTATAATTGTCAATGGAAATCTGATCCATTTTTTAAAAAAATGGTAAAACAAATTATACAGCAGAAAATCATATGATGGGTTCATACAAATGGCCTTATTCGGAATAAACTACTATTGAAATACGGTGATAACGTTATTTTGAGTTGATATTTTATGAAATCCGGAAGAATATTAAGCCGTTGAGGCACAAGAAAATATTTGCCCCTCAGAAACGGAACGAGAGATTAAGAGAGGCATCTTTTCCAAGGGCAGGAATTCCGTCTTCGAAAACTCTCTGTTGGAAGATGTCAGATACCGGATAATTTAATACCGGTAGAGGCCATGTTGATAATAATGATACATTTCGAGATATATGTTTATCTATGAGAGCAGCAGGTTTTGCTCAATAAGCCATATTTCTGAGTAGAGGTGGTGTCATGAAAAAAGCTGATTTTCAACAGGTGATTGATGATGACAAAAAAAGTGTAGAATGTTTTCTCTGTGCTCATAATTGTCATATAAAAAAAGGGAAACGTGGTGTATGCCAGGTACGTGAGAACCGGGACGGGATTCTTTACAGCCTGGTGTATGGAAAAATAATCAGCCAGAATATCGATCCTATAGAAAAAAAACCCCTTTTTCATCTGTTACCGGGCTCACTTTCCTATTCCATTGCCACAGTAGGTTGTAATTTCCGATGTAAACACTGCCAGAATTATGATATCTCCCAATATCCGAAATTACACAGCGGTGCAATCATCGGCAATGATGCAACTCCTGAAGAAATTGTGACATCTGCTCAAAAGTATGGATGCCGGAGTATCAGTTATACCTATATAGAGCCGACCATATTCTTTGAATTTGCCTACGATTGTGCGCAACTTGCACATGAAAATGGAATAAAGAATGTGTTTGTTAGCAACGGGTATACCAGTCCCGAAGCAACAAGAAAGATTGCCCCTCTTTTAGACGGAAATAATATAGACCTCAAGGCTTTTACGGATAAGTTCTACCGGGAGGTTTGTGGAGCAAAACTTGGGCCGGTACTTGATACCATTAGTCTTATGAAGGAGCTTGGTGTCTGGGTAGAGGTAACTACATTAGTTATACCGGGCTGGAATGATTCGGATAGTGAATTGCAGGAAATTGCCCGATTTATTAAGGGGGTTGACCCTGAGATGCCCTGGCATGTTACCCGTTTCCACCCAACATTTAAAATGACTGATCGTGGTGCTACGCCGGTTTCAACGTTACAGCGTGCCAGACAGATTGGTATGGCTGAAGGACTTAAATATGTATTTGTTGGCAACATTCCCGGTGAAGATGGAGAGAATACGATTTGTCCGCAATGCAACGAGACAGTTCTTGAGAGAATGGGTTTTACAATGGTGTCGCAGAATCTGGCAGGAGGAAAATGCGGTAACTGTGGACAAACAATTGCCGGGGTATTTGAAGAAAACCAATCTTGACAGCTTAAGTAAAAAAATGTAAGGCCAGTTCCGGAACAATGATATTTAAAGATTTTTTTTGAGATTCTTTTGAGCATATTCAATTTCATACTCAGTATAAATATTAATAAACATTGCGGGGTACTTGCATGAAGGCAAGTAGAGGCAAAAAAAATAAGTCAGTGCCGGTCGAACAGAGCCTTCTCAGGGCGATTCCCAAGGTTGATGAAGTCCTGCAATGGCTGAGCGGTGTCAGTCGAGCACCTCTATTTCTTGTTAAACAGTCAATCAGGTTAGAGCTTGACCGGTTACGTCAAAATATTCTGGCAGGCAAAAAGGTAAACAAGAACAGTTTGTCAAAAAAGAATATTACCGCTCAGGTCAAGAAGCGGCTGCAGGAAGAAATGATGCCAAATTTCAGGCGGGTGATAAATGCAACAGGTGTTGTTATTCACACAAACCTGGGCCGCTCGATTCTGCCTGCCAGTGCGAGTGAAGCCCTGGTGCAGGCCGGAACCAGGTATTCAAATCTGGAGTTTGATCTTGCAACTGGAAAGCGAGGCAGCCGTTACAGTTTGGTGGAAAAGCTGTTGTGTGATCTGACCGGGGCAGAGGCTGCTCTTGTTGTCAATAATAATGCTGCAGCTGTCCTTCTTGTTCTTGATACATTTGCCAAGGGCAGGGAAGTGATAGTGTCCCGGGGGCAGCTGGTTGAGATCGGCGGTTCCTTCCGTATTCCTGAGGTTATGGCAAAGAGTGGTGCAAAACTTGTTGAAGTTGGGGCCACCAACCGCACGCACTTGAAAGATTATGAGACAAATATAAATAAAAATACAGCCATGCTGTTGAAAGTGCATGCAAGCAACTTCATGATGGCTGGTTTTACCAAGGAGGTTCCGGCAGAGGAACTGGTTGAATTGGCATCCAGGCATGAACTTCTGGTTATGGATGATCTTGGAAGCGGCTGCCTTATTCAAATGTCCAGGTATGGCCTCAGGAAAGAGCCTACTGTGCAGGAAACTGTTGACACCGGAGTAGACGTGGTAACCTTCAGCGGCGATAAGCTTTTGGGGGGACCGCAGGCAGGCATTATTGTTGGCAAGAAGAAAATAATTGATCGCATCAAAGGTAATCAGTTAAACCGTGCTTTGCGTATTGATAAGTTTACTTTAGCTGCCCTTGAGACGGTATTGCGGTTTTATTATGACCATGAGTCAGCAGTAGCCAATATACCCACCCTGGCGATGCTGACTGCATCTCCTGAAGTTATGGAAAAGCGAGCCCAGAAACTGGCCGGAAGAATAAAAAAGAACCTGGCAGGGAAATGCAGCGTCACTGTGAAAACTGCTGGATCAAGGGTTGGCGGTGGCGCCATGCCCGAAGAGGACCTGGAAAGCAGGGCTGTAGTCCTTGAACCACTTGACAGGTCGGTCAACAGGCTTGAAAAGGATTTGCGGACAAACTCACTTCCAGTCATTGGGAGAATAGAAGAAGATAAATTTTTACTTGATATGCGTACAGTTGGTGATGATGAAATTTCACTGATCGTGGATATTTTGAAGCAGGTGTTTGGGGTCAAGTGATAATGGGACACTATCCTTTTGTGCGGCAGACACAGTCTCTTTGTCCAGAAGATTTTATGCATTTCAACAAGCAGTTTTCCTTGACTGTTCTGCAGCTTTTACCATTTGCTGAAGGTCCTGTAACGATTACAGGTTTAGCAGATGACTTCAGTGAAGCTTTCCATAATTTAAACAAACCAAAATATTGGAATAAGTATATTAAGCGAGTTTTAAAGCGCCAGGGTTCGACTTTGGCGGTTGAAAAACCGGTCTTGTTTCTCCCTGTTTGGGATTCAGACTCGATTATCGGGATAACAGCCGTTGAAGGCATTGATCCACAATTTGCCCATGTGCTTTCAGAAGAATGGTTAAGTGACCGAAGCCGCATTATCTCCCGTGAGTTTTTATTGCAGAAACAATTAGCCATTGAACCGGTTACCGGCATGTTTAATGGCCTGCATCTGCATGATACGCTTGCAGGTATTTTGTCAAATGCCCCCCAGACTGATTCCAAAAGAAATAAAAAAAATAGTATCGAGTCAGTTGTTAAAAATGTATCCCTGTTTCTTATAGAAATTCATCCAAGAACGAACAATGCGGAAAAGGCTTTGAATTCTATTGTAAAAGCTGGTTATTGCCTGGAGTCTTTTCTTGGTCAGCACATACTGCACCATATGGGCAATGGTGTTTTCGGGTTTATTGGGCATGATTTGGATGAGGAGCATGCCAAGATTTTTGGGGGAAGGATTTTAAGCTGGTTCAGGCGGGAGGGATTCAGCCTTATTCACATAGGGATAAACACTATAGAAGGCTCAGGTTCAAAAGATTTCATTGCTTCTCAGGGTACAGAATATTTTTGTAATATGCTGTTTGAACAGACATGGGTAGCGTTGCGAAAAGCGAGCAGGAGAGGGCCTTATGCTCTTTGCACCTATAGTTCAATTAGCAACCCGGAAGAACACCCCCTCAGAAAAACAGAACCTGCGGTAATGGCAAGACTGAGAAAGTTCTGGGTAAAAAATGACAGATTCGCAATACTGCTGATAAGCCAGGACAGGCAACTTGAAGGGAAGTTTTTTTCTAAGCGGTTACTGGCATTAATAGAGGCTCAGGCAGTTGCAGTTCCTGTCAATGAAAGTGAAGCTTTTGTTTTTTTAGCTGATGCAGATGCCAGGAAGGCCAAATCCTGGGTCCGTGAATTAAAGAAAAAACTAACCACTGATCTCGGTGCAACCTTTTCTGTAGGTATTGCCTGTTTTCCATGTGTTGATTTTAAAAAATCGGATATTCCTCAAAATGGGCGCAAAGCGTTATTGCATGCAGGATTTTTCGGTCCAGATAGTGTGACCATCTTTGATGGGGTAAGTCAGAATGTCAGTGGTGATATATATTATGGAGAAGGAGATCTTGTGCGGGCGGTTAAAGAATACAGAAGGGGGCTGGAGATAGACCCCTTCAATACCAACCTGCTTAACAGTCTCGGAGAAGCATATGCCAGGATGAATTTACCCAGGAAAGCAAGACCTTTTTTCGAGAAAATTTTAGAGTCAGAGCCTCATCATTATATGGGATTGTTTAATCTTGGCATCACATATTTGACTACCGGAGAAGACGAGCAGGCTATAAAATATTTTGAAAAGACCCTGGCAGTTTCCAGACGTAAGCGTGAACAGAACCAGCGAAATGATTTGCTGCTGCAACTGAGTAAACTTTACTGCCGAACTGACAGATATAATAAAGTTATAACCCTGTTGAAAAAAGAAAAAATAATGGCTGAAGAAAGCAGTAAAATCCCCGGCCAGGATTCATTACTACGGTATCTCGGTGAGGCATATTCAGCAAAAAGAAAAAATGATGAGGCAATTATGGTTTTGCAGCGGGCCGTGAGGTATAATCCTCATGATGCTCAATCGTTAAGTTTGTTGGGAGAGTTGTACGCTGACCAGAAACAGGGTGATGAAATTGCATTGTCACTTTGTGAACAGGCTGTCAATATTGATGACAGCCACTGGAAACATTGGTATCGTCTCGCAAGGGTAAGATATATGATGGAGCGCTATGAGTCTGCCCTTGAGGCACTGAAAGATTGTTTGCGTCGAAATAGTAAGAGTGTGGAAGCTATGAATCTTGCCGCTCAGGCATTTAATCAGCTCGGGTTAAATTTGAAAGCAAAAGCTATGTATCTCAGAATTTTAAAAATAGCCCCGGGCCACAAAGCTGCAACAGTAGGCCTGAATAAGATAAAGACAAATTAACAGAAGAGGTGGAAATTGACACACAGACGTTCAGATAATAGTGGACATGGGGATATCAGCAGGCGCACAACTGATCTGCAGCATCAGTATTGGCTCGACTATTTTAATGCAGGCGATTCCTGGCGGCTTTTCAGGATTATGTCAGAATTTGTGGAAGGTTTTGACACCCTGTCCGGGATAAAAGGTCCGGCCGTGTCATTTTTCGGTTCGGCACGTACCAAACCTGAAGATCCTTATTATGAACTGACAACACATATTGCCGCTGAGTTTGCAAATCATGGTTATACGGTAATTACAGGCGGTGGTCCGGGAATAATGGAAGCTGCAAATAAGGGTGCCGCCGAGGCAGGCGGCAATTCTGTCGGTTTGAATATAAATCTTCCCTTTGAACAGGATCCTAACATTTTTACCAACCTGCCATTAAGTTTTAAGTATTTTTTTGTGCGTAAGGTTATGTTTATCAAGTATGCCTTGGCATTTATATGCATGCCGGGTGGTTTTGGCACATTAGATGAGGTGTTTGAGGCGTTGACGTTGATCCAGACGAGAAGAATAAAACCTTTTCCGGTAATATTGGTCGGTACTGAATACTGGTCCGGGCTCCTTGATTGGATCAAGGAAAAAATGCTGTCAACAAATAAAGTAGACAATGAAGATATGATCATATTTAATGTAATGGATGATCCTGCGGAAATAGTCTCGTGCATAAAAAAAACAGTTGTGCTTTGATGTTTTAGTGTTTTTTTGTGTATTGCTGTTAGCTGTTAAGATACTTTTTTTCTCTTTTTAGTTGTTACAGTAATTGCTGATTTTTTATGTTTTTTGTAAATTCTGAGACGGAAAATTTTAAGTGAAACTGTTCATCAAACACTATTCAAAGGAGATTTTAGATGGCGCAAATTGATGCCTTTTTCAAGCTTATGAACGAGCAGGGAGCATCCGATCTTCATATGATGGCTGGTATGCCGCCAATTTTGAGGATCAGGGGAGATATGGAGCCTGTCAAGTATAAAGTCATGGAGAATGAACCATTGAAAGCCATGCTCTATGAGATCTGTCCTGAAGAAAAAATAAAGGTATTTGAAGAGACCGGTGACATGGACTTCGGGTATGAAATACCAAACCTTGCCAGGTACCGTTGCAACTTTTTTGAACAGAAGAATGGCGTTGGAGCAGTATTTCGGGAGATCCCAAGTAAAATTTTGACTTGCGATCAGCTTTTACTGCCAAATGTAATCGGCAAACTCTCTCAATTACCTAAAGGCATGGTTGTTGTAACCGGTCCGACCGGCAGCGGCAAGTCAACAACTCTGGCTGCCATTATCGATGAGGCCAACAGGACCCGTAAGCACCACATCCTTACAGTTGAGGATCCCATAGAGTTCGTTCATGTCCCGCAGAAGGCCATTATCAATCACAGGGAAGTGGGCACACATACAAGAAGTTTTGCCGCCGCATTGCGTGGGGCCTTGCGTGAAGACCCGGATATCATCCTGGTCGGTGAGATGCGTGACCTTGAAACTGTAGCACTTGCCATGGAAGCTGCCATGACAGGTCATCTGGTATTTGCCACGCTCCATACTCTGAATGCCTCAAAAACTGTGGATCGTATGATAGAAATTTTCCCGGCATCCCAGCAGGAACAGGTACGTTCAACCCTGGCCGATGCTTTGCGAGCCGTGGTGTCGCAAACACTTTTTAAACGGCGTGATATTAAGGGCAGGGTGGCGGCCTTGGAGATACTGATTTGTACGGCAGCGGTCCGGAACCTGATAAGGGAGGGGAAAACCTTCCAGATACCTTCAGCCATGCAGACCGGTAAAAAATACGGTATGCAGACCCTGGATGATGCTATTATGGATCTCCTGAAAAAGACATGGATCAGTGCTGAAGATGCCTATATGTACTCTACAGAAAAAGCAAAGTTTGTCGGATTTCTGAAAAAACCCCCAATTGATTTTACAGAGGTTTAGTTCTCTGTTCTCCGAGCAGGTATCAGTTAACCTGGTACCTGCTCAATAATGTTTTTCCTCCCTCTCCGGTGAATGTCAAAGTTCCATCCCTGCCAGTGGTTAATACCTGTATTCCTTTCTGCTCAAGATCAAAGAAGGATTTGTCCGGAAGATTGAAGGGATTGTATCGGCCTGCAGAAATAGCTATATATTCAGGTCCGACTGCTTCAATAAAATCAAAGCTCATTGATGATCTGCTGCCATGATGTGGTGCCAGGAGTATATCCGCCTGCAAGTTTCTTTTTTCAGAAATCAGGGTGTTTGCCATTGTGGCACTGATGTCTGCCGGGAAGAGAAAAGAATTATCTGCTGTTTCAAGCTTCAGCACCAGACTCAAGTCATTTGTATCCAACCTTTTGGTCAAAAAAGATCCCTGTCCTTTTTTTGTGGCATATTCTTCCGGGACGCCATTATGCAAACACAGGAGCCGGGTGTTGTTATCCTGAAACAACACTTCATCAGTTTCAGGGGTCTTAATTGCGATGTTCAGTTTGCTGGCGAGGTTTAAAAGTTCCTTGTATTCAGGATCATCACCAGTCGTGTCATTTATCCATAATTCTTTGGGATGAAAATGGGTTAGTAAAAATGGTAGGCCGTTGTAGTGGTCTGCATGGGGATGACTGATAACAACAGAGTCAAGACGGTTGATTTTTTTCTTCCAGAGAAAAGGTCCTATTACCCTTTCACCAATATTGAAATTATCGCTTACTGCTCCTCCTCCGTCAATGAGGATATTTTTATTGTGGGGTAACTGCAGGACAATAGCTGAACCATGCCCGACATCAAGAATAGACACTGATGTTGATGTTGAAATCCGAGCGGTAATGTTTGAGATCGCAGGAGCTGCCAGCAGACAGAAAAAAGAGAAAATAGCAATAAAAACCGCAAGACGTTTAAGGGTTTTCTGCAGGTGAAATGTCATTACAGTACTGAGAAGAAAAATATAGAATATGATGATTTCCATTAGTGATGGAGTAGGAAGCCTGAGTGATGCAAAAGGCAGCGCTGAAAAAAATGCACAGATTTTTTCTGAAAGAGTAAGGCCGAAGCTTCCTGCCTTTAAAAGGATCTCGGCTGTGAATGGCGACAAAGGAATAAAAACACAGGCAATGATTCCAACTATGAGAGACCAGGTACAAATAAGAGGCTCAACCAATAAATTGCTAAGCGGAGCAACCAGGGAGATTCTGTTAAAGTGAAAAAGGAGCAGGGGCAAAGTTCCGAGCATAGCAGCTGTTGTCAGTATAATTGCGGTAAGAAGCCATTTGAGAAATTCTGCAGGGAAGATAGTTTTGTTTTCAGGCGGGGTGGTTTCTGCAACTGAATTGAACTTTGAAATGCCTGACAAAGAACCAGGATGATTTTGAAAGAGTATTGAGATGAGCAATGGGTAGATTAGGGCTATGGATATAACTGCACTAAAAGATAATTGGAAAGAGGCAGTGAAGATTGCTGCCGGTTTCCATGCGAGGATAAGTAAGGCGGCAAGGAGAATGTGGTTTAAAAGGTTTCCGGGCCGATCGAAAATGATTGCTAAAATGAAGACTGTTGTCATGAGGAGGGCGCGCAGCACCGGGATGTTGAAACCTGCAATAAGGGCATAAACAATTAATGGAATAAGAGCAATGCTGACGGCTATTTTTTGTACGTTTGTGTAGAGCAGAAGCAAGGTCGAACGTTTAAGTAGCCAGGTTATAACAGTAATTATGATAACTGCCAGAAGGCCCATATGCATTCCGGAAATTGCCAGAATATGGATACACCCGGCATTGGTGAAACTTTCAAGCACAGAAGGTGATATATTGCTTCGGTCTCCGATAAGGATAGCTTTATATAAGCCTCTTGAAGGTTGTGAGAGAGTTTTATCGATAAAGTTTGCAATGTTATGTCGTATACGTTCGGGGAAATAGAGCAGCGAGGAAATAGTGAAAAAAATAGCATCAGATTTGACTGTCTGTATTTTGAGTATATTACTGGGAGAATCTATCCATCCTTTGAGAAATATTGATTGGTTTGCAAGATGTTTTTTGTAATTAAAGGATCCGGGAGTCGAAAATGTGTTCACTGTGGATATTTTTGATTTAACAAGAAAATGGTCACCTGGTTTCAGTTTATCAGGAAGCAATCCATTTAAGGTCAACAGCACAAGACCTGAGGTTTTTTTATTGTTTCTTGAATTAAGTAAAATTGTATCCCGGTAGAAAGATTTTACCTGCATGAGAAATTTTGTTTTGGGACCTGACTCCAAGTTGCTTACTGCCGGGTGCTCAACCAGAACCCCATAAAGACTCACAGTCTGCTGCTCTTCGATTTGGCTTGCAATATGGTTTGGGGCTGCAGGTATTCTTAGATGTGCCTGGGCATGATATTGTCCGATGAGAAAAAAAAGAAGGCCGAGGAGGGAGTAGAATATTAAAAAGTGAAAATTTGTCTTAGAGTTATAGAAAATGAAAACTAAACAGAGTAGCGATAATATGGTCAATAATGTTACATAATCATTAAACATTATAATTTCTGCCAAACAAATACCCGAAGCAAGGAATATGACTATGGTTATAAGACCAGGGGAAAGGGAAAGTAAATGTTTCTGGCGGATCGGGAACTTAGACATTTGTGATTTTTTCTATTAATTAACAGATGTGCAAGCTCCTTTGAAATAATGACTCTTCAGGTGTTTAGATAAGGTATGCTACAGGGACTGTACGAGAGGATCAATACCATTTGAATTGCAGATAAGTACTAGGTTGTAAATGTGAGTTCTTGAATATGAAATACTTACATTTCAACTCTGATACATCAATATTATGAAATCTACATAATATTTTTAGAAATCTAGGGTGAATATTTATTAAATCTTAGTATTTTACCTTATTTACTATCATCGTATATTTTTTTAATTTTTAACATTCCTCAGTAACAGAAAGCTCCTTTTTTATAGGTAGTGATACCTGAGAATGCTTTTGTTTTTAGGGACTACGCATTTTTCTCTTAACTAAATCGATAGGAGGTGTTTATGCAAAACATTGAAGGGATTACGGCCAAAGGGATTGAATTGGTGATGATCTATGCCCCAAAATTTTTACTTGCAATTTTAACTCTGTTTGTCGGCCTCTGGCTCATTGGACTAGTAACCAAAGTAACAAGAAAATCCATGGAGAAAACCAGGGCTGATAAAACCCTGATACCATTTA
>JBHPCH010000058.1:0-16153 GCA_042576125.1 Thermodesulfobacteriota bacterium
AATTACTTTGAACTCTTTTCTTTTTGCCAGAAGCTGTTTTACATAACCGATAAGAAAGTCGATATTAAGGCTTCGTTCATGGGCCTCATCGATGATAAGGGTGTCATAGGCATACAGCCCTGGGTCTGACCGTGTTTCAGCTAGCAAAATGCCATCGGTCATGAATTTTATTTTTGTGTTCCTGGTGGTTTTATTCTGAAAACGGATTTTATGACCAACAAGATTGTTAAACTTTTCACCCAGTTCTTCCGCCACCCGTGAGGCCACTGTAACTGCGGCAATACGGCGGGGTTGGGTGCAGCCGATCATTTTTTTTTGACCACGACCGGCTTCAAGGCACATTTTAGGCAGTTGCGTGGTTTTCCCCGAACCGGTATCGCCGGATATGATAACTACATTATTGTTACCAATGGCTTCAATGATCTCGTCCCGGTGGGCTACTATCGGAAGCTCATCAGGGTAGGTTATTTTGTTGGTTTTGATCATGATTTACGTGTAAAGAATACAATTTTCTCATCGGATAATTTGTGCTATGCTCTTTACCATAATCTTCGGCGCAATACACGAACGGATAAATTTCAGGTGTACGAATTAATTAAAAGTGTTTAACAAATACAGAACGTTGTAATAACCTAAATAGAGAATAAACAGGGATATATATGAAAATAAGGAAAGCAGTTATTCCAGTGGCAGGCCTTGGTACCCGGTTTCTGCCAGCCACCAAAGCCATTCCCAAAGAGATGCTCACCGTTGTGGACCGTCCCACCATTCAGTATATAGTGGAAGAGGTTGTCGCTTCAGGCATTGAACAGGTAATTCTGGTAACCAGCGCAGGGAAATCCGCCATCGAGAATCATTTTGATTACGATTTTGAGCTCGATACTGTTCTGCAACTGAAAAAAAAGGAGAGGATGGCTGAGGAGTTGAACCATATCTCCAACCTTATTGATGTCGTTTCCGTGCGCCAGAAGAAGCCCCTCGGACTTGGCCATGCAATTTGGTCCACGCGAAACGTTGTCGGCAACGAGCCCTTTGTTGTGCTTCTTGGAGATGACCTGGTTTTAAGCAAAGAACCATGCTGCAGTCAGATGCTCTCTTTATTTGATGAGGTACAGGAATCTATTGTGGCAATCCAGCGTGTACCCATGGATCAGACCCAGAACTACGGTATTGTCGAAGGGCAACCCTATAAAGATAAAACCTATAAAGTTGATAGGATGGTCGAAAAACCTATTCCTGGTGCAACTGAATCGGATTTGGCCATTATAGGTCGTTATATACTGCAGCCCGATATTTTTTCTCTGCTTGAAGAGACTGAGCCTGGATACGGTGGAGAGATCCAGCTTACAGATGCATTATTGAAACTCTCGAAACAAAGAGGGATGTATGCCTATGAGTTTGAAGGTGTAAGATTTGATGCAGGAGATAAACTCGGTTACCTGAAGGCAATAATAGCTTTTGGAGCACGCCACCCGGAACTGGGTGAAGAATTCAAAAAATATATCAAACAGGTTTCAGCAGATTTTTAATCAGATTATTGCAGAACTTGCCTGCAAACACTATCATTGTCTGTCATTAAATGACACCTGATCCTATACATAAATACCTCGAAGTTGCTGTGTCAGCGCCTGTTGGCATGCCTCTGACATACCTTCCTCCAACCGACTGCCAGCAGCAACTCCTGCCCGGGATGAGGGTACTGGTGCCTCTTGGCGGTAGAAAAGTTACCGGTTATATCCTTGCAGCTACCGATTCACAACCATCTGGCCAAAAATTAAAAAAGATATATGAGGTTCTTGATAACAAGCCTCTTTTTCCTGTGGAACTGGTGCGTTTTTTTGAATGGATTGCCCGGTATTATCATTATCCCATTGGAGAGGTTATTAAGACAGCATTACCTGCAGGTCTCAATAAAAAAAGCGGCCGGCGGGTATTGCTCTCTGAAAAAGGCAGAACACATGTATCCGCAATCATTGAGACAGAACTGAAAAAATCACCCTGGTTAAACGACCTGCTTGATAAAGGTGAGATAAGTCCACACAACACAGGCAAACTCTGGTCGACAAAAGATCGACGAATCCTGGAGTCCTGGGAGGAAAAGGGCTGGATTGAAATAATCAGCGAACTTACTGGCGGCAGAACTAAAACCAAAACAGAACAATGCTGTGCTCTGGCCGGGCATAATGATTCTGTAGAGGATTTGAAAATCTCAGAACAAAAGACCATTAAAGTATTGAAAAGCATTGCAACAGCTACTCGTCGCAGGTTTGTGCCCTGTAGGGAGATTACCCGTGAATATTCAGGTGCTGCCAAAGGGCTGAAATCTCTGGCACAGAAAAATATTGTAATTTTCGAGGAACAACAAGTCTATCGGGACCCGTTTGGAGAATGTTTTCTGGAAAGTGATATCCCGGAATCACTTACGGTTGAACAGAATAATGCCCTGGACAGTATCATCCCAGCCATAGAAAGAGGTCTCTATTCTTCTTTTTTGCTCCACGGTGTCACAGGAAGCGGCAAGACTGAAGTCTATCTGCAGGCTGCAGGGAAGGCCCTTGAACTTGGAAAAACAGTATTGGTGCTGGTTCCGGAAATTGCCCTGGCCACTCAGATTGAAGCCCATTTTCTGAGCCGGTTCGGATCAAGGGTAGCTCTGCTCCATAGCGGTCTTACATCAGGGCAGCGTTTTGACCAGTGGAACAGAATTGTACAGGGACAGGCAGATATTGTAATCGGCGCCAGATCAGCGGTCTTTGCCCCTCTAAAAGAACCCGGACTTATTATAGTCGATGAGGAGCATGACAGTTCCTATAAGCAGGATGACGGGTTTCGTTATCATGGAAGGGATCTGGCTGTATTAAGGGCGAGCCAGTCAAACGCTGTGGTTATTTTAGGTTCTGCCACACCGTCTGTTAACAGTTATTATCATGCCAGCACGGGAAAATATAACCTGCTCAATCTGGACAAACGCATTGAAGACAGACCACTTCCAAATGTCGAGGTCGTTGATATGCAGTCGATTGCGACTGTTTCAGGAAGGGCTCCTGTCTTTTCCCCTGGCCTGATTAAGAATCTCCGTGAAAATCTATCGCGTGGAGAGCAGAGTCTGATTTTTTTGAATCGGCGTGGATTTGCAAATTTTATGATCTGTAAAGATTGCGGCCAGGCAGTGCAATGCAGAAATTGCCAGGTCTCCATGACCCTGCATAAGGGGCTTGGCAAACTTCTCTGCCATTACTGTGGTTTCACACTTTCCAGCAAGACAGTGTGCTCCAAGTGCCAATCACCTGCACTGGCTGCCATAGGAACTGGAACTGAGCGACTTGAGCAGAATCTTTCAGAGCTTATGCCGGGCGCCAGAATTGCCCGGCTTGATCGTGATACATGCCTGAAACGAAATGATTACTTGCGGGTTTTAAAAGCAGTGCATAAAGGTGAAACTGATATTCTTCTGGGAACGCAGATGATAACAAAGGGACATCATTTCCCAAATGTTACACTGGTGGGAATAGTCCTTGCAGACACAGGCCTGGGATTACCAGATTTCAGGGCTGGAGAAAGGACTTTTCAATTAATCTCTCAGGTTACCGGACGGGCCGGCAGGGGTGAAAAACCAGGACGGGTAATTGTGCAGACGTTTCAACCGGAGCACTACAGCATTAGGATGGCCCAACGTCATGATTATTCTGGAATGTACGCAAGGGAGATAGAACTGCGCAAAAGTCTCGGATATCCGCCTTTTTCAAGATTAATTAATATAAAGATTGAAGGGAGGGAGGAAAAAACTGTCAAGGATACGGCAATCAGACTGGCAACCATGGCCAAAAAATTTCAAAAAAAATTGCAGCCCGAAATTTTAGGCCCGGCTCCTGCTCCCTTAATGCGCTTACGTGACAGATTCAGATGGCAGATTCTGCTGAAAAGTGAAAAGCTGGAACTACTCCATGGGTTTATGAATACTTTCCAAGGTGAATTTACTACTTTTAGCAAAGCCGGAAAGATCAAAATATCAATCGATGTCGATCCTGAATATATGATGTGAGATAAAGCTTATTAATCATTTACCTTTAACCACCATTTTGACTGGTGAGTCCCAGCTATGCTATGTGGGTAGGTTAGTGATAAGTACTTCCAAATATACAAGTAATAATTTTTTTTATATGCCATTTCACGCAGCCGAGCAGCGGAAAAATAACAGAAAAAGCGCGAGGACTGTCTGAGCCACTGAAAGTGGCGAGTTTCGCAGCGCTCTGTTATTTTGAGCAGCATAGGGGAGCCGCAGGCCAAGTGAACGGCTGCACTTTCGTAGTGGTGTGGTGTAAACCACACGACGCTCGTTTCTTTATGCAAGTAAAGAAATGAACAGGTATTAAAAAGTATTATATATATACTTCTTCTTTTGTTTGCCCAAAAGAAGAAGCAAGAAAATGGCACCCAGCAGTCCCGGCCCTTCGGGCTATCTTCCGCTTCTCAAAGTTGACGGGACGTTAAAAAACTCGCGGAGTTTATGCCCTTCAGGGTGCTCAAACAGTTTTAACGTCTTATTCCGTCAACTTCTGCGATGCTCAGCGGGACAGAATGGGATTCAAAAACTAAATGTTTTTCCCCATTTCACACAACCGAGCAAGCTGTCCGTCAATCATCCCCTAGCCTCGTTACAGGATAATCGTCAACATTTTCGTATCTGGACAAAATGAACGTAAAAAAAATAAAATAATTTTCATCTCAATACCAAACTCCTAACAACAAATATGCTTAAATGTTGTTAGAGGCAGTTCTTTACTTTGCTTGTGCAATATGCTAAAAAGTATAAAGGCGCTACTGTTTTACTAGTAGATATGGGCAAGTTTTGTATATAACTCATGGAATGAGGGGGCTACTATGCTTACTGCAAGTATTCGTATCGGCTTATCTGTCCTGTTTCTGCTGCTTACCTTATTATCCCAAGCTACCGCTACCGAACAGAACCAAGAACCACCTCCTTTGTCTGAAGAACAAAAAATGGAGCAGATTAAAGGATTCTTTGAGTCTGAATACCAGGAAGTGGACTATTTCCGCACTGACCGGCTGCTGCTGACAGCAACCAAGAGAAATATACCTATTCGTAAAGCACCGGCAATTGCCACGGTTATTACCCAGGAGGAAATCCGCTATATGGGTGCCAGGAATCTTAGGGATGTATTGACCATGGTACCGGGAATCGGTGTATCAAAGAATGAATTCGGTATATATATGTATGAAGTCAGAGGAATCAGGACACCATTGTCGGAGAAAATCCTTGTAATGATTGACGGCCATTCATTGAATAAATCCATTATTACCGGAAGTGCATTATATCGAATTTTTCAAGATATGCCTGTAAAGGATATCAAGCAGATTGAAGTTATCCGGGGCCCTGGTTCAGCCTTATACGGAGCCAATGCCTTTGTGGCAGTAATTAATATTATAACAAGGGACGCGGTTGATATAAGCGGTGTCGAACTCAGCGGCAGCCTGGGCAATTTTCATACTGGTGAGATCAATCTGGTTGGTGGTAAAATTTATAATAATGGTTTTCAGGTTTCAGGCAGTTTGGATTATTTTATGAGCAACGGTGAAAATTTTCTTATTGAAGAAGATGCACTCCATGCACAGGGCCTGTCATTTTTTTCGAGTGCGCCAGGTTATGCTTTTACGGAAATTGAAAAGACTGACATTTTTTTAAAGGCTTCCTATAAGGACCTTGCTTTTAAAGGACATTATATATCCCATAGGTTTGATGCTTTTTACATCGGCTTTTCTCATGTTCTTACAGATGACAGTTCTGATCCGGTGACAAACTTTTGGAGTGAGGTAACTTATAGTCCGAAATTAACTGATCGTTTGCAGACTACCTTTAAAGCATATTTCGATTTTTATGAACAGGATACACTTGCCGAGATCATGCCGGAAGGATTCTTGGGAATATTTCCCGACGGAATGTTCGCCGGACCAAAATGCAAAAATCAGACTATAGGGGGGGAAATGCAGGTAGATTACGACCCCTCTAATGATAATCACTTTGTTGTCGGTGCTATGTACGAAAGGACACGGCAATATGATGTGAAACAACTGGCGAACTTTAACCCTCTGACTGGAGCCCCCCTACCTTCGGGCCAGGTAGAGGATGTTTCCGATATACTTAACTGGAATATTGAAGAAGATAGAAATGTCTGGGCTCTTTACTTTCAGGACGAATGGTCCATAAAAGAAAATCTGACATTTACTGCGGGAGTACGCCATGACCATTACAGTGAGTTCGGGGGCACGACGAATCCGAGATTTGGTCTGGTATGGGGTTTTATTGAGAAAGCAGATTTAAAGTTGCTGTATGGCGAAGCCTTCAGGGCTCCAAATTTTGCTGAGCTCTACAACCTCCCCAATCCAGTGGTTTGGGGCAACCCGAACCTTAACCCTGAGACAATAAAAACCTATGAAGTTAGCACAACATTCCGCCTGAAGAGACATTTTACGGTTGATCTGAACTATTTTCACAATGATATTGAAGATTTGATTGTCTGGGGGCCTCCTACTATCGCTTCAGGAACAACCCCAGTTTACATAAATGCCGGGAGTGCTGAAGTTGACGGAGTGGAAGTGATTTTGTCGGGAAATTATACATCAGATGATTATTGGAAATTAACCTATACATATCAGAACCCCGAAGATGGTAACGGCGTCAGCTTGCGTGATGTGCCAAAACATAGGGCAACTGCCGGCATCAACTTAGGCCTTACTGACTATTTGACGATCCATGCAGATGTTTTATGGACAGGTACAAGACCCAGGTTTGTAGATGATAGCAGACTGGATATGGGCCAGCACACTGTTTTGAATATGACTCTGACTGCTGATAATTTCTTTAAAAATCTTGAGATTCAGCTTGCTGTCTATAACATCCTTGGCGAAGATTATGAGGATCCTGACAGCTCTGTTAACGATACTCAACCACTCCCTTATATTCCCAATGATTTTCCGCGGGAAGGGCGCACTATATGGGGAGAGTTACGTTATACTTTCTGATAGGTTGAGGTTGTCAATCAACTCCTTTTTTAAACAGCCTGGATCAGTATGTTGACTGCGAATAGCCATGACTTCTAATGTAAAAAAAAGAGACGTCAAATTTGCCTCGCGAACCGTAACCAGAATCTGGAGCGAGGAATCAACGGCTGATAACCCTTATCTGGCCGAACAGTGTCGTTGCCAAGGGTATGATATTCTGGAACTGGCCCGGCAGCGCAGTTTTGTTGAGGTCCTATTCCTTCTTTTTTCCGGAGAATTACCAACTGAAAATCAGGTCGGTCTGCTTGAGACCCTGATGATTGCCTTTATCAATCCAGGTCCACGTCATCCTGCAACAAGAGCTGCAATGAATACCGGAGTTGGAAAATCCAGACCGGTTCATATCCTGCCGATCGGACTGTCTGTTATGGGAGGAGCTCATCTCGGCGGTGAGGAAACCGAGGCCGCCATGCGATATATAAGAAAACACCAACGCATAGATCCGCAGGCACATGCTGAGGAACTTCTGGCTGAAAACCAACGACCTGTTGAAGGTGACTGGCACATTATTCCCGGATTTGGCAGCAGGTTCGGGGGAATCGACCCATTACCGAAAAAGACAGCACAGCTCCTGCAAGAGCATCCTGGCTGCGGGGATAGTATCAGGTGGGGTAATTCATTCTGTAAAGCTTTGAGTCCGGCCGGTCTGGGATGGTTGGCGCCGGGAGTGGCGGCGGCAGTGTTCTGTGATTTGGGATTTCACCCGCGGTCCGGGGGCGGACTGTTTCAATTGGTCTGCGCCCCTGGCATACTGGCGCATGGCCTGGAAATGGCCAATAAACCTATTAATGCAATGCCCTTTCTGGATGAGGAAAATTATATCATTACAAACAGGGGTCAAAAACAAAATGAATAATACCGGATACTGGGATCAACGGCGCGGCAAGATTTATTCCCGCAAGGGCGGTTGGCGTATCGGCGAGGCGGTCTATTGCCATGGTTATTCAATGATGGAAGACCTGGTCGGCGAGGTGTCATATTTTCAGGTGCTGATATTGAATGTAACAGGACGTTTGCCTGAACGGAGATTCGCCGACTGCATGGAAGCGTTGTTTACCTGCCTGAGCTATCCCGATGACAGGATATGGTGCAACCAGATAGGAAGCCTGGCCGGGACCTTGCAGGCATCCGGTGTCGCTGCTGTCAGCGCCGGTGTGCTGGCAAGCGATTCATACCACTACGGAGTTGGGCCGATCATGGCTTCAGCGGAATTTATTGTCGAGGCAGTAAACCTGAAAAAAAAGGGGATGAGCATTGAAGAGATAGTGGATTCAAAGGCCCGCCGGCCGGGTTCGAAGCCAAAGATATCTGGGTATATGAGACCGGTAGCCAGCGGAGATGAGCGGATAGAGGTGATGGAAAGTATTACCGCTCAACTCGGTTTTAGTCCCGGTGAACATCTTTCAACCGCTTATGAAGTGTCAGAGATAATGCAGCGGAAATATAACGAAACCATGAATATTAACGGTTATGGAGTTGCATTTTTTGCAGATCATGGTTTTTCCGCCCAGGAGATGTACCGTATGTTCAGCATTTCGGTCAACTCAGGAGTAACCGCCTGTTATATAGAGGCAGCCGAATCGCCCCCCGAATCCTTCCTTCCTCTTAGATGCAATGATATCGATTATCAAGGTCATCCGCCCAGGGAATTGCCGTAATAATAACCGATATACTTATTTCGTTCCATCCAATGGTAAGGCCTGTAATGATTGAGGCTAAAAATTAAGCGATATTTTCAGACAATTAGGAGCAGGAAGATGAACACAGCTGACCTTATTATCGAAATACTGGAAGAAGCCGGTGTTGAATATATCTTCGGTGTGCCGGGCGGAGCTATTGAGGACATAAACATATCGCTTTATAACCGTGGAAAAATAAAACCCATTGTTACAAAGCATGAAGAAGGAGCAGCCTTCATGGCCGATGGGTATGCCAGAGTTTCCGGACAGATGGGGGTGTGCATGTCCACCGCCGGACCAGGTGCTTCAAACCTGATCACCGGCATTGCCAGTGCTTATGCAGATTCCATCCCTGTGTTGTCACTGACGGGTCAGGTGGCCACCTCGGTATTTGGTAAGGGAGCTATACAGGAATCCGGTTCTGAGGGAGTCAACATCACGAGCATCTTCAGAAATTTTACACGGTATTCAGGCATGATAATTAATGAAAACCGGGCTGAATACATGGTCCAGAAGGCATGTCGTTTAGCCATGTCCGGAAGGGGGGGGCCTGTACATCTCAGCCTGCCTTCGGATGTGATGAAAAAAGAATGTAAAAGGGAAGGCAAGAAAAGGTATAACTTTGAAGCACGGAATTTTGATCGACAAGGGGTCAGGCAGGCCACAGAGATACTGGTTAATGCCAAAAGGCCGGCAATTATTGCAGGTTGGGGTGTAGACCTGTCACGAGGTGCCAAGGAGCTACTCGATCTGGCAGAACAGCTTGGTATACCTGTTGCAACCTCACCCAAGGCCAAGGGGGTTTTTCCAGAAACACATCCGCTTTCGCTTGGGGTGCTTGGGTTTGCCGGCTCACCTGTGGCCAAGGAATATATCATCGAACGGGAAATTGATGTTCTGCTTGCTATTGGGACCAGCTTTAATGAAATGATGACCAGCGGTTGGGATCAGCGACTCTGTCCCAGTGAACATTTGATCCAGGTCGACGTGGATACCGAGGAGATAGGGAAGAATTACGATGCTTCAATCGGACTTGTCGGGGATGCACGAACCGTGCTCAAAGAACTCAGCTTTGCCACTGACCGTTTAATAGCAAATGACGTGTCCAGAAAGGGAGAATGCATTTCCGGATTGCTTTCGGATATCAACAATATTCGCGAAAGGTATAAATCTAAAGACGATGAAGCGATTAACGATAACGGACTGTATCATCCCCGTCATTTGGTTCTTGACCTCCAGCGTTTTATGCCAAACAATTCGATCTATTTTGCGGATATGGGTAATACCATGGCTTGGGCCATTCGCCATCTTGTTATTGATCAACCCTATTCTTTTTACCTTTCCCTGGGGTTCAGTTCCATGGGATATGCGGTTGCAGCTCCGGTTGGAGCCAAACTGGCTTTACCTGAGCGGCCCATAGTAACACTGGTAGGGGACGGCAGCTTTCTGATGAACGGGTTCGAGGTGGCCACTGCGGTTAATTATAATATCCCGGTTATTTGGGTGGTTTTCAACAATGCCATGCTTGGCATGGTCTATCATGGTAGACGTTTGTTTGCCAAACCAATTCCCGAAGGTATACCGTCCAGATTTGCGCGGGTGGATTTTGCCGGGGTGGCCGAAGGGCTTGGTGCCAGAGGCATTACAATTAAAAAGACCGGTGATATTACGTCTGAGCTACTGGAAGAAATTTTAGAATCGGGTCGGCCCACAGTACTTGATGTCTGGATTGATCAGGAGGCGGTACCACCGATCCATAGTCGAATAGCTACAGTGGATAAACATTTTGGTTGATTCCTTGGGTTTTTCCCTTGAAATCAAAAATTCCTGCCAGGAGATTTTCTGCCGTAAAGAATATCTTCAATGTTCAATTGCAGCCACTGTTTATCCCACCACTCCAGAGGTGTTACAAATATCCCGTTAACCAGGATACTGAAGTGAAGATGGTCCCCACCTGCCATGCCGGTTTTACCGCTTAAGCCGATGACAGCAGCCTTTTCTGCCATTTCATCAACGGCAACGCCGAGTTGACTCATATGGGAATAAAGGCTGAAGATTCCCTGGCCATGATCAAGTATTACTGTATTGCCATAAATTCCAAGATAATCTGCAAAAATTACATTACCGCGATTTGCCGCTTTTATTTCTGCCTGTTTAGTGGAAGCCAGGTCAACTCCAAGGTGAACCTGCTGGTCTATTTCTGTGTTATTATAAAAATAGGTGCGATGTTCGGCAAAACCTGCCATGCGGCTGCCGGCCATCCTGTCAAACTTTCCATGCCAGAGGCGTAGAGAAGAAGGGTTTGAGCAGGCTTTGACAATGGCCCGGTAATTCTCTTCGCGAATCTTGCTGTTGACATAAACAAACTGTTCAACCAGAGACCCTTTAAGTTGTGGGTATTCCTGGGAGAACTCAGGAATTTTCAGGTTGAGAAAGTTGTCACTGATATTGATCGTATCCTTTTTGAGAACTTTTTTCTTCAGGATCATCCCAAAGGCAGCATTTCCTGTATTGCCTGCACTATCAGTAGCACTGACAATCGCCTTGTCAATTTTTTCTGTATCGTAATCAAGGCCGAAATAGGCAATATAGCGATTGTCATCCTCAGTGACCGGGAAACCGGGATTGAAATGTCCGTTGATGGTCAGGCCGTGCATTTCAACTGTATCATTAATCGTATAGACAACCATACCGCTGCCGCCGGGACTCACATAACGTGTTGAGTGCAGGATTGAAATTTTGGGTGGTTGGGTATCCATGGTGACGGGATACGTCAGAGAAGTTTCATTACCTGCCATCCAGTTCCAGAATGAAAAATCGCGAACTGTTACTTTGAGTTCTGCTGCACCGTCTTTAAAACCCATGGAACCGGTTTCAAGGGTAACCTTTTCCTCTATCCGTTTGGGGCCGTTGTGCTCAAAAAAACCCTGTCGTGAGAATTTTTTTTCGTAAACTTTTGCATCTTTATTATTTTGAGACAAGAGAATCTCAACCAGGCTTATACCGCTTCGGGAATCTGTGACCGTAAAATTGACTTCCTTATAGAGTCCAAATGTACTGATGTCACTATGAAAGCTTATCTGCGGTTTCTCGTGTTCGTAAAATTTATAAAATCCAATTGCCACTGCAACTATAAGTAGCAGAAAAAACAATGAAATTATCGTTGATTTTGCAGATCTTTTCGAAGACATTTTCTCAAAACTTTCAGACATTTTTTATTCCTAAAGGGGTTTGTAATTAATGGGGGGCAGATCTCTGGTTTCAGGATTTTTCCGATATTATCTCATATTTTTCCAGATACATATCATTGTCGGCAACGATGATAAAACGTTTTTGCAGCTCTTTTTCAAGGTTCTCGGTGTTTAATGTTTCATCTTTGAGCATCAGGTCTGCAACACTTGGATGCACCCTGATAGTCACAGAATTACCAGGCATTTTGTGGTTATCATTGGAAATTTTCCGGAAAATTTCGTAACAGACACTGCGTCTGGATTTAAGCAGGCCATTACCTCCGCAATACATACATACCTCACACATCATCTGCGAAAGATTTTCCCGGTCTCTCTTGCGGGTCATCTGCACGAGACCAAATTCAGAGACTTTGAGAATATTTGAGCGACTTTTATCTTTTTTAACGGCTTCCTGCAAAGCATTAAAAACCTCTTCCCGGTGCGATTCCTGTTCCATGTCAATGAAATCGATGATAATAATGCCGCCGATATTTCTGAGTCTGAGCTGATAGGCTATCTCTTTGGCAGCCTCCATATTGGTCTTGAAGATTGTTTCTTCAAGGTCTTTTCTGCCGACATATCTTCCTGTATTGACATCAACCACTGTAAGGGCTTCAGTGGTTTCAATAATTATGTAACCGCCCGAACGCAGCCATACCTTTTTTTCAAGGGCACGGCTGATTTCTACTTCAACGCCGTATGCATCCAGCAAAGGAACTTCATTCTCATAATGTGCGACCCGATCTCTTAATTGTGGGACAAAGGTCTCAACGAAATTACAGACCCTTTTATATGTTGCGCTGTCATCTACAACAACCCGCTGTATGTTTGGAGTAAAAAGGTCACGGACCGCTCGCTGGGTTATATCCAGGTCTTCATAAACCATGCTGGGCACGGTGACCTTGTTGGAGACCCTGTCTTTTATTTCTCCCCAGAGATGGAGAAGGAATTCCATATCAGCTTCGAGGTCTTCACGGGAGGCATTTTCAGCAACTGTTCTGACTATAAAACCTGCATCCTGCGGGCGTAAATTTTCAATTTCCTGGCGCAGTCTTTGTCTGTCATCATCATTTTCCACCTTTCTGGATATGCCTATATGGTCTGTCATGGGCATGTAGACAAGGTTGCGGCAGGGCAGGGTGATGTTACAGGTAAGCCGAGCACCCTTGGTTCCCAAGGGCTCTTTACATATCTGCACCATGACCTCCTGGCCTTCGGTCAGCAGGTCTTCAATGTTTGCCTGTGAAGCTGCAATAACATCCTTGGCATTTTCAGGAGCTTCATCACAACAACTCTGACAGCCATTTTTTATCATGCTGTCTTCATAGTGTTTATTGTCGGCCCTGACATCATCAACATAAAGGAAGCCGGTGCGTTCAAGACCAAGATCGACGAAAGCGGCTTGCATTCCAGGTAAAACTCTGACGACCCGGCCCTGATAGATATTTCCGACCAGACCTTTTTCTACCGGCCTTTCCAGATAAAACTCTACCAGGTTACCATGTTCTATAAGGGCAATGCGTATTTCATAGGGAGTTGCATTAATGAGAAGATAATTATACATGGATTCTTGTTACTATTTATTATAGTTTTGCAATTTGATTGTTGAATGTATGAATTCGAGAAAGTATGCATAACAAAGTACTATATAATACCTGAAGTCAAATGACCAGCTTATGCTGCAAATAGAATTGCAATTCCTGTATTTGTATTTTTTATTTTTCAGGTCAAGGAGTTATATTAAAATTTTTAAATGAAAAACTTTATTAGCCTGCATATTTCACCAGTTGAGATGTCGGATAGACAAAGTATAAGGTATTTCGCTATATTCTAGTATGCGAAACACCTTATACTGCAGACTATATGAGTTTGTCGGCTGGCCCGAAGGGTGAGTAGTTTGATTTTTTTTATGCCGCTTGCGACTAACTGTAACAACGTGCTTATCAACAAATTAAATCTTAATAAAACAAAAACATATAATTCATTAAACTTTTCAAACTTACTCATGAAATATGCAGGTTAGTGTAATTATCCCGACATATAACCGGGCCCAAAGTCTTAAAAAAGCAATAGATTCGGTACTTGCCCAGTCCCATAAGGATTTTGAACTGATTATTGTTGATGACGGTTCAGATGATAATACAGCGGAACTGGTTGAAAAATATACCCATGATATTGTTTATCTGAAACAGAAAAATAGAGGGCCGGCTGCTGCCAGAAACAGAGGGATTGAGAGGGCACGCTATAACCTTCTGGCTTTCCTTGATTCAGACGACTGGTTTGCAGAAAATAAACTGGCAGCACAGATAAAAGCAATGCAGAAGAATTCTCTGTTTCGTATTTCACATACCAATGAAATATGGTATCGCAACGGTCAAATTCTCAATCAGAAATTCAAACATAAAAAAAACAGCGGAGATATTTTTAGCCAGAGTTTGCAACTTTGCGCTGTGAGTATGTCCACTGTTATGCTTAAGAGTGAAATTTTTGAGCATTATGGATTATTTGATGAAGATTTTCCCTGTTGTGAGGATTATGAATTCTGGCTGCGTGTCAGTACTGAAGAAAAATTCCTGCTGCTGGAGGAACCGCTGACCTTGAAAGACGGAGGGAGGGCTGATCAGGTTTCTACAATTTACAGAACAGGCATGGATAAGTTTCGTATACAGGCTATCATTAAAATTTTAGTTTCAGGCAGGTTAAATGATCATCAGACAGATCTTGCCCTGAATGAGTTGGAAAGCAAATGCAGAATTTATGGAACAGGTTGTATCAAGCATGGCAGGTCTGAAGAGGGTGAATATTATCTCGGATTGCCTGAAAAAGCGAAGAGACATCAGGCTGTATTATGAGCGCTGAACAGAGCAGAGTGCCAGATCCGACAAGTCATATATCAATGATTCATGTTGAGCCTGATTGTATAGACCATCCGGTTACAAAAGAGATACTTTCAAGGGCTCAAAATATTCCGGTTGAAATTATCTCTGAAGATAATAACAGCATCGAGGACCTTGGTTTTTATCCGAAAAGTCTGACTGCAGGCAAACGTCACCTCCTGCTGAGCAGAAACCGTGGCAGGTTTTTTAAACCATGCCCAGGTACAAAGGAATATATCTGTTGTGATTATCAGGTGCTGAATATTGGTATGAACTGCCCAATGGATTGTGTTTATTGCATCCTGCAGGCTTATCTTAATAATCCGTATCTCTCATTTTTCGTAAATATTGAAGACTTAATAAAAGAGTTGGCAGAAGCATTTACTCAGGCTCAGGATCATTTCTGGCGTATCGGCACGGGTGAGTTCACAGACAGTCTCGCCCTGGATGGCCTTACAGGATTAAGCCGGATGCTGGTACAATTTATGCGTGATAAAAATTCTGCGGTGTTGGAGCTTAAAACCAAGACGGCTGTTGTGGAAAACCTTAAAGACCTGGATCATGGGGGAAGAACTATAGTTGCCTGGTCATTGAACAGCCCCGTAATAGTTGCCAGGGAAGAGCTCAGAACTGCTTCCCTGGATCAGCGTCTGGCCGCGGCAGCCAAGTGTGTATCCTGGGGATATAAGGTCGCTTTTCACTTTGACCCCATAATTTATCATCCGGGCTGGCAGGATGGTTATGCGCAAACCATTGAGAAACTGTTTGCTGCAGTTCCAAAAGAGAAAATTGCCTGGATCAGTATGGGATGTCTGCGCTACCTGCCATCCCTAAAAAAAATAGCAGGCCAAAGGTTCCCTCATTCTCGTTTTTTCCATGAAGAATTCATAGAAGGTCTTGATGGTAAAGCACGATATTTCAGAACATTACGGGTGGAGATGTATCAATTTATTTACCGACAGTTACAACAATATGTTGATCCCGGGACCTGTATTTATCTTTGTATGGAAAATAACGACATTTGGCAGGAAGTGTTCGGATATCGCCCTGGAGACAGGGGAGGGCTGCCTGGGATGCTGGACAGGGCTGTTAAGGAAAGCCGATAGCAAGCAGCGACCAACTTCATCTATGCCCGTATTCCAGGAATAAGAATTAATATATTTGTTTTGGTAATCGTTCTGTTTTGGGTTCCAGTTTTGTTTTTCAGGGTTAATAATTTTTTACCTGGAACATGGCAGCCGATTTCTGGCAGCTGATTTATGTTTTGAGCCATGCATCATACATTGCG
>JBHPCH010000059.1:0-16111 GCA_042576125.1 Thermodesulfobacteriota bacterium
CAGGTGGAGTTGTCCAAGCCACTGCTCAAGTGTTTCAAGCCATTTATACCAGGGAACCTGGGCAAAGGCTAATATATGGCCGACATCAAGGCAGAAACGGGCTGAGGGGGAACCAAGGGCTTTAAGAAGCGTTTTGTGGATAAGAGGGGTTTTTTCGTAAGTGTTTTCAAACATGACAGGAGTATTCTGATTTTCAGCCAAAAGGACAAGTTCCTGCCATGTCTCCAACGAGTTGTCCAGCCACTGTCCCAGGTCATAACTGTGGACACAATCCAGATAACCCAAGTGGCAGACAACTGAGTCCGGTCTGAATATTTCAATCAGATCAAAACAACGGTGCAGTTTTTCCCTGGATGCCTGTAGAATATATTTATCCAGTGCACCAGGCATCATATCGTGGAATGGTGCATGCAACGTGCAGCGTAAACCTTCATTTTTCAAAAAAATTGCCCTGTCAAGAAAGTCTTGTTTGCTGAAAGTATACAATGTGTCTCCACAGAGGCCAATTTCCGGGTTAATGCGGTGTTTGCTGACCATGCTTTCGTATTTATTGAATTCAGCAAAGGGTATGTTCACAAAGCATTTGGAAATGATGTGCGCAAGGCTTGGTTTCATAGTCAGCTTATGCTACAGGAAATATGGGAAAAAACGAGATGAATTTTAATGGTTCAAGAAATTTTTTGAGGGTAATGCTTTTTTAGCTTTTGGCATATACATTAAAAAAGGGCCAAAGCTGTCGAGCTGGAAGTACTATGAAAAATTTCCACCCCGAGCCGGGGTGGGCACGGGGTGGAGATGATTGTGACTGCGTTCTTAAGAGGACTACGGGGGGGTCATCTTCAAAACACATATGGAGTAAAGAACTTAAATAATACTATACCATAAATACTGTGTGGCTGAGAATGCGGCAAATTGTCGCATTCTCAGGATTGAGAGGTATGAATTAATATCGACTGATTGACAATTATCACTTGTGCTGATAATTAATCAAGGCTTAAAAATGTTGAGTTTATAGTAAATTTCAGGAAATTGCTGTCGGGAGAGTAACAATTTGGAGCAAAAATATCCATCAGCGATATGGCCGGTAAATGAAGCAACTGCCAATATTGCTTTTTCATGGCTGCAGCATTTGCGTTGGGGTGCTGTTTTCTGCCAGGCAATTCTTATTTTCCTTGCTTACAGTTATCTTAAGATTGCCCTGCCGATCATTTTTGTTTCGATAATTATTCTGTTTGAGGCTTGCAGTAATCTTTTATTCACATTTCTGACCAGACAAAGGAAGGTTATACCAGAATGGCTTTTCGGCCTGGTAATGTTTCTGGACATAATTTTTTTGACGGTCCTCCTGTATTTTACCGGTGGGCCGATGAATCCTTTCACCTTTCTGTACCTGGTGCACATCGTGATCGGGGCGATCTTGATGCGAGCCAACTGGTCCTGGAGTCTGGCTGTTTTTACGGTGCTCAGTTACAGCTCTTTATTCATTGTTGATCCGCAGGTTTTTGGTCGACTGCCCCTTATGCTGCCGGGAGGTTTCATTGGAGGTGTGGATATTCAGGCAACCTGTCATCCTGCAATTACAGAATATACTTTATTGTCAGATCATATGAAGTTACATCTTAAAGGTATGCTTCTGGCTTTTGCCATAACGGCCTTTTTCATTGTTTTTTTTGTCGGCAAAATACAAAAAGCACTGGAAGAACATCAGCAGACCCTCGTAAGTTTAGACGAAGAAAGGGCTAGAAGTGAGAAGCTTTCATCCTTGGCAACTTTGTCTGCAGGGGCTGCGCATGAATTTTCCACTCCTCTGTCAACTATTGCCGTTGCTGCCGGTGAAATGCTGCACCAGTTGAAAGATGAAAATATGGATCAGGGGTTGGTGGATGACGCCCGGCTTATAAAGGACCAGGTTAATACCTGTAAGGATATTTTGTACCAGATGGCAGCTGATGCGGGGGAGCATCTGGGTGAAGCCCTGGAAAAGTATGAGATAAAAGATGTGCTTACTAAAATAGTCAGTGAGTTTTCAGAAAAGGATCAGGCCAGAATTAAGGTTGAAAATGAAGCAGGTGAAATTGCAATACAGATTCCTTTGAGAACAACCGTCCGAACTGTCAAAGGTTTGATTAAAAATGGATTTGATGCATCTCGGGAAATGTCCCCAATATTTCTCAAGTGTTTTTATGATGATAATTTCTTATACTTTCAGGTTAGAGATGAGGGGTCCGGCATGGACAAAGAAAACATTGTCAGGGCCTGTGAACCATTTTTTACGACCAAGGAGCAGGGAAAAGGGTTGGGATTGGGGCTTTTTCTTGCCCAGAATGTGGCTGAACAGTTTGGCGGTGAATTGTCTATTATTTCAGAAAAACAGAATGGAACCACGGTAACAATCAGTTTTGCTCTGACACATATAGGAACAGAGGTGTAAGCTTTTCTGTTCATTAAAGGAAAAACGGGGAGGGGGGTTCAATGCAAAACATCATTCTGGTTGATGATGAAGATCATTTCAGGGAGCGTCTGGCAAGGGCATTTACCAACAGAGGTTATGGTGTTTTTCAGGCTGCAAGTGTAGATGAGGCATTGGAAAAAATTAAAGAAAACCGTCCGGACTGGGCTCTGGTTGATTTAAAGATGCCTGAAAAAAGCGGCCTTGACCTGATCAGGGAAGCCAAAGAGTTAATGCCGACGCTCAAAATTGTTGTACTCACAGGTTATGGCAGTATTGCAACGGCTACGGAGGCCATAAAGCTCGGAGCCTTTTATTATTTACCTAAACCTGCAGATGTTGATGATATTCTCAACGCCTTTGAAAGGGAGACTGACCTGGAACCCGAATCTGATCAAGCAGATTTTGAAGTGCCTTCATTGGCAAGGGCAGAATGGGAACACATCCAAAGGGTCTTGAACGACTGTGATAACAACATAACCGCTGCAGCCAATAAACTCGGAATACATAGAAGAACCCTGCAGAGAAAACTTTATAAGTACGCACCCAAGAAATAATTTTTTTTAATTTCTGCATAAATTCCTCTCAAATTTTCTGATAGAAAACCGTTTCAGAAGCAGCTCCTGTAGAAATTTTCTGCAATAATGTCCATCAGTATTGATTTTATTTATTGAATAATTGACATGCCGCCATGACATCGTAATTTGTTATGAGCCTTTCACGGATTTTGATTGATTACAGAAAATTAGTTGTAGAAAAACTTGAAGGCCGGGCTAGATAGTAATTTTGGGGAAATCCGGGGCTTTGAGATATTCTCCGATTGAAATTTTTTCAAGCCTATATTCAAGCCTCAATGGTAGTTTCTGTTTCGCGCAGCAACATCGATTAGTAGCATAAAAAATCAATGGCAGGTGAAATGATTATATTATTGGTCTTATCACCAAACCATTCTTATTTGCACCATGTGTTTCAGACGTGTAACATTCATTTAACTATTTGGAATAAATATATATTTTATATTTTTGTTCTGCTGGCACATATTTTGCTAAATATTGGTTATCAACTTCAACAAGAGTTGAGAAGACAAATAAGGGTATTTAATATTAGTAAATGCAGGAGGCAATAAAATGTCAGAATATAAAAATGATGTTTATGAACAGGAAATGGTTTCCTTAAGAAAGGCTTTCACGGGATTTCTGGTTGGGACAGGAGCCATTTTGAGCATGTGGTTCTTTAGTGGCATATACTTTGTAATTCTAAAATGATAGGTAAATACTAGAATTGCAATTCATATATTGGGCTAAGAGGGTGTGAAGTCCAACTGAGAGGGATGATTTCAATTATTCATCCCTCTTTTTTTATTTAATAAACAGGCACTTTATTTCAGGAGAGAAGAAAATATAAATGTATTATGAATACAGATTAGAGGGCTTGCTGTCCTCTGTAATTGTCGGCAACAGGATTGTAACCTTGGTATGATCTCCATGCTTACTTTCAAGAATAAGTTTGCCTCCATGATCCGTGATAATCCCATGACTGATCGTAAGTCCCAATCCCGTACCAATACCTGGGGGTTTGGTCGAGAAAAAAGGATTATAGATTTTTTCCAGAATTTCAGGAGGAATGCCTGTACCGTAATCGATAAAGGTAAGTTCAAGGTAGAGGGTATCTTCTATTACTTCTTCTATTCCATGAATTATGAGGTTTTTCTTGGGATGAGCCTTAGGGAATTTCTGGTTTAGAGCGTAGCGGGCATTATTGATAATATTTAATAGTACCTGCTCCATCTGTTGAAAATCTGCCAGTGTTTTATGGAGTTCCTCTGGGAAATCAACTGTCAGGTTGATCCCGTCTTTAAGAATTTGAGTTTCTGTAAGAGCCAGAACTTCGTTAAGAACATCCTGCACATCAATTGGCTTTTTCCCCATTTTATTTTCACGGGCAAAAGAGAGCAGGCTGCTTACAATGCTTGCAACCCGGTCTCCCTCTTTGATTATTCTCTCCGGAATTTCACCACTTATAATTTCTCCTCTTTTGACTTCATCAGCCAATATCTGGGCAAAGTTAATTATACTGTTAACGGGATTGTTGATTTCATGTGCTACGCCGGCGGCCAACTCTCCAATTGAAGCAAGATGACCGGCGCGCATTGTTTCGGTTTGCATGCTAATATCCTGGGATACACAGACAATTCCTTCAAACTTACCCTGTTCATTGAATATAACGGAAGCTGTAAAAAGCATTCGGATTTTTTCGTCGTATTTTGAAAGGTAGGTTGTTTCTACATTTCTTGCGAAACCCTTATTGATAAGATCGTCAAGTCCAATGCCGCTATAATAACCTTCTGCAAAAATCATAGAAAAAGGTCCGCCTATTAATTCCTCTTGTGTATATCCGAGTAAATCATAGGTAGCCTGATTCGCAGCCCTGATTGTCTGGTTCTTGTTGACTACAAGCAGCGAATTGCTCATTGAGCGAATTATGTTGTCAGTGAATGCTTTGGCAGTAACAAGTTCCTGCCGGGAGACTTTTAGTTTCTCGGCCATAACATTGAAAGATGCTGCCAACTGACCTATCTCATCTTTAGAATTGACAGTGACCCTATGGGTTAGATCTCCTTCAGCAAGGCGATTGGTTCCTTCTACGAGTTGTTTTATTGGTTTTTCAAGAGCCAGTGCCATAAAATATGCATTAATGACAGTGGCTAGGACTGCAATAAATAAGACCAGGGTAAGCATTTTTTTAGAAAATGTTGAAATTTTCAGAATTGCAGTGTTTTCCTCCTCAATTTTTTTGCTGACGTAGGTTGCGGCTTCTCTCCCCAGAAACGCTATTCTGTCTGCCTCCCTGACAGCCAGATTTTCCATTTCCTTTGCAGAAGACCCTTCTCGATCTCCTTCACGTACCTCTGCTGCAAAACCGAAGATGGTCTGTTTGAAGTTTCTTGCCGCTCTTGAAATTTCAGCGATATTTGCGAGTTCATCTTCATCGGTTGCCAGAACCTTGATCTCATCAATTTCTTTGAGGGCCTTATTAACCAGGAGGTCAACCGATGCAACAACATCGGTTTTCCCCAAGCGGTAGTCGTAAAGTGTATCCTTGGCGTGGGTAATAATCTCGGCAACATCATACCAGTGCCTCAATTTGACTTGATCTACAGTGATGATTGCCGTTAGACGTTCTGCGCTTTTTGACATGGAGATATAAGCAAAAAGGCTTTCAATGATGATGATCATCAGTAGAATAAAAAGCCCGAGATTTCTTGCAGTACGGAACGAAAAGTTCATCGATTACAACCGTTACTCAAACTGAGAGTTACCTTTTATAAGAGTATTCGTGAAGGTCAATACCCAATTCTTTAACCATATTATACACAACAGCATAGTCATCATTGCTTGTTGCAACAAATTTGATTGCTCCAAAATTTTTTAGAATCTCCTTGCCTTCAGGGGTTTCATGTAATGAAAGCAAAAGGGTTTTGATCCGTAATTTTATTGCAGGATTAAGGTCTTTACGAACAGCAAGACCGTTTGATGGAATTTCCGGAGATTCACCAAGAATTATCATCTGCTCCTTGAAATCCGGATGTTCCTCCATGATGTTATTGAAAATATGATTCTTGGAGCCACCTATGTCTGCCTCACCGGCATAAACAGCCCAGGCGGCAGCATCATGGCTGTTGGCAAAAGATATACTGGAGAAATAATCTTCGATATTGCTAATGCCGAAATACTTAAAATAAAAAAGCTGATATATATAACCTGCAGTTGTGGCCTTATCAACTAGGACAAGACTCTTGTTTCTCATATCTTTTATAGTTTTGATATTGCTGTCTTTCCTGGTAAAAATATAGCCTCTGTATGTGGAATTGTTGTTGGGCCAAACAGGCCTTGCAATGGGTTCTATACCTGTTTTTGCATGAGTAAGCACATAACTGAAACTTCCAAAAAAACCAGCATCGGCTTTCCCTTCAATAAAAGCCTTACTGATATCTCCATAACTGGCCATGATTTCGACTATGAAATTTATATCTGTTTTATAGGAAAGGTAGTCAGTTATAAATTTATAGCGTCTGCGCTGCTCAAAAATGTTTTTTTCGGGAACAATCAGTAGGCGTAAAGTGATTTTATCATCATCCTGCATCTCTTTATCTTCAGCAAGACTATGCTCGCATGGCAACTGAAGGAAAGCTGCAAATATTCCAAGTAAAAGCAGGTTGAAAAGCAGATTGTTTTTTTTATTGAGCATGACCTGTTATATACATTTAACAAATTCTAACCACAGGGGTTTTTTAATATATCTGATCCGAACTTCGGCCAAGTAAGTTTACTGTTTGCAACCCGGCCGGCAAAAAGCATCGCAAGGTTTTTTATTCTCTTGAACAGGGTAATGTTTTTGCACAGGTGGTATTAAAGAAAACAATAAAGACGGTTTTCTTCATAGAAATATTTCGTTAGCATTGATTATGTTTTGTTATACAAGCCCCAACGAACTATACCAAAATATTTTTAAGGAGAAAGAAAATTCTCATTTCTACCAGCAAAACTGGAATAAACGTCAAGAAATCGGAGGTAATTAGGATGAGTCAAACCTGTGCAGCTATAAAGAACAGGCTTCCTTTAAATATAAAAAAACCTGGCCGGTTGCTGCGGCCAGGTTTTTTTATTCAGTCGGTGGTTTGTTTAATTATTTAGCAGCAACTTTTTCTTCTGACTTGTTGAGGTATGCATAGAATGCTGGGAAGGTGCCAAGAAACATAACTGCAATAATGTATTCAACCCCTTTAATATGAGTATAAAAATCAGATAATGTGTGGAATTCCTGCATTAAACCAACCGCTATCAGATATTGCCGCAACAGTTCTGAAACCTGCCAGTTTACTTGTGCTAAACCGCTGAGAATCGCAGCACTGGACCAGATTGTTAAAAGTGAACCAAGAAAGATTGATGAAAATTTGAAAATTGGTATGCTTTTTTGGGAGAGTTCTTTTTTTGGCATTTTTTTCCTCTTGATTTGAGTTTATTTGCGATGGATAGTTTATCTATACTCCCGTAAAGGCAGTAATAATTCCACGACCTATATCCTGAAGACTTTGTGATTGAACAATTCCGTTGATGAGGCATAGGCAGCCCCAGGCACCAACAAAACCAGCCATTACCATGATCAGGCAAATGCCGAATCTTGAGTTGCCAATTTCGAGATCAGAGTCAAAAATACTACTCCCTAAAGCTGCTACGCGCTCTTTTGAAAATTTCTGATCGGATATCAGCATGGCTTTATTCCTTTTTATAAATTCATTATAATTTAATTAATTTAAAAAGAATGAAATCAAGAGTGAAACTACACCCCACATTCCTGCTATTGCAGCAATTGCCATGAGTGCTCCAAAGCATATTTCCGCTTTACTCATTTCTGTCTTTTTAATTTCAGTATTTTCCTGGACAACGGTTGTTGCTCTTTCCTGAGTGGTTTCGATTGCATTAGCCATGGTGCGTCTCCTCTTTGTATTTGTTTTTTATCAATTGCTTTAATTGTCTTTATGTTTTTGTTGTTTTCTTTGATTCTCTATTTTGCACAAATGATGCCAACTTGTTTTTATTTCTTTTTTTTGAATAATTATTTTAAGATCGCGTTTGTTTTTGTCTTTTTAAATCAGTTTGTCCTTCTATGTATATTCTTATATAGTATTGTTTTTATTAACATTTATGTTTTCTGGCTTTTAATTTTATTCCGGGATGTTTTTTGCTCAAGTCTGTCCAGGCAGAGTGAAACCGATGTGTAGCAAATTATGTCGCATGCAACGGTATTGTTGCATTTAAGCGTGGCATGCGACATGTTATTTTCGTTTGTGTGATTGTATGTTTTGTAAATTTTATATCCTCAAGAAGACATATCCAGGTGTCTGCTAGGATTGTCCCATTGAAAACTATTCGCTATGAATGGATATGGAAACAACTGGGGGAAGTAGTTTATGATACAATCGGGAGTTCCATTATTATAGTAGTGTGATTATCCAGGATACTTTCAATATTCAGTGTACCGTTATCATCTTCAATGATACTTCGGCATATAGACAAACCAAGGCCGGTCCCGATCCCTTCAGGTTTGGTTGAAAAGAAAGGTTCAAAAACTTTGCCGATTATATTTGGGTGTATACCAATACCAAAATCAGTACAAACTACTTTCAAGCGAGTCTGGCCGTTTCGTGCTGAAATATCTCCCTTGATCTCAATACGTTTTTTCGAGTGTTTTCCCGGGTAGCGGTGGTTTAAGGCATACCTGGCATTGCTCAAGAGGTTAAGAAATATATGCTGCATTTCCTGCACATTAACCTGGACGGAAGGAACAATTTTAGGGAAATCTATTGAGACATCGATCGCATCATACATGAACTGGTGCTTCAGTAGAGCTAAAGAATCTTCAACAATTTTATTGATTTTAACAGCTTCTTTGGTCTGAGCCCTATTTGAATTGAAAGAAAGCAGTTGCTGGACAATTTGTGAGATTCTTTCACCTTCTTTTATTACACTGTTCAGTAATTCAACAGACTGGTTATTATTTCCTGCATTTTCCTCAATTTCTTCAATGAGAATCTGAGTATAGTTTATAAGGCCATTGGTAAGGTTGTTGATTTCATTTGCAACACCAACAGAAAGCTCACCCAATGCTGCGAGTTTGGAAGCTTTTATAGTTTCAGTTCTATGGGCTTTTTGCTCAGAATTATCCCTGGCAACAAAGAGGAAAGTGTTTTCTCCCTCATAATTTTTCATTGGGGAAATATTAACCGTGTATTCTGTTCCGGAAGCATTACAATCAAGAGATATATTTTCACTGCCAGCGTTTAATCTGTCCAAGAAATTCTTCGGGGGTTGAGAAGTACTGAGGAAAAAGTCATAAATATTAGTCCCGGTGATATTATCAGAATCATGCTTCAGTTTTTTCTCTGCAGCCGGATTTGCCTCAACAATGGTACCATCAGTTTTAACTACAAGAATAAGATTTGGATTTTCATCAAACACTTTTTTTCTAGCTGCCTGTAGTCGTGCCAGTGTCTTGTTTGATTCCTTTGCTGTAAGGGCAAATATTGCAAGTACAATTTCACGACCCATGCCTTTCAATAGTTCTACTTCTTCCTCTGTGAAGCTGAACGGGGCAATGGAATAAATGGTCATAACTCCAAAAATCTGCTGATCATATGTTAGGGGAAGAGATATGCAGTCAGGCTTATTGGTAGCAAAGGGGGTGTTCTTGAATGGTCCCTTGGGTAGTCCATCAAGAATGTTCCGCAACACTACAGGTGATTTTTGTTCTAACGATTTGTTGTGTGCATTATACATTTCGCCATTTTCTTCGGCAGCTGTCAGTAAGGCTGTCATGCATTCATCGCGTTCCTGGCGGTTCATTGTTGTTGAAGCATCTGCGATGATTGGAAGTACCTGGTTATTTTCTTCAGGAATTCCAATCCAGGCCAAAACATATTCATTGTTGGTCAGGACACCACGACATGCTTCTGCAAAAACAGCATCTTTTGTTTGCGCATTCCAGACAGCATCACTTACATTATGGACCATTTCCAGCACCCTGTTATAGTGGGCAAATTCACTTGTTGTTCTGTGCTGTTTTAAAATGATGCTTTGGAAGGAGCCGGCGAGTTCTGCGACCTCACCACTTTTTTTTCTGACTGAAATAGCAGAACGCTTTCCAGAGGCTATTTCTTTGGTCTGCTTGACGAGTTCGATCAGTGGCATTGCTATTTGACCATGCCAGAAAAGCAGGATATAAATGACGATAAAGAGGATTATTGCTAAAAGGCCAATGACGAAATTCTGGAAGCCGACCAATTTTCTTTTGACATGATCAACAATAACCCTGTCAAAAAGCATCAATCTTTCTCCCAGAATTCTTATCTCCTGGTTCAGCTGGCGGATATTTGCCTGGGTTTTGGCCCCTGTTCCTATGTTCCTGAGCAGGAGAATGATGCCGGCAAAATCTACCTGACCCGCAAACGAGAGTCTATATTCATCAGGAATGATCGGTTGCTGCAGAATTTGTGAGATGTTGACATTTAAATTTTCTATCTCATTTGTAATGCTGTTAAGCTGTTGGTGCCGGTCTTCCAGGAGTGATTCATTTATATGCTCCCTGATGGTGGCAAACTGAAAAATGATCTTTTCATTCTGTCCGATAATATTTTCATATTCCTTATGAGAACGGTATTGCCGTGAACCAAGCAATAAAAGAAAGCCAAGGATGAGTGCAACAAAGACTGCTGCTGTATAGCGTGTTGTTTTTAATGAAAGGATCATTTCAGTCATCCTCTGTTAATAGCCATGTGCAGCAGGGGGACAGATACGTTTCTGCACCCCTGCTGCAGAAGGAAAGGAGTTTGTTTCTAGCTTGTCGCCCCTTCATCCTTTTTCCAGGTGTATAGTATCGGTAAGCGATACAGAATGAAGCGATAAGTGACAATGAAAAGCGAGTAGACTGTGATGCAAATTACGACTTCACGCCAGTGCGGTATTTCCTGGTACAGCTTCCAGTTGAAAGTGATCAGGGCTGTGTTAAGGCGGTTAAGCGCTATGCCAAGAACAGCAATGAGAGCTGCAAATCGTGCAAGACCCGGCAGATTGTTTCGGATGGAAATTGTAAAAAGTATTATTGGCAGAATGACCCCGGCTACCATTTCCAGCATGTACCATTGCCCCCAGCCGCTGGCCAGGTAGCCCCAGTCTCCATCATGAGCGATGGCGATTATCTTAATGACCAGGTAAGTGATTAATGCAAGGGTAGCGCCTTTTGCCAGCCCAATGGTCAGGCGATCAAGGTTTGTGAGAAAATTTTTGTCACAGCGCCATGCCATTGTTTTTTTGCAGATTGTGCTTACCACGATGAGCATGGAGAGACCTGCAAAAATTGAAGAACAGAAAAAATGGAACCATTGAAATGGTGCAGAATACCACAATGGATGGACCTTGCCAGGTGCGTAGGTGAATAAGGCGCCCAAGGCACCCTGGTGCAAGGTAGAGAGAATGATGCCGGCGATTGTAAGACCGAGGATCATACTTTTAATAAATGCTTTTAGTTTAGGCATACCCATCATTTCGGCAAAGGCCGGAACAAGTTCGGCAACCTGGACTGAAAGATAGGTCGCAACATGCCAGGCTACCAGGAACAGAACTGCTGCAGGTCCAAGGGAGACGAACATTGGATAGATTAAGCGCCAGGGCTGCCCGAGATCGACCTGTAGAAAAACAACTGCAAACAAGTAACCCAGCAGTCCGTTTAACAGAGCCAGTCGCTCAATTGGTTTGAAGTCATCCCGGCCGAATACCTCGACCGTTGTACCAAGCATAAAGCCGGATGCGGAAAGAGGGACCATGACAAAAAGCCCGAAGCCAAGAAAAAGCCCCCAGGGGTAATCATAGGAACTGTGGGTTACATATCCCAGGCCGAAAAGAAATCTGGTTATTGTTACATAGCCACCGACGGTGAATATGACTGCAAAGAGCCAGTTAAGTGGGTTACGAAATGCCTGGGCAAGATATTCACTTAAGCTCAACCCCAGGAGAAGTTTATCTTTAACAGACCACTTGACCGATCTGTCCTCGTTATAATGCTTAGCCAGGGGAACTTTCCCGTTTGCAATAAGTGTATTCATTATATATATCCCTCCATTTATATCTCAGATTTTTCTTCTTTTTTTTGTTTGTCCTTGCGAGTTGCCAACAGGTGAAAGCCTGCGAACAGGGCAGGCCAGATGGTCAGCACCATGGGGACAACTGTCAGGAATTCCTTGACATAGGAGAGAATCGGCTGAGTACCAAGATCAGTATCAAACCCTACCTGGTCAAACGGGGCACTTGAAAGATACATCCAGGAAGTTCCGCCGACTTCTTTTTCGCCGTAAATATGATCTTCATAGAGATCCGGATGATTTGCTATTCTCTGGTTGCCTATCTTGATAAGGTCTTTGCGTTTACCAAAGGTAAGAACCTCTCGTGGACAGGCTTCAACACAGGCCGGAGGACGTCCAAACTTGAGCCTGGTGTCGTAGCAGAAAATACACTTTTTGATAACCGGATTTAAAACACTTGAGTAGCTATAGGCTGGGATATAAAATGGACAGGCCACCATGCATGTCCGGCAACCTACGCATACTGTAGGGTCATAAATAACAGCACCCTCTGGTGTTTTGGTATAGGCATTAACAAAGCAAGAAGTAAGACAGGCAGGTTCATTGCAGTGGTTGCATTGAATTTTACGGAATAGTGGATGATCCTGTCCCGGTATTTCATACTGGTTGACAACGGTATAGGCTCCCTCACTGGTTCTGCGTTCATGATCCAGTACTGATAAGTCGTCAAAGGATTTCGCAGGAGCCGGGAGGCCCTGTTCTTTGTTGCATGCAGCTTCACAGCTTCGGCAGCCAACACAGCGTGTCAGGTCGACCAGTACACCCATGGCATCTGGATACCCACCGAATGATGCTGAAGCATCTGCATTTTTGCTTTTGCTGATTACCGAGGCAGCAGCTCCTCCGAGTAGGCTGCCTTTCAGAAATTTTCTTCGGTTCATTGCTTTCATTATCTTCTCCTTCTATTTATGCTGAAAAGTAATATCAACTTTTAGTAGTCTCTAGTGACCACCACCATGTGCGGGCTTGTCGCTTTCCGGAGGCGTGTAGCTCCCGGCATGGAAAAACTTGTCGCCGGCATCTGTGCGTGAATGGCAGTCCTGGCAGCCATTCGCTACATCATTTTCCTCATGACAGTTCATGCAGCGGATGTGATAGGCTGCTTTCAGTCCCACTTTATCGCGATGATACAGAGTGTTGTCAGCATCAATATTGTTAAGATAGTCTGCTTCGAACCGATTGCTTGCATGGCACTCCTGACAGGCAATTTCATCCGTTGCGCTACTTTCAGCATGGCAGCGGATGCAGTTTTCATCTTCAATTTGTGTGCCGAGGGTATGGTGATGGCAGACTGCACAGTTGCTGTCAGTAACTTCTTCGTGCATTGCATGGTCAAAATAGACTGGCTCATACAGCTGAGCCAGGGAGTCAATTTCAACCTCATCAGGTCCATCTCCGGCTACGGCAAAATTTTGTAGGGGAGAGAAGCACAACAGCGATACAAGTACTACTCCGTATAGATACTTTTTGGTTTGCTCCATTTTTTTGTTACCTCCTTTAAGTTGAATTTTCATAACTTATTGAATTTGTTCTTATTTTTTTGTTTCAAAGCTCGAATTTTGGGTAAAGAAAAGCCTGGCAGGTTAACTGCAACACAACCAGGCATTTTGTTCGTCGAAGGTTACGTTTTGGTCGTAATCACCCCTTTTGTTCTATTGAGATAGGTATAGAAAGCTGGAAAGGCACCAAGGAACATAACTGCAATAATATATTCAATTCCTTTGATGTGGGTATAAAAGTCTGACAAAGTGTGGAATTCCTGAATTAAGCCAACCGCTATCAAATACTGCCTTAGCAGTTCGGATACTTGCCAGTTTACCTGAGCCAATCCACTGAGAAAAGCAGCAACAGACCAGATACTGATGATTGTGCCGCAAAAAATAGAAGCATGCCATGCCATTCTCTTGCTTTTTGTCTTATCCGTGCCCATGTCCATCCCCATTTGTGTCATGTGGAAAAAGCCCTTTACATGCCAGTGAATGCAGTGATTAGACTTCTTCCAACTTCATGAAAACTTTCGGTACTTGCCAGGCCGCCGATCAAACATGCTACGCCCCAAACGCCAACAAAGGCTGCCATTATCATGATGATGCCAAGTCCTAATTTGGAATTTCCCAATTCAAGATTTGCAACTTCAATTTCACTGTCAAACGTTGCGACTCTTTCCTGGGATATTTTCATTGAATCGTACATTGTGTGGTCTCCTGGGTTTTTCCTTGTGAAATTTTGCAAAATAGCAGTTTTTTAAGTTTGTTTTGATTACTTGCATAATCCATGCCAGAAAAAAAATCTTTGTTTAACATATGTGAATTTTCTTATTTTGGATAATTAATTAAGTAAATAAATCGAGATATATATTTTTTTTATTGAATAATAACAAACAATAAAGTGCTTATTATGTGAAATCTTGTGGTTTTATTTAAAGAAAACAATTTTAAAGTCAGCAATATACTTTTGAGTGAAGAATGGAGCTTTTGGGAATGCTTATCAGGAGTGTGTGGCGGAAACTGCCGGATGCAACATAAGTGTTGCAACACTTGTGTCGCAACACTTGTTAATTGTTTAATATCATGTAGTTAGCTAATTTTATTCATATAAATTCAGATTTGTCAGATCAATTTTATGACTGGATATTTTGCGGTAAAGCGTGCTGCGATCCATTCCAAGGAGGCGAGCAGCTTTTGCCTTATTTCCAGCAGTTCGCCGTAGGGCGTCAATAAGGCGTTCAACTTCATTGTCTGTATCCATTAAAGGGATAGATTGCTGTATAGAGGAGGGCTGAGGTGGTGTCAAGGTTCCAGGTAATGTATGTAAAAGTGTTTCAGCCGAAATAATTTCAGCAGGCAGATGATCACTGGTTATAATATCCCCGGGGCAGAGAACGTATGCCCTTTCAATAACATGTTCAAGTTCCCTGATATTTCCAGGCCATGAATGTTTGAGAAGAAGTTCAATGACAGAATCGGAGAAGCCGTTAATCCCTTTTTTCATTTTTTTATCAAAAATGGCGAGGAAATGCTGGGCCAGAAGAGGAACATCCTCTTTGCGCTCCCTCAGCGGCGGCAGAATTATATCCACTACACGGAGCCTGAAGTAGAGGTCTTCCCGAAACTGGTCAGTGCGAACTTTTTCTTTAAGATCTGCATTGGTTGCAGTGATGACCCGCACGTCCACCTGGATGGGTTGATCATGTCCCACCGGATAAAATGTCCTTTCCTGGAGAAAGCGAAGCAGCCGCAATTGCATGCGGGAAGAAATATCTCCTATTTCATCAAGGAAAAGGGTGCCACCGTCAGCCCGCAGGATTCTTCCAAGTCTGTCACGGTCTGCGCCGGTGAAGGATCCTTTTTTATGGCCAAAGAGTTCGCTTTCCAGAAGATCTTCAGGAATGGCTGTGCAGTCTACTTTAACAAGGGGGCGTTTGTGACGGGGGCTTTCATCGTGTAGAGCATCTGCAACAAGTTCTTTTCCAGTACCACTTTCGCCTGTGATCAGGACTGTTGTGTCCACCTTGCCGACACTCTCAATAAGAGCGTAAATTCTCTGCATAGCCTGGCTTTTACCAACAAAACGGTGAAAATTTGAGCGTTGGCCACGTTTGTCAATATCTTCCAAGTGGGTCAGATCACGGGCTGTAATAACCACACCGAGAAAGGTTGAATTTTCATCCTCAAGTGGTGCGGCTGCAACACTCATAATACCAATACTCCCATCTGGCCTCTGCCATTCAAGACGATGTATTTTGAGTTCTTTTTTATTTTTTAGAACTTCTTCAGCATCGTTTAATAGAGATCTGCCCAATCTGCTGGTCAAAGTGGGGAGGGAAATGCCAACGCCAATTTCAGGAAGAAATGAACGGGCCCAGTCACGTGCCATGTCATTCATGTCTGCAATACGGAGGTGAGTATCAACAGTTATAATAATCTCTCTGACACTTCGTAAGATAGTTTCTTGCAAATAACGGTTTT
>JBHPCH010000060.1:0-15883 GCA_042576125.1 Thermodesulfobacteriota bacterium
AAGATTTCTGCACTTATTAGCCATTCAAATTTTGCGGATTCAAGGATTTTTCAAGAGGTAGCCTTAAAAAAAAATACGCCCTATCTGGTCTCTGCTTTTGTGAAGACAGAAAATGTCGGCTTGGAAAACAAAGGGGCTTATCTTTGTATAATGGAAATAAAAGAAGTTGTGGAATCTTTTGAAATTAAAGGGGATTCCGAATGGCAAAAATTGCAATTTATAGTAGTGAATAAGTCTACAGAAGAGAACAATTTTAGGATTGCAGCCCGGCTTGGCGGATATGGAAGTATGAATACCGGGAAAATGTGGATTTCTTTATTTGGTGTTACGGAGACAAAAGTGCGCGATAAGGAAATTCCGACTTATTATGTAAAATAAATTCGGAAATTGATTTCTATCTGTCAAGTTTATGTACCTGTTTTCCATAAATACCGTCCCTGTCTATGGCTAGAACCTTTTGAAATGCGTCCTCAGCAAGATTACTGCTGCCATTCCTTTTATGACAAATTCCAATGTGAAAATAGGCCTCTGCCAGAAGCTTGTGGTCAGGATAACGTTCAATGAGCTTCTTGTAGTACTTGATCGTTTTGAGGCAATCTCCCTCCTTGTAGTAACACAGGGCCAGGGCAGCCAGAGCCTGGGGGGCTCCTTCAAATTCAGGAAAGCGTTCACTGACCTGTAAAAGGATTGGCTTGGCGTCTGTCAACCTATCCTGGTTAAAATACGTAATGGCGCGTCCCATATACTGATGCAGGTTGGAACTGTTAATTTTTATTTTTTCATCCGCGGGAGAGTAGCCCTTCTCCTGTAACCGTTCATTGGCATACCTTGCCCAAGGGGTCTGTGGGTAATTTTCTATTAATAACTTCATTATGCCAACCCCCTTTTCTGTTTGTCCACTGCGCAAATAAGCCAGTCCGATATGGTAGTGAGATTCTGCCACCCTGCCTCCCTGCGGGTAATTTTTTATATATTCCTCAAAAGCCTTTATCGCCTCCTTGTCTTTTTTTTCAAGGTAGTAGGTAATGGCAATATAATAACTTGATTCCTGGGCGCGTTTGGTAAGGGGATATTTATGTACGAAATTGCGGAATCCTTTTCTTGCCTTTTCGTACTCTTTTGCATCCTTATGCTGAATACTCCGGTTATAAGCCCGGTGGGGTTCATTGGTGTAAACCCGGTAGGAGGCTACGGTAACGAGTGCAGAAGCACCTAAGAGTATTGACAGCATGATTATTTTTCGAGCTTGAGAACTCGGATCGACAGGGAATTGTAATCCATGGAAAGCAGGAAGAGTTAAGCGTTTTGACAGCATACACCAGGCAGTTCCACGCTCTTTTCCTGGCAATGGCACATTGACCAGGAGAAGAATTAGTCCGAATGCGCTCAGCAATTGGCCAAACCTGTCCCAGGGGCCTGGCCCGTAAAACAAGCGCACCTGTTTTTTATTGGGATAAATAAGCATAAATGACGGCGAAGCCAGGTAAATTTTTTCTGCCCCCTCTACGTGCCAGTTTGGATGATATGAAACTTTGATGAGATGTGGTTTCCCAAGGCAATCTGTTTCCAGCAGTATCTCTTCATTATTAATGGTTTCCTTCAGGCTGCAGTCAGAGATATCAATTTCCTGCTTCGGGAGTCCTTCCAATGAGTTTGCTTCCAACTTGAAAGGACTGTTTTGGCCCGCCGCGGTTGTTTCATTGAAAATCAGGGAGGTGTCCCTCAGTTCGTCACGGGTGAACCATTGATGAGCAATCTGTTTCCATGGCGTGGTCCCTTTGTATACCACCGGTTCATACTGCAGCGGCTGCACATACCTGTTCCGGTTGGAAGTCAGTTGCCATAACTCATATTGGCCTATTGATTTAGTCATTCTATATTCCGGTACCTGCCGGATCGACTGCTTGGCCTGTTTGCTTCTGATAATCAGGTCCCTGACATTGAAAAGCTCCAAATAGCTCCGGGCCCTGTCGAAATCCATAGTTGTGTAGTTATACTGAGGGAAAGGCTGCGAGCTTGCTCGTGAGACCATGGACTGAATGTAAAAGACAAATGGGGCAGTGATGGAAGCCTGCATATAAAGTCCTTCAAGGGTAGCTCTGCCGGCAAAAAGCGGCAATGATTCAAAAGCCCGGGAGGAGCCGAATATATTATGTTCCTCGGAATGTTCAAATACAACTCTTGGATCCTGAAAGTTTCCGGCCAGGGACTTATTGATACGCTCGAAAACCGGCCAGGTGGTTTTGGCTTCGAATCCCAGGTAATTCCATTTTGACCAGCCTTCCACCGTGCCGACACGTGCGTCTGTCCAGTATAAGGTTGATGCTGCAATAATAATGAGTAACAGCCAGTTAAGGCCCCATCGGTTCAGGAGAAATCGTGCAGTCCAACCTAAAAAGAGAGCAGCCATGAGACACGTCATCAATTGACCATAGGGAACGTAGCGGATGTCCACAACGCCGAGGCGTGGCGCGGCTACAAAAAAGACGACTGCTGCTGCCAGGCCGAACCAGAGATATCCCAGAGCAGCAAGGGCTTCCTTGCCGGTGTTTTTGTGTCGCAGTAAACCCAGGACCAGCAGAACGATGCTTCCAGCAATCCCAGTCGCAACAATCGGGAGCAGAATTTCCGGCACAACCTGTTTAATCGAGTGAATGGTCCAGACCAGATGATAGGAGGTAGTGTATTTTGTATAAATTAGAAGCGGCACAAGCCAGAAGGCAAGCAGGCAAAACCCTAGGGCATAAACCTTGAAGAGATATAGAAGTCGGCGGGAAAAACCGTATGGTGTAATGAGCAGAAACAGTGAAATTGCCTCTGCAAACAACAGGGTATAACCATGACTGAAACCAACCAAAAAAACAAGAATAGCGTTACGGATAATACCATTGTCCTCAACAGCGCCTCGGTATAAGCTGCCGATCAGTATGAGCGAGAGTGACATGCTTAAGCTGTAGGAAAATTCTCCTGCCAGGGTGCTTAAAATATTTCCGCCCCACATGGAATTAGCAGAGTTAAAGAGAAAGGGCAACATGAGCGCTGCACCAATACCAGGTCCTGGAAATGGGCAGCGGATAAGCCGCAGCATGGTGTAAGCTGCCACAGGCAAAAGTGCTGTGCCTGATAACGTAACCAGTTTGAAGGCTACCTGCAGCGGCATAACCAGGTCAAGCAAACTCATAATTAAAAATGGCAGCGGAAAATAGAACTGCAGGATGGGGAAACCTGCATAATTGCCCATGGTCCAGCCCGTAATTTTTCCGACCGGCAACAGTGTCTGCCTTAAATATTCCAAGGTGTAGAAATGAGAGGCTGTATCGCCGCCTGTTGTAGTTGTAGCAGTAAAAAGGGATGTCAGGTCAAATTGAGAGAAAATAAAAATCTCTACTGCTACGAGCACAAAAATATCCAGCAGAAGGGAAACACTCTCAATCCTTATAAGCCAATGCCTTGTCCTGCTGCTGACAATAAAGATTATAGAAAGAATTGCAGTCAGGATGAGGGTAGCTGCATAGAGCCAGATCTTCAGGGTTTCAACTTCAAGAGAGACTGGAGCAAGTGCATTTGTAACCGGCACAATTACCTCAGCAGTGGCAAGATTATGCAGTCCCTGCTCTTCGTATTCTGCAGCGAAGAAAATTCCATAGGTGCTTCCCTCATTGCCACTTACATTTGTTACAGTAAATTTTGCCAACCCCTTGCCCTGCTGCAGGTTGATTTTCTGGAAAGGTGGTTCAATAACAAGGTCTTGGGGTGAATGGGCAGTAACGGTCACAGAGGTAACATCCGGGTCCGTTGTTTCCAGAAGGATGGATATTTTACCTTCGCCCGGACGGTCATCCAGGCTAGCCTTCATAGCCAACTTCTTTTCCCCCCTGGAACCGGTGGCAACAGTTACCAGGGAAGCACTTGAAGCACTTATTCCATTAGCATGCTGGTATGATACAGTTATATAGAGAGGGAAAGTGCCGTTAAGGTTGCCGGGAAGCTTGAAATTGGTCCTGGATTCTGCCGATTGGCCAGGGTTTATACGATCGGCAACAAAAACAGACCGCTGCTCATTTTGGAATTGTCCAAGAACCGAAACCTGGCTGGCAGGCTCTGTTCCTCTATTTGTAATCCTGAAACGTGTTGTAATAGATTCGTTCGTGCTGCCCGTTGTTGTTGAAATTTCCAGGGATACTTGTCCTGCAAAAATAAGAGAGGTATGCCCTCCCATGAGGAGAAGAAAAAGAATAATTATGCAGGACGTGAGAATTCTTTTCATTTGAAATAAGCCGCTACTTTGATTTTATTTAAGCCGAGCGGAGTGTTATAAGGTAACAATATATCACAAAAAATAACATCCATGAATTTTAAATAGATGACGTTACGCGATGCAATTTAAACAGGAGTTACAGCCGGGAATACTGATTAAAAGATATAAGCGATTTCTGGCTGACATTGAGTTTGAAGATAAAAAGATGTTAATGGCTTATTGTCCTAATACCGGTTCCATGAGGTTTCAGATGGCTTGTCCTCTTTTGCCGTTATGTTATTCATAATGGATTTTGCCACTCAGTTGATTCTTACAACAATCAAATTTGGGTATTTAAGGAGAGAAACCTAAGGATGAAATCAGATTTATTGCAGAAATCAAATATTCAAATCCTGCTCATAATATTCGTTGGTTTGTTGATTTACTCAAACACCTTTAATGCAGAATTTACTTTTGATGATAAGCCATATATTATAGAAAATCCGGCCATACAAGATTTCAGTTACTTCGGGGAACCGTCAAAGGTATTAAAGCTTAATCAAATGGGAACCGGTTACAGGTATGCATTTATTACACGCATAGTAACCCATTTCACTTTTGCATTAAATTACCATCTCCATAGACTTAATGTTTTCGGTTATCATTTATTTAATATTTTCGTGCATATATCAAACGGCCTCCTCGTTTTTTTTCTTATAAGAATAATTTTTCAAACCCCATATTTCTCAAATATTAAATTCGGATATACATCTGACACGCCTCTCACACAAAATATTTTTGCTTTTGTCTCAGCGTTAATTTTTATCAGTCACCCGATCCAAACGCAGGCTGTCACATATATTTCACAGCGGTTTGCCTCTCTTGCTGCACTGTTTTATCTGCTATCCCTTCTCGCGTATATAAAATCAAGGCTGTCCACGATTGGTCACGAAAAGTATACTCTCTATGGCCTTTCGCTCATATCGGCAATTACAGCCATGCTTGCAAAAGAGAGTTCGTTCACCCTGCCGGCAATTATTGCGCTTTCAGAGCTGATGTTTTTTAAAGAGAAATTTTGGAAGAAAGCCGTTCTCTTGCTTCCCTTTGCCTTTACAATGTTTGTTATACCAGCAACACTTTTAATGGCCGATGGCTCGTCGTTTTCAATAAGTAATATTGAGCATTCCATGAAATCCTTGACTTCAACTTCGGCTGGCGCTGTATCAAGGTGGGATTATTTATTTACGCAATTTGGTGTGATAGTGATTTACATAAGATTGCTGTTTTTTCCTATTAACCAAAACCTTGATTATGACTACCCGATCTATCATTCTTTTTTTACACCCCATGTGTTTCTCCCTTTTCTCTTTCTTTTGTGGCTTTTTTTCTTTGGTCTCTATTGTTACTATCGATCGGAAAAGAGCAAAGCGAAAAACAGGTATGGTTTTAGATTGATTTCATTCGGTATACTCTGGTTCTTTATTACCCTGTCAGTTGAATCAAGCATTATCGTTTTGAGAAATGTCATCTTTGAGCACAGACTCTATCTTCCCTCTGTGGGCTTTATTATATGTTTTTTGGCAGCAATCAGTATGGCAACAAATGCAATAAAAAACAAAACGACCGTCAGGTTTGTTATATCTGGTATTGTGGTTGCAGTATTTATACTAGCCGGAATGACCTATGCCCGGAATTCAGTTTGGCAGAATAATATTGTGTTATGGGAAGATGTGGTCAGTAAAAGTCCGCAGAAGGCTCGGTCTCATCATAATCTTGGCGTTGCATATGCTAAAAAAGGGCGCACTGAAGATGCCATTAAAGAATATATTATAGCTATTGAAATAGAACCTGAAAGTGCTATCGCACACAACGACCTTGCTTTGGCTTATGCTGCACAGGGGCGGTTGGATGATGCCCAAAAGGAACACATGATAGCGGGCAAGTTGAAACCCGGCTTTGTTAAAGCACATAACAACCTTGGCTTTTCTTATATGAAACAGGGGCGCAAGGAAGAAGCAATCAGAGAGTATCTGTTAGCGATTAAGATAAATCCTGATAATTTTGAGGCACACAACAACCTAGGAATCCTTTTTGCGCAAAAGGAGCTTTTTGATGAAGCTTTACGGGAATTTCAGGCGGCCAGTGCTATTGCTCCCAACAATGTATCCGTAAGAAAAAACATTGAGACCATAATGAACCTCAATAAATGATTTCTTATGAGATGGGTTTTCTTTATGGATATTATTTAATCGGTCAAGCCTAACTGCTCAGGTGTAAAATGCCAAATGAATATATCAGGAGAGAATCTCAAGGATGAAATTAGATTTATTACAGAAAACAAGCATTCAAATACTGCTCATAATATTCATTGGTTTATTGATTTACTCAAACACTTTTAATGCACCTTTTGTATTTGATGATGCATATTTTATTGTTTCAAATCCTGCTATAAAAGATTTTAGTTACTTTAAGGAACCATCAAAAGTTTTAAGCCTGACTGGTATACCAACCGGCCACCGGACTACATTTATAACAAGAATTGCAGGACAGTTCACGTTTGCATTAAATTACCACCAGCATAGACTTGATGTAATCGGGTATCATCTGTTTAATATTCTCGTGCATATTGCCAACGGTCTTCTCGTTTATTTCTTTATAAGAGTAATTTTTCAAACCCCATATTTTACAAATCTCAAGCCCGGGTCTAAGCCTTTTGAGCCTCTCACGCAAAATCTTTTTGCCTTTTTGTCTGCATTAATCTTTATCTGTCACCCAATCCAAACACAGGCTGTAACATATATTTCACAGCGGTTTGCCTCCCTTGCAGCATTATTTTACCTGCTATCGCTTTTTGCGTATATAAAATCAAGACTGACAGCGACTGGTCACGAAAAGTATATCCTCTATGGTCTCTCTCTCCTATCAGCAATTATGGCCATGCTTGTAAAAGAACTTTCGTTCACCTTGCCGGTTGTTATTTTGCTTTCAGAGTATATGTTTTTTAGCGAAAATTTCAGAAAAAAAGCCTTTCTCCTGTTTCCCTTTTCTCTCACAATGCTTGTTATTCCAACAACACTTTTAATGGCAAAGGGTTTTTCGTTTTCTATAAATAATATTGACCTGTTAATGAAATCTGTGACTTCAACCTCTGCTGAGGCTGTAACTAAATGGGATTATCTTTTTACTCAATTTAGAGTGTTAGTAACATATATAAGGCTGCTGCTTTTTCCCATCAATCAAAACCTTGATTATGACTACCCGATCTATCATTCATTTTTTGCTGCCCCGGTGATTATCTCCTTTATCTTTCTGCTGTTGCTTTTTTGTCTTGGTGTCTATTTTCATTATCGGTCGGAAAATAGCAAAATTGAAAAAAGGTATAATCTGAAGTTAATTTCATTCGGCATACTCTGGTTCTTTATTACACTGTCAGTGGAATCAAGTATTGTCGTTTTGCTCAATGTAATTTTTGAGCACAGGCTGTATCTTCCCTCTGTGGGCTTTATTATATGTGTTATGGCGGCAATCAGCATGGTTGTGAATGAAACAAAAAGCAGAAGTGCGGCAAGGGGAGTAATTGCATGTATAGCGGTCGTAATACTTGTTTTTGCAGGAACAGCGTATGCCCGAAATTCAGTTTGGCGGAATAATGTTGTGCTTTGGCAAGATGTAGTTAGCAAGAGCCCGCAAAAAGCCCGTCCTCACCTTAATCTTGGAGTTGCTTATGACAAGAAAGGATTAAGAGAAGAGGCGATAAAGGAATACTTGATAGCGAGAAAGATAAACCCTGATTATGTTGAGGCGCACAACAAGCTTGGTTTTATATATATGACAAAGGGGTGGACCGAAGATGCTATTAATGAATACTTATTAACCACAAAAATAAATCCAGATAACTTTGAGGCACACAACAACCTTGGAATACTTTATGCGCAGAAGGAGCTTTTTGATGAGGCGTTGAGGGAGTTTCAGGCGGCCAGTGCCATTGCCCCCAATAATGTATCCGTAAGAAAAAACATTGAAACGGTAAACCGCCTCAAGGAATGAAGGCCTATGAATCCTTATGAGAACAATTTAAGGAGTCCTTTTTTCTCTCAGTCCGATATTCCTCTTTATTTTGCATATTGCCCCTATACACATTTTATTTCTTTTCGAGACAATAAGTCTGGTTTAACCCAAAGATGAATGTGTGGTAACCGCGAATCTCAAACATATCTCCTGCCAGATCCTTTACTCTTTTCAAGTCAAAATATGTTTCATGTTCTTCATCAATGTTCTTGGCGTACAACCGAAGAAAAAAATCAGCTTGTTTTTGGGGAGTGGTAAAGACGAACCTACCCCTGGGCTTTAAAACCCGGCAAATCTCTATAAGCAGCGGCAAGGGCTCAGCAATATGTTCGATAACAGCAAGCATGGTAACATAATCAAAGAAGGCATCAGGAAAATCGAGTGCTGAGGTTACTTCATCTCCTAACAGCTTATCCAAGCCGTAACGTTTTTTACATTTTGAGCGTTTGATAAAATACCCATCACCGCAACCGATGTCCAAGAGCTGTTCTCCCCTGTCGATATACCTCTCCGCATTAACAGCCCTGAGATAACGTGTGACAGGTAAAATGATGCGGCCAATGCCGACGCGCCTTTTTATATATCCAAGGTCGTCTAATTCGGCCCCCTGAGCCCCGTTTTCATCAATGATGATCATGTGTTATAGAGTCTATTGGGCGAATAGTCTTGTTGCAGGGAAAGCACAACATTTTTGAATCATTTCATTTTTTCAGTTTTTGTAAAATCTATTTTTGCCACCTGGCTGGTTTTCATCTGCAGAACGCTCAAGCCGGCTTTGGCCTTTCTTTTGAGTTCGCTAAAGCTTTTAAGGCGCGAAACTCTTTTTAAAATATATTGAGGCCTTAAATAAAATTTCTTGTAGAGCTTCACAAGGTGCTGCTGCAGTTCCTCGCGGGTAAAGTTTTCCTCCCACACAGGAAGTGTAAATCCCGGTTGAGGATCCCTGGCAAAGTCGCGCCAGATATCTCTTGGAATGATTCCCGAAGAGAGCCCTCTTTCATAAAATGCGGTGTTGGGGTATGGACAAAAAATTGTAAAATGGCAATATTCTGGCCTTAATGCAATCGACAGGTCTAATATATCCTGAATATCAGACTCTTTTTCCTCTGGAAGGCCGATCATGAAATAGGCCAATGCATCAATTCCTGCCTGCCTGGTATCGGCAAAAGCCTCTTTTATCCTGTTTACCGTAGTGTTTTTCCTAATTACTTTGAGCATTCTGTTATTACCGGACTCAACCCCGTAATGAATCCTGTCACAGCCGGCCCTTTTCATACGCTGCAACATTTTTAGGTTTACCGTATTTACATGGGCCCGAACATCCCATGTAACATGTAAATTTCTTGATAATATTTCTTCGCATATTTCAAAAACCCTATCTTTTCTTATAGAAAAAGTGTCGTCATAAATGAGTATCTCATTTATTCCAAGGGCTACACATGCTTCCATTTCATCAACTACATTATGTGCACTTCTCCAGCGGAAACCGGAAATTACTGGTGAGTTGGGTCTGTCGCAAAAAGCGCACTTATTGGGGCATCCCCTGCTGGTGAACATGGTGGTTATATTTTTTTCGTGAGCCAGCAGAGAATTGTAATGCTTAAGAGGCAGCAATGTTCTCTCGGGAATCGGGATGCTGTCCAAATTTTCTATCTTGGGAGAAATTCCATTGTCTATGAACCGGCCATTTTTTTCATATGCAAGTCCGGTGACATTTTGCAAAGGAAGATTGCCTTCCAGTGCCTCAATAAATTCTACAAAAGAAAATTCACCCTCACCCTGAATAATATAATCTACATTTGGCAATGACACAGTTTCCTGCGGGAATATATGCGTGTGCGGTCCTCCTAATACGATTCTGCAATCAGGCTGGTTCGTCTTGATGACATCTGCAGTCATGACTACATCTATGAGAGTAAATGTCATGGCTGTTATTCCTGCGAGATCAAATTGATGCACTGAAAAGTATTCAGCAAGCCACTCGTAAGATAACTGCCTCGGTTGACAATCAATTACCTGGATTTCATGTGTGCCGGATGTGAATGATTTGAGTGAGGTGGCAACTGATAGAAGGCCCAGAGGGGGGTTATATCCCCGGTTTTCCTCTATTATGCCTGGATTTTTACCGACCAGTTCATGGAAACGGGGCGGATTAATTAAACATATTTTCATGTCAAAATTAAAAGAAAGATTAAGAGGATAGAGTAAATACCAAAGCCTCGCTATTTGTCTTTTTCTTTGAGCAAAGGTCTCATTCTGGCCTTATGGTATTCGTTTGAAAGACGGTGGTTAATATGCTCTGCAATAAGCCCGATTGCACCAATCTGTATTGCGGAGAGAAATATAACTAAAGTGCTGATATCTGCAAGTTTTCCCAAAACCAGCAAGCTGAAAATGCCCCAAAACAGTGCAAAGAGCATCATAATAAAACTCATAGACAGAAAAACCTTTAAAGGTGCGAAATATAAGGCAATTCTGGTAATTAAAAGAAGGAATTTTGTTGTGTCCCGGAACGGACTTATTTTTGATTTTCCAATCCGATGATAATAATCAATTGGCACATATTTGACTGAATACTGATTATTTAACATTGCCAAAGTTATTGTGGTTGTAAAAGAAAAGCCATTTGGCAATAAATTAATAAAATTTATGGCAGCGTCACGTTTAAATACTCTAAAGCCAGAATTTATATCGGGAATTTTTACCCCGACTGACAATTTAGCTAACTGGCCTAACACCCATTTTGCCGGCTTTCGTATTGCGGGGATCGCTGCATTTGCATTAACTCTTGCTCCGACAACCATATCCATGTCTTTCTCAATAAGTGTATTTACCAGTTTGGGAATATCCTTCACCGGATATGTTCCATCTGCATCAACTATGCATATGATATCATTATTTGCATGTGCCAATCCGGTTTTTAGTGCAGCCCCGTATCCCAAGTTGTTAGGGTGCTGATATATGCTTACCGGAAATTTTGCAGCTAATTCCAAAGTGTTGTCAGTTGAGCCGTCGTCGATTATAAGAACCTCGCAGTTGTAAGTAATGTCCTTAATAACTGTATAAATGTCATTAAGAACGGACTCAATTCCAAGTTCTTCATTATATACCGGCAATATTATTGATATGTTTTCTGCTTTTTTTTCAGTCATTTGGCGTTTTGTTTTGTCAGTTTGTTTAATACTTGAAATTATTACCGCTAATTTGATTATATTTAAACCGAACAGAGTGTTATAAGCTAACAATATATCACAAAAAAAACATCCAAGAATTTTAAATAGATGACGTTACGCGATGCAATTTAAACAGGAGTTACAGCCGGGAATACTGATTAAAAGATATAAGCGATTTCTGGCTGACATTGAGTTGGAAGATAAAAAGGTGTTAACGGTTCACTGTCCTAATACCGGTTCCATGCTGGGCTGCAGTGAGCCGGGCAGTCCGGTAATGATATCCAGGTCTGATAATCCGGGGCGGAAATACCCTCATACCCTTGAAATGGTTCAGGCCGGTTCTGTCTGGGTTGGGGTTAATACATTTCTAACAAATAAGCTTGTGCGGGAAGCCATCGAAAAAAAGATAGTAAAAGAATTCGGCAGGCTGGATGTAATTACCCAGGAGGTGAAAACTTCCGCCAATACCCGGTTGGATTTTTTATTGGAACGAAAAAGAACGCGAATTTATATGGAAGTTAAAAATTGCTCTCTGGCAGAAGGCAGGGCTGCAATGTTTCCCGATGCAGTAACAGTGAGAGGGACTAAGCATTTGCATGAACTCGCAGCCTTAAAAAGGCAGGGGCATGATGCGGTAGTATTTTTCTGTGTGCAGCGTGGAGATGCTGATTATTTTATGCCGGCCAATCATATTGATCCGGGATATGCTGAAACCCTTTCAAATGTGGCCGCAGAAGGTGTAATGATTTTAGCATACCAGGCAGAGGTTAATCCCAGAGAGATAGTAATAGTCAGGAAGTTGCCGGTACGGTTGGCTGTATAAAAATGCCCGCTGTTGTCCTTTTGTATCTGCTTAGGTATTGTGAATAGTGTGGGTAAAAAATCAAATAATCGAACAAAGCCTAAAGCAGTTGTGCTTTTATACGGCGGCCGTGATTCCACTACAGTGCCCACCATGGCAAGAGCGGAGGGTTTTGCCTGTTATTGCCTGAGTTTTCAGGATGGCCAGCGGCAACACTATGGCCCGTTTGGTCGTTAGTGATACAGGTTTTTTAGATCGTGGCTGCTCCAATATACTATTAACTTAACCTATTAAAATCCCAGGAGTTCATATTCCGGGAACTAAAACATTTTATGTCTTTCTGCAGTAAGAAAAAAAAACCTGTTAATAGTGGCCCAAGGGCAGAAAAACAAATCCTTATAACCCAGACGGTTCAGTTCTTTCTGGTTTTTCTTTTTGTATTCCTGCTCTATGAACAGGAAAAAATTGTACTGCGTGAAATTACCAGCAATTATGCCCCGTGGCTGATTGATCAACTGAAAGAAAACCTCCTGGGTATCAAAAAAATATACCAGCCAGCTGAATTCTGGCGGTTTCTCTGGCCTTTTCTCTGTGTTGCAATTTTCATGCTGCTACCACAGAAAATACGTTGGTATTTTCTCGGTATAACTGGAATTATTTCGTCCGTCTATCTTGTTGCTAACAGAATTTATGACTCTTTTTTTACCTCTGTAATTTCAGTGTATTCATTCAAAGCGCTTCCGTTTTTGTGGTCTGTCAAGGGAAGCGTAGCGGCCTCATTAACCATTAAAGAAAGTCTTTTCATTTTAAGTTTTTTAGTTTTCTTCATATATGGCTTTATTTTCAACAGGTTTCTGTACATTAAGCAAAACCGCAAAATGATACTGCTAAATGGGCTGTTTGCAGCCATTTTCATTCTTTTTTCTTTTCAGAGTTGGCAGGTCGCCTTCCATTACTATGTTCATCCGGACATGGCGGCGGTTCGCCTTAAACAACAAAAAGAAGGAGTGCCTTTTTTTGAGGCCTCAGATAAGGGCTTTGCCTGCGGTTTCGGGTTGTTCAACTTTTTGTTAATGGATGTTTCTAGAACAATTAAAACAAATGTAAATACTCTGAAAAAAAGTTTAACAATAGAAGAGCTACAGGTTATTTCAAAAGAGTTGAATATCATAAAAGACATAAATGACAGACCTTCCCCTTTTTTCGGGTTAGCAAAAGACAGAAATGTGATCCTCCTCTCGCTGGAGTCCTTCTCCAGTGCGTTTGTCGGGTTAAAAGCCGGGGAAACCGAAATTGCCCCAACAGTTAACCGACTGAAAAATGAGGGATTTTATTGGGAAAATGTTCTGTCAAGCATTTCAAAGGGTGGTTCCTCTGATGCTGAATTTTCCGTATTGTCAGGCTTGATGGCTGACCGGCGCAAAATTACTGTACTGGAGTACCCGCGCAGGAGAACATTTATTTATCTTCCGGAGATATTAAAAAGCAAAGGTTATGCAACATTATCTTTGCATGGCAACAACGCAAGCTTTTGGGCTAGAGATATAAATCATCCTATTTTCGGTATAGATACCTTGTTTTTTAAAAACAAATTCTCCCAGGATATTCTTCAGCTTGGTGTTTCAGACAGGACCTTTTTCTCTGAGTCTGCAGACATATTATTACAGCAGGACCAGCCCTTTTTTGCCTATCTCATAACGCTTAGCGGACATCACCCATATGAGGTCCCCGGGAGTCATAAAGGCTTACCCGTCGGTTTCCCCCCCGGTTCACCACCCGCTAAGCTTTTCCAGGGTGTTCGCTATACAGATGATGCGCTGGGAATGTTTATGGCTAAATTGGAAAAATCCCCCCTGTGGGAGAAATCCATGATTGTCATTTATGGGGACCACCCTGTCAACACTGAACATAACGATATTATTAAACAAAATTTAGGTATAGATCTTCTGAGTATTCGTGAACAACGCACGCCACTTATAATTATCATACCGGGAAAAGAGGCAGTTATTGCAGAACACAGAGACAACTATTCGTTTATTGTCAGTGGGCTGCATGATTTATTTCCAACCATACTGCATCTGTTAGGTATAGAGGCACCGTATGGAATATTTGGCATCAATCAATTTGTCCACAATCAGCAGAGAGTTGCCTTTCCGTGGTATATTATTAACAACGGTTATATAAAGAATGGAACCATATTTATTGGCAGTCTTGGTTATGCCCTACAAGACGACAAGGGTGTTCTTTTTCTTGATAATGATAGCATTGCTGTAAAGCCGGATGAAAGGTCAAAAAACTATAAACAGGCGCAATTATACCTGAAGATGCATGAAACAATGTATGATTTTGATTCTCAGAACCTGGTGAGAAGAATTGAGTCAAAAGAATGACAAAGGTTACGGAATGGAAGAGGGAGTAAATAATCAAACACAGCCTAAAGCCGTAGTGCTCTTGAGCGGCGGGCTTGATTCCACTACAGTGCTTGCCATGGCAAGAGTGGAGGATTTTGCCTGTTATTGTTTAAGCTTTCAGTATGGTCAACGGCAGTCAATTGAACTGAAAAAGGCGAAAGCCAATAGCGTCAGGCTTGGCGCTGTGGACCATCTTGTGCTGCATATAGGGCTGGATGCAATAGGTGGTTCAGCGCTGACAAGTGCAATAGATGTGCCCAAGGGTCGTTCTTTTGACGATATGGAGGCAAGTATACCTCAGACGTATGTGCCTGGAAGAAATACCATTTTTCTGGCCTATGCCATGGCCTGGGCAGAAGTGCTTGGTGCTGATGATATTTTTATAGGGGTTAATGCCCTTGATTACAGCGGTTATCCTGATTGCAGGCCTGAATATATAGATGCCTTTGAAAAAATGGCCAACCTGGCGACAAAGGCCGGAACGGAAGAGAGAAGGTCCTTAGTCATCCATGCTCCACTTTTGCATATGACCAAGGGCGAGATTATTTTAAAGGGTGTTTCTCTGGGTATTGATTATGCAACAACACACAGTTGTTATGATCCTGACCTTGAAGGTGTGGCATGCGGTGAGTGTGATTCCTGCCGTTTGCGCCTTAAGGGTTTTGCAGAAGCAGGGCTAAAGGACCCGCTGGACTATAAAAAAAGGAAGCATAATGATAACTTCTAACAGTACAAAGCCAGTATCGTTGCTGGGGCAGATTTTTATGGCAGGGCTGCCCGGCACTGTACTGGATAATTCAACACTGCGCCTGATAGAAGAATTCCGGGTGAATAACTTCATCTATTTTAAAAGAAATGTCGAATCACCAGAACAGTTAAAAAAGCTATCTGCGGATATTCATAAAGCTTGTACTGAAAACAATCTTGGGCCTCCGCTTATTGCCATTGACCAGGAAGGTGGTTCTGTTGCACGTTTGGGGCCACCGTTTACCCAATTTCCTGATGCCAGGGTGTTGGCACAGTCTGAAAATCCAGAAAGTCGACTGAGTGATTATGCCCGCGTATGCGCAAGTGAACTCAAGGGCATTGGTGTAAACTATAATTTGGCTCCGGTCCTGGACGTTTGTGAGGCGGGCAAGGGATATTTTATGGAAAAAAGGTCACTGGGGGCAGATCCTGAAGAGGTAAGCAG
>JBHPCH010000061.1:0-15753 GCA_042576125.1 Thermodesulfobacteriota bacterium
CCTAATTAAAACAGGAGGCGGGCCTTCTTGGCTACCTGTCAGACATTATGTCTATCCATTTACACTCATAAATAATTCCTAAAGTATCAAGATTACCAGTGGAAATATTGAGTCGAATCTTGTATGACAAAACTAAAGATGTTGGCAAGATATATGGACTTTAATAATTAGAGAGAAACTCCATGAAAAAAAATACAATAACAGAATTTCTTGATAGTCCTGGTAGTAAACGCCCTTACAGGGAATTGATTCAACATTTCATAAAGAAACAATCTGCTGCAAAATTACAATCTGCTGTCCTTTGGGAAGTCTCTAATTTGCCGGAAAGCTTTCAAGATAAGGCTGAGCTTTACATTGACAGAGTAAATCAAAAATTAGTCCATAATAAAAGATTTTGGGTCGAGGCAAATAGCTATTTTGCTTACAAGGTAATTATCGACATTGCTGTTAAATGTTTTCCATTAAATAACAGGATTGTATCTCATGAAGACACTTTAAAACCTGAGAATAATGAACTTGCATTTATATTATTTCAGATACCTACTTTGAGTTTTGCCTATTCAGCTTCCACTCAACGGAAACAGCGTAAATTTATGGGGATTAGGAAAGGTTTGTTTGGTTAATATTCCTAAATAGGGCACAATAAGGATTGTGATATGGATGATTCACTAAATGGAGACAAAAAAAATAAGGATCATTGGAATGAGGTCTGTGATGAACTAACTGACCTTGCAAAAGTCGCAGGCAAGTATAGTTGATTTTGACAATTGTAATATCTGCTATCAATTGTAAGTAGCAACATCCTCCAAGAAAGTTATTATTGCCACTGCACACCTTTACTGGTAATTCTTCATCAAATACTTAACATTGTGGCAAGAAATGTTTAAAATTCCTACATAGTCAATATAGTTAGGAAATATCTTGACTGATAGGGTGATGGATCAAAAAAAACCCCTGCAAAATAAATTGCAGGGGTTTCGTTATGGTCGAAATCTGATTTTACAGCTGGGTAACATTCTCGGCTGCCGGACCTTTAACTCCGTCAACAATGTCGAATGATACACGGGTCCCCTCCTGAAGGGATTTAAAACCTTCGGCCTGGATTGCTGTGTGGTGAACGAATACGTCACTGCCATTATCCTGCTCGATAAAACCAAAACCTTTTGCATCATTAAACCATTTTACTGTTCCTTCTATCATTGTACTACTCCTTACTGTTAGCGGTTCACCTTGGAACCGCTTAATTAAAACACCGATGTATGAAATATAAACCGGCTGGTATTTTCATTGTGTTCAAACAAAAAAACCGCACGCCCTCGTCCTGAGGTTTGTGCGGCTAGCTTTTCCGTAATTTACGAACTACAAATAGATACTACACAAAGAATAATGGCATCATAACCGAAATATTCAATAATAACAAGCACTTTCTTTTGTTGTCAGATTACGTGGAAAAAGGAAGACAGATTTACTTTTTATTTGCACCTTTACCTGCAGTTTTCAAAGTCAACATATCTATATTAAATCTTCATTTAACGACTTACAATTGCTGCTATCAACCTTAACTCATAAATGATTCCTGAAATGCTAAGGTTTCAAGTGGACATTTTAACTGCTGTTTTTCCTCCAAAAGCAAAGATGTTGGCACAAGGCATCTAAACTGGACCGCCACTTACCCTGACAACCACATTGTGACACTTGTTTATTATTAAATATAATTATATAATTTAATTACATTACTGTTTAAATTTATTCTCTTTTTTGCGAGCAAGGGGGGGCAATGGAAGAAATATTCAAAGAGCTGAAACACGCTTTAGAGAAGCTTGAAAAATGCTGCCCGGGAAGCACCCGCGTTTCGCATATGAGCACAGCCAGTACTGAACTGCATAAGGCGCTTCTCAAATTAGAACAGGCAAGGAGCCAGGAACAACGTCTCAGGGAAGAATCAGACACCCTGCTTGATGTCGTAAATATTATCAAGGGTTCGGAAAACACTCAGGAAGCTTTCAGGAAAGTTTTTGAGGTATTGAAACGACTGATAAAGTTTGATGATGCTTTTATTCTGCAAGAAAGAAGAGACGGCAGTCTTTCTACGGTAGCCAGCACCTCTCCACAATTTGAAAATATTATCTGGAATCCTGGCAAGATGATGAAACATGTTCTCCTTGGCAGAACAACAAATATCCAAAACATTAACTATTCCGCAGAATGGTTAGAACAGTCGTCCGATATACGCCGTAAAGTCGTTTCTTCCCTACATATATCTTTAAATACGGCCCTGGAGAATGCAATGCTGATATGCACCAGTAGCCAGGAAAATTATTTTAATAAATCTCATATACAGTTACTTGAGCGTCTTGCTCCGCTGGCCAGCCAGGCCCTCTACTTTTTAATAATAAAAGAACTGCTAAATGATGAAATAAAAAAAAGAAAGCAGGCAGAAGAGCGCCTTGAGGAAGCCCTGATAGAAATAAAAAACACTAAAGTGTAATTTTATAATCAAATTATATTGTTAATGAGGGGAGAAATTATGTCGCAGCCTAAATTGCTAAGTGAAGGGCAACAACAAAATTTTTTTAAATTTTATGAAAACGCTAAATACAACGAAATAATTCCACCCAAATATGCGCACTTGATACACTCAGCAGTGGCCATGGCAATCGGGTGCTACCCCTGAATGGAGGTATACTTTGGAGTTGCCGAAGAAATGGATATTTCTGAAGAGGAATTAGCAGCCGTTCGCGCTATGGTTATGGCTGTTACTGCTGGCCGGATTTTTTTCCAGTCAAAAAGAATATTAGAAACAATGAAAAATGATGATCCTGATAAAGAAACAGATCCTGGTTGCTCTCCGGGTTGTTGTGAGTAGCTTCCATAATTAAAATTTCTGTTATACATTTTAATTACGTTTCATCATTTTGATTGTGTTCTAATGTGTTGAAATGACATGGGGGTGTGCATTGCGGTTGGGCTGTCACGCTGTTATGTCACTTTTTGCTATAGAGACTACTGGGAGCGCCGTCAACATAGATACCTTCAAGATAAGCAAGTTTTCTTGGCAGTAGCTGCACCGTGCCCCTGGCGATCAGAAATGTTGCTTTCCTCCCGACAGTAAGCGGACCCAGGTTCTCCATGCCGAAGAACCGGGCTCCATTATCCGAGGCGCAGCGGATGGTTTCTTCCAGGGAATAGCCTGCCTTGATAAATAATTTCATCTCCTCGACCATTGACTCGCCATGGAGTATGCCGACACTTCCGGCCCCGGTTCCCACAGCGGTTTTCACGCCCAGTTTTCCTGCCAGACGCAGTTGAGCCAGTTGTTCGGTAAGCATCTTTTTCCAGAAAGTTTCCGCATTGGGATCCGCCTTCCCCGGCGCCACGTAACGCATGGAGAAACGGCAGTTCACAGACCCGCCGCTGCCCGCAGCATCCAGTCCGTTTTTGGCCATGACCACACCGGGAATCCACAGCACATCCTTTTCCGCCATTTCCCGAAGATTGTTTTCACCCATACCGTATCCCTGTTCGATGGCATCGCATCCCGCTGCAAGCGCCTCCTGCACCCGATCGTGTCCATTGGCTGCAACCACCGCCTTTTTGTTGTCTCTCTGCTGCAGAATACGATACAGGTCTTCCCGGTTGAGCTTTGAGTCGGGGGCTTCTCCGTCAGCGGTAATCCCGGCATAGACGATTCTGAGAAAGTCTAAGCCTGATTCCCTGATTTCAATACTGAGCCCTTTCGGCACAATTTCCCGTAAATGTTCTCCCTGGCCGATACTGTCATCACTGGCAGCCACACCCAGCACCCCGTGTGAATGGCAGTAGCGGATATGCTGCGCCACCAGGGTTGATTTTTTCGGAAATCCGGCCTCTTCAATGGCTAAGCGGATCTTGCTGTCCACGGCGGGTGAACGCGACAGAGAGACGCTGCAGTCAACCAGCGCTGGCACAATGGTACAGTGGCTCAGGTCATCGATTGCAGCACCGTCTTTACGGTCCATCTCCGCTGCCGGGCCAATAGCGGTGATGCTGCCGTCCTTTACTTCCAGGAAGATATTCCTGCGGACATCAGCGCCGGTGCCGTCGATAAAGTTTCCCGCTATTATGAATCGCTTTTGTAAATTCAAAATAATAAATTCAAAATTAAAAAATTAATAACATATCTGTCAATCGTTGGTTTGTCCAGTTAGCCAACATCCAGCCGATAATTCTGGATGCACCATTTTTCTATCATTCCCCTGGTACTTTTCCAAGGTTGGATTTCAACTGTTCGAGTGTAAAATGGATAATAAATAAAGGAAGATAAAAATGACAGAACTCATTTCAGTTGAAGCCATAACCAGCCGCATCTATTTCATCCGAAATCATAAGGTCATGATGGACCGCGACCTGGCAGAACTCTATGACGTTGAGACCAAGCAGCTCAAAAGAGCGGTCAGGCGGAATATTGATAGATTTCCAGGTGATTTCATGTTCGAACTGACTGATGATGAGTTGGAAATCTTGAGGTGCCAATTTGGCACCTCAAGTTGGGGTGGGCCTAGATACATACACATGGCCTTTACCGAGCAGGGAGTGGCCATGCTTTCCAGTGTGCTGAACAGCAAAAGGGCCATTCAGGTAAACATCCAGATAAGCGACCGAAGGGAGACTTCGGATAATGAGGACTTTTACCCGAATTCGGGAGATGTTGGCAGGTCACAAAGATCTGCAGAAGAAAATAGAAGCAATGGAGGAGAAGTACGATAAACAATTTAAAATTGTATTTGAGGCTATAAAACAGCTTTTAAAGGAGGATGAGAAGCCTGAAAGGAAAATAGGTTTTTAATTCTTAATTGTCTTTTGCTTACGGCAGCAAAAGCCTGATAACCAACATTATCATCCTTTCGAAAAAGCGGATTAGAGGAGTCAGAACACCCAGATAAAGCAGCCCGATAATAACAAAAAATCCGTACCGCTCAAAACGGAAAAGGAAATTGCGGACGCCCGGGGATGCAAAGCCCATAAGGATTTTTGATCCGTCGAGAGGCGGCAGCGGGATCAGGTTGAATGCGGCCAGGATGATGTTGATCCGCGCAAAATAATAGAGCAGCTGTGACGGTATACTTGACGACGGAAGGGCCAGCAGCCGGTACAGAAATAGAGCACAAAACGCCAGCAGCATGTTCGTGATGATCCCGGCAGCCGAGACCAGTATCATCCCCAAACGCTTGTCGCGCAACAGGTTGAAATTGACCGGTACCGGCTTGGCCCAGCCAAAGCCGAAGAGAAAAAGCATGAGGGTGCCCATGGGGTCAAGGTGCTTGAGCGGATTAAGGCTCAAACGGCCCAGGTATTTGGCGGTCGGATCACCCATGCGATAGGCCACCCAGCCATGGGCCAGCTCATGGAAAATAACGGCATACAAAAGCGGTATGGCAATGATGAAGAACCCAAGCGGGTTTTTAAGCAGCAGGTTAAGCAGTCCCATTATATCTCCGATAACTCCTTTTTCCGCACAGAAATAACAACGCCATAGGACCTGTCATCTCTATCGGCGATCTCTCCGCCGGCAAGGGCAACAATCCTATCCATCTTTTCCGCCATTTTATCCGTACAAAGGAAGCGGAACCCATGGCCGGCTGCCATGCTGCTGAGACGTGCCCGCACATCTTTATATCCCCATCAGCAATCCCTGCGATAGTCTATGTCAATTCGTACACGTTTTCTCATATGTTCCAGGTCAAATATTTTTTTGGCAGGATAGATATAGGTATAAGGACTTCTGGTATTATTGCAAGGTGCTAATTAAATACGGTGTCCCCGGAATTTCCCTGCCACAGAGTATAAAAATTTTTGTATGTGCGTAGTTGTACCTATGTTTTCCCCTGCAGATATGGTATGAAAATTAAAATGAAATGAGAATCGGGGCTATAATTATGTTTAAGCAATGTCCATTATGCGGCAATACTTGGAAGAACCGGGAAGCTTTTCTCGCTGATCCGAATTTAGTGATTATCGGGTACCAGGCCAGACTTGAGAAAATTAAAGACGGCCTGTTTCTGTTCAACCACACGTGCCAGACAACCCTGGCAATGGAGGTAATGGAATTCGACGATCTCTATCAAGGCCCGAAATATGATGTGAGCCTTGTTGATACTGATGAGTGCTCAGAATTCTGTGTTGATATGAATAATCTGGATGCCTGTGGCGCCGAATGCAAATATGCCTATGTACGCGATATAATCCAGATCATCAAAAACTGGCCGAAAATTAAACAACAAAGTTCTGTTTTTGCCTGAAACTGTATTTTCCCTTTCATTCTGTTCTTCTTCAGTGAACAATTCTGCATTCATAATTCATAATTGTCGGCTAATATACAACAGCCGACGACTGACACATAATTTTTAATTGTCGGCTAATATACAACAGCCGACGACTGACACATAATTTTTAATTGTCGGCCAATATACAACTGCCGACGACTGACACTTAATTGCCTCTATATCCTTTCATAGAACAGCTCCCTGACTTCATGCCCCCGGTTCAGGCCGCGTTTTTCAAATTTAGTCAGAGGACGTTTCACGTAACCCGGATAAAACTCCCCTGAACCGGACCGGCTGGTAAAGCCATCGTCTAAATCCATGATCTCCCTTATTTGCCGGGCATAATGATCCCAATCCGTGGCCGCATGGAAATGGCCGCCGGGCTCAAGTACACGGTGCAATTCTTCAACAAAAGGAGCCTGGACCAGGCGGCGTTTATGATGGCGCTGTTTGGGCCAGGGGTCGGGGAAAAACAGGGAAACACTTGCAAGGCTTGCGGCTGGCAGAAGCGCCAGAACCTCCATTGCGTCCCGCCGGTCTATCCGGACATTGGTAATTCCCGTTTCCCGTATACCCATTAATAACTGCCCTACACCGGGCAGATACACATCAACGCCCAGGTAATTGTTTTCCGGATGTTTACACGCCATCTCCAGCAGGGCCTCGCCCATGCCAAAGCCGATCTCCAGATGACATGGTGCCTGCCGTCCAAACAGTCCATCGAGATCCAATGGCCCCTGCAGCGTCACCCCGTAATCCAGCCACAATTCATCCAGGGCGCGCTTTCGCGATGGAATCATGCGTCCTTCGCGGCGCTTGTAACTGCGAATTGAAATCATAGTATGGTATCAATCATCCTCCCTCGGCTCACTCAATAATTTCTTGAGATCTGCAAAAGGGGTGTGTGTGGTAGTTGGTTTTTTTTTGGTACCCGGTTCTTGAGCCGGGAGCCATTCGGCGTCCAGGGAGCGGGAGTGTTCGTTGTCGTGGCAGTAGATGCACAACAGCTCCCAGTTGCTGCCGTCGGGCGGATTGTTCATGAAATTATGGTCTTTGTGATGAACCGTCAGCTCCCGCAGTTTTTTGCCGGGGAAATCCCGGCCGCATTTTGCGCAGACCCACGGGAGGATCTTTAGGGCCCGTTCTCTGTACTCTATTTTTTTCATTCTACATCCGACATTCTACATTTAGTCCGCATTCAGGGGACATTAATAAAAAAGTAAATAAGGTCAGATCCTGAACCGTTCAAACTTTTCTGTCAAGAAATGACCCTAATTATGGTTTAATCTGTAAAATAACGCTTTTTTTATTTTGGGGCTTTATTTAACAGAAAATAAATCTGTCCCCTTTTCCAAATAATTATGTATGGTGTCCCTGGAAATCCAAAGTTTCATTACATGTAAAGAACAGGAGAAATAATGGCATATTTTTATTGTTGGGCTCTCCTTGTAATTTCTCACGCATTATACCTGGGCTATCAAAATTATAAGGAAAACAGAGATGCAGGTTATAACAAGGTTCAATATGAACAAACCGGACAGCGAATTGAATTTAATGGAGGTTGGGGCGAAATTATTTCATGCACTCTCGTTAGTGCATTAAGACAAATGTTTTCAGTAGCGTTTCTACTATCGACAACGTTGTATTTCTTGCCGGTAGCTATCCTGTTATTTTACATCTCAAAATAGCAATTCCGGGGACACCATACTTAATTATTCTTTTTGGGGCCGGGTTTTTGTTTTATCTGTATCCTGTTCGTCTTCTTTTCCATTCTCCATTTTTAATTGTTAATTTTTAATTATCATCAATACTCCCATGGCCAGCAGCAGGTACTGCAGCAGTTTGAGATAGGCGCCGGTATCGATCCTGTCATAGAGCAGTGAACCGAGGTACACGCCTCCAATAACCACAGGGGCCGACAACAGGAAGTAGTGAAGGACCAGCCTGGTGGTCAATCCGGTAATGGCATGCGCCGTGATGACCGTCAGGCCGCCGGTCAGGAAGAACCCCGACAGGGTGGCCTTGATCTCATTTTTGTCCCAGCCTCTCAGGGTGCTGTATATAATGGTCGGGGGCCCTCCGGCACTGAAGGCGCTGCTGATCGCACCGGTAAAAAATCCGGCCGCGTAAGCCCACCGTGAATCGATGGAGCGCGGCTGCTGTTTAATTGTCAACCGGTAAAGGGCATAGGCAATGAGCATGACGCCCATGAGCACACTCAGCAGTTCGGTCGGCGCTTTTTTCAGCACCAGGGTCCCGACTGCCACGCCCGGAACACAGCCGAGCAGCAGGGGAAGGATCTTGCGCCGGTCAATATGCTTTCGCAACCGCAGCGAGAGAAATGCGGTTACCAGGATGCCCAGGAGGCTGCAGAGCGGCACTCCGGTCTTTAAGTCAATAAACAGGCTCAACAGGGGGATTGCCAACAGGCCGAACCCGAAACCGGTGACTCCCTGGGTGAAGCCGGCAGCCAGAAATATGAGAAACAGAAAAATATATACCGTCATAAAGTTCGGCCCACAATTTGATGGAGACGTGAGCCGTTACATAGACGATATTTTTAAAAGGAGCAAGCAGGAATTTGCCTTCTTTCGCGGCTTTTAATTCTCCATCTACACATTGTCAACCACAAAGGAAAAGACCGGTTTTTTGAACTCGCCGGTTGTTGTGAACACTGCCTGACCATATTGGTCGCTGGTAACAGTCTGCGCCGGCTCACCGCTGAAATCTCCGGTAAAATGACCGGTGACCTCCGCACCGGACACCGGGTTACCACAATTATCTATAACTGTTACAGTCGCCTGCCCGAAGCTTTGACCCTTGCTGCCTCGTAGCAGCTCGATTGTTATTGAAGCAACTGAAATGGTTGATGGCGTACAAACGCCGCCAGTTGTGATAAAGCTCCACTCCGGGCCTGTGGTGGTTCCTGCGCTGTTTCCTTCATCAATTCTCCAGAAATAGGTGGTGCCTTCTGTCAGACCGCCGGGATCATAGGAGTTTGTGGTTAGGCCACCGGAGACTGGAGAAGGATTTCCTTCCTCGGTTCCAAAATATACATCGTGCCACTCGGCTCCTGCCCCGGCAGACCAGGTCAGTAAAGTGTCCAGAGCCACATTGATAGCCCCGTCTGCCGGAGAAGGATTGAAGGCAGCTCCAGGTTCCAGGGCAGTTCCGGAAGTGCGGATCAGCATGTCATCCACATAAAGAGTATCCAACCCTGTATTCCCCCTGGTATTGTCGGTATCCGTAACCCGTACGTACACGGTGCCTGATGTGGCGGGTGGCAGTTCATAACTTTGAGAGGTATCGTTATCACTGGTTTTTGTTACTGTGAACATCTCAGTGAAAATTACATTGTCCGTTGAGTAGGCAAAAACAAAATCATCGCCTTCATTATTTTCCGAGTGATACGCTTCCACCATAAAGACAACCGAAGTATTGCCGGCTATGTCAAAAGTCCAGGTATGGTCAAGCAGGGACCATTTCCCCGCCTTTATTTCTTCGCTGATTACCTCATATGTATTGTCACTGTCTTGAGTATTCACATAGCTTCCTGACACCGTTCCCCTGGTGGTGCTTTCTCCATTCGCCCTGTAATCAATATCCTGGGCTGCTGCATTAACAAAAATCTGGAGCTCCGTTTCATCATAGGCGCCGTCAGGGTCTTCCACGCGGACGATCCAAGCGTTCAGGCCAATGTCTGATTCTCCCGGTGTGCCGGACAAGATTCCGTCAGTTGCAACAGTGAGCCAGGAAGAAGGCCCGCTGACCTTGCTGTAGGTCAGCGTATCACCGGCGTCAATATCTGTTGCTGTACCTGCTATCGAACCACTGTAAGCGGAACCTTCTAGTGCTTCGGATCCGGTGATAGGATCAACAGTGAATGTTGGAGCATCGTTGGTGTTGATGACTGTGATGTTCAGAGAGGCTGTATCAGAGCCACCTGTTGCAACGACCAGAACAGTAAATGTATTCGCACCGACATCGCTGTTAGAAGGTGTACCACTTAAAGTACCATCAGAAGCAACGGTCAGCCACGCAGGGCCTGATACCCAGGAAAAGGTCATAGCATCGTTTTCAGGATCTGAGGCATCATCTGCAAGAGTACTGCTGTATGCGGCGTCTTCTGTTGCATCGATCTCATTGATCGGATCAGTTGTGAATGAAGGTGCCTGGTTAGGAGCATTATCAACAGTGATGTCCAATGTTGCTGTGTCTGTGCCGCTGTTGCCATCAGAAACCTGAACTGTCCAGCTGTTTGCACCAGCATCATTAGCAGCAGGAGTGCCGTTCAGTGCACCGTTAGCTGCAACATTCAGCCAGTCCGGACCGCTTATTTTGCTGTAACTGAGGGTATCGCCTGCGTCAACATCGGTTGCACTGCCGGAGAGAGTGTCGCTGTAGGCTGCATAAGCCGTTGCATTTGGCTTGTTGATCGGATCGTTTGTAAACACAGGGGCATCATTGGTATTTGCAACTGTAATGTTCAGGGTTGCCTGTACTGCCGGGTCAATTTCATCGCTTACACTTATTGTCCAGCTGTTAACACCAACATCGCTGTTTGAAGGTGTGCCGCTTAAGGTGCCATTGGCTGCGACAAAAAGCCATCCAGGACCGCTGACCTTGGCAAATACCAGAGGATCGCTGTCAGCATCGCTTGCATTATCTGCAAGTGTGCTGCTGTAGGTTGCATCCTCGGTTGCATCTGCTTCAACAACGGGATTACTGTTCCATGCAGGAGGCGTGTTGACAGGTTCTCCGATGGTGTATTCTATATGCAGCAGAGCAGCACCGGCACTGTCTCCGTCATATGATTCGGCCGTGCGTGTGCCGCTGCCTGTTATGATGATCACGATGGCATTGCCTGAATTCCAGTCGCCGCGGTCAACCACTTCCTGGATCACGGCATTCAGTTCAGATGTGCGCTGGTTCAGCCCTGCTTCACCGACGGTGTTCCATGCAGCAGGCGACCACTCGGCACTTGCCAGTGTGGTCACTCGGCTGGAAACATCGTTGCTGCCTGTGCTGAATGCTGTAGCATTACCGGTTTCCTGGGCATGAATCGTAAGATTCGTCGAAACAGAATCAATGTCATCACACTTGAACTGAATATATGCTGTCTGGATCGCTGCACCCTGTGGAATATTGACACCGCTAAAACGTATACCTACTGTCTGGCCATAACCGTTGTAACCCGGATCATCAACCAATTCCAGGTCGGTGCTGCCAGTATACATGACACCGCCGCTATCCTCTTCCACATCATCCATGCTTGAACCGACCCTGACTTCCTCTGTAATAGTGGAACCCGGCGCCAATGTCGTAAAGGACTCGGTATCATTGGCCCAATCTTCACCTGCAGAGTTGAACGCATAGCTGCGATAGTAATAAGTTGTATCTTCAAGCAGGTTAATTACGTCCATGCTGAAGTTGCCGGAAACTAAGCCCTGTGATTCAGCGTATTCCCAGTTTGCTGAAATTGTGCTACCATCATTATCACCCCAGTATATAATTACTTCAGGAGTCTCACCGCCATCATCGGTAACGACTCCATTTAATGTCGCAGAATCCATGATAATATTGGTTGCACTGCTATTTGAAACAACAGGAGCAGTAATAACCGATGAGCCGCTTGTAATGAATATCGGGGATGAAATCGCCTCATCACCGTCGGCCTGGGTCACTTTGATATAGTAGTACTCACCATCCAGGGTTGTGAGAGGGAACGTAATGACCGGTCCATTTTCGTCGGGATACCAGGATTGGAAAAGAGCACCATTTTTAATCAGCTGAATTTCAGTAAACAGTTCCGCATCGCCATCTGTTGCCTTAATGACGCAGCCATAGCTGCCCGGATTAACGACTGATCCCATCTGCTGCCCATTTAATTCAAAGGAGAGAGCGATATTTTTGTCCAGGGTGGAGAAGAACCTTCTCTCCATGAAGGCATTGTAAATAGCGGCCCTGGTTTTCGCCTCAGCCAGCACACCCATGCGATAATCGTTTTGGGTCGTCCCCCAGGTACCGGAGTGGTTATCCTCACCGCCGGAGGCGCCAATATCCCAGCCGCGCTCAAGGGCTTCATCATAAAAGCTCTTGTTGCCGTCGTTGGAATAATAGCCGTCATTGTAATAATAGGAGGAAAAGCCGGCGCCTTTATTGAACAGCTCAATCCCCACGAATTTATCCGACGGTTGTGAGTTGAAATGGTTGAATTCTATATCATTATCATCTTCCCTGCCGGGATGGTTGAAGAAGGCAACCCCATCTCTGGTATCAAGCCAGGATAGTAACTCATCAAAGGTATTGGTGGCGGAATTAGTAGATGTGCAGTAGTCATCCGTATTGATCACTGCAATATGACCATAGTTGTTACTGGATGACCATTCAAACCCCCAGAAGGCCGCAAAAACACCATCCTCATTATAGAAATCGGCCGCAGCCTTGATGCTGGTCCACTCCGTGTTTGTAATTGCGGAAGCATGGTCAGCCAGACTGAAAAAGTCCAGTCCTGCTACGTTCTTTGCATAATTGTAGGCGACAGCAGGAGTTCCATCGCCGTCCGACACATTGGAATGATTGTGCAGGTGACCATAATAGACATTGTACTGCGAAGACGCACTATTGACAGCAGCCTCCAGGCTGGCGAAAACGTTTATCCTTCCATGACCGTAAAGATCATCTTCACCTGCATCACCCAAATCAACTGCGGTATTGAAGATAATATTTTCTACTTCTGAAGGAGTAAATTCAGGATTGATTGAATATATCAGGGATGCAAGACCCGCTGCCATGGGAGAAGAAAATGAAGTGCCGGTGTAGTTAGTATAACCTCCGTCCAGGTAAGTAGTACGTATAGATCTTCCCGGTGCAACAATATCTACAAATGGTCCGTACTCTGAAAAAGAGCTTAAACTGTCATCACTGTCAGTGGCGCCGACTGCAACAAATGATGAATAATCCGGATAGGAATTGATATTGTTATATGTTCCATCGTTACCAGCTGACATGAAAAGCAACCCGCCTCTGTCCCGGAGATATTGAGCTGCTTCTGCTATTCCTGCATATTGAGCTCCTCCATAACTCAAATTCGCTACTTTAACTCCCTCCTGGTCAGCGCACCATTCAATGCCGTCAACCATATCTGAGTAATATGCATAGCTGTCAACATCATCGTAATTGATTTTAACAGGCACAATACCTATATCCCAGGCAACCCCGGCCACACCTATTCCGTTGTTGCCGACTGCTCCTATTGTACCAGCCGTTCCGGTGCCGTGTCCGAGAACCGCTTCCACATTAGTGGTATGGTCATAAGAATTATACCCTGGTAATACTAGATTACCAACCAAATCAGGATGATCGGTATCTACACCAGTGTCGAGCACACAAACTTTGACAGAAGCCGATCCCTGTTCATAATCCCATGCCAAGGTTGAACCGATAACCTGATGATGCCACTGTAAATAAAAATCTGGATCGTTGGGAACACTGTCATGGGGAATACTTACATCGGGTTCAGCAAATAGAACAGCGCCTGTCTCTTTCAGCTTTTTACTGAACGCCTTCTCCAAACCTCTAATGTTTTTCAGTTTTACGACATTGATTTTGGTGCCTTTCAATTCTTTCTTGGTGATAATGCTGGATTGATTAACCAGGGCATTAAATCTTTTGATCTCGGCGGGACTGGCGTTTTCCTTTAATTTATAAATTATTGTGGACTCTCTTATCTTTTCAGTATTTCCGGGAAAAGCAGAGTTCGGTACCAGAAAACTTAATATGAATATCAAAAACAGCGATTTTCTTAACATGGTAACACTCCTTTTTCCCTTCCCTTGTATTCATTCTCTCCGAATCCTTAAAACCCCATTGCCGAGCCTGATTTTGCTTTTTTGACAGCTGAAATTTCTACCTCTCCATTCCTGGATATATATTTCTTGATGAAGGGACAAAAAAACAAAAAGCCCCAAGGGGAATATCATTCCCTCAGAGGCTTTACAAAAGTATTTTCAGACGAACCTCTCTCATTTGAATTGTATCCTCGTAGAGGTTTCTATGTCGTAATAACAAAAAAGGAAATTATAACAATTAGAGCGTATATAAATCAAGTGCCACAATGTGTAACGAAAGGACTATACAGGCGTATTGATTACTCCTCTGTGTAAGATCAGCGCCAGAATGTAAGTGGTATTTGCTTTCTGGCGAATACGCCTTCTTTCTCGGCTTTTCATTCTTAATTCTTAATTTTTAATTTTAAAGTCGTTCAATAAAATCACCAAGCTTTTCATTGAAGACAAAGTCTGCAATGTCATCCAGTGGAGTATCTGACTGGGTTATTATTGCCAGGACTGCCCCGTTCTGTTTCGCAAGGAGCGGAAAAGCAGCGGCCGGCTGCACCACAAGGGTTGAACCGGCAGCGATCATCATGTCGCATGACAGGGCCAGGTCCTCGGCACGTTCCAGGTCTTCTTCGACCAGGTTCTGGCCAAAAGATATGGTATTTGGTTTCAGCAGACCGGAGCATTTACTGCAAAGGGGCGCACCATTATCCAGGTTTAGCTTATCCAGTGTTTCATGGGCCGGTGTAATGTCATGACACTTCAGGCAGATTACCTCAAGGTTTGTGCCATGGATATTGACCAGCACATGACCGGGAAGCCCGCTTTTTTCATGCAGGCCGTCTATATTCTGGGTGATCAGCCCGAGGAGCTTGTTTTTGTCATGCAGCTCTTTAAAAAAAACATGGGTCTTGCTTACCGTGGCATCCCTGATCCCCTGCCACAGTGCTTTCTTACGCTGCCAGTAGAGAAGCCGCTTGGACTCATCGGCAAGGAACTCGTCCAGGTACACTGGCTGGAACTTATCCCAGATGCCTCCCTGGCTGCGGTAATCAGGTATGCCTGACTCCGTGCTTATGCCCGCCCCGGTAAATCCGACGATCCTCCTGCTTTTTTCAAGTGCTGCTCTGAACCTGTCAATGTCAGCCATTATTCAATAATAACAAGGCAATTGCCGAAACACATTACTTATTTACAATGGTGTACTCCCCCGAATTGTCGGCTTTTCAATCTACATTCTGAATTTTGCATTTAAGTATGGTGTCCTCGGAATTCCTCCTGTTTTTTCTGCAGTTCCCCTGTAATTTTCCTAACGTTTTTTTAGGGTTGGTGTTCCTCTGTTTCAATGTAAAATCGTCGTCAAACGTGTCAATCGTTGATTTGTTTCGTTAATCAACAAACGTGACGACGATTATCGGGTAACAACACAACCCGACGATTATCGGGTAACAACACAACCCGATGATTATTGGATAACAAGACAATCCAATGATTGGCAGACAGACAGAAAATGGAGAATGGAAAATGACAGAACTCGTTTCAGTTGAAAATATTACAAGTAAAATATTTATGATTCGCGGGCATAAAGTCATTATCGACCGCGACCTGGCAGA
>JBHPCH010000062.1:0-15540 GCA_042576125.1 Thermodesulfobacteriota bacterium
CAAAGAAAGAACAGTGGAAAGGGACATAAAAAAACTTCTTCAAAAGGGGGTTTTTGAAGAAGTTTTTCCCTGTGCCGCAGCAGGTATTTCCTTAAATGTTGGCAAAGAAAAAAGAAAAATAATTACCTATTGTGGAAATGCGTCACTCTATCCTCAAAAAAGAAAACTAAAAAAAAATACTTATTTTGATCTTGCCTCATTGACTAAACCCCTTGCAACAACAATGGCAATACTTTGTCTTATCAAAATAAAAAAAATTGATATGGATGAAAAATTACCGTCCCTGCTTGAAAAAACAATAAATGATGAAAAGAAAAAAATAACAGTAAGGCAACTTTTAGGACACTGTTCAGGTTTTCCAGCACACAGAGATTATTTTAAAATAATAAAAGATATACCTTTTAAAAAGAGGGGGGATTTTATTGAAAAATTACTCCTGAAAGAAAAAATTGAGTATACACCGGAAAGTAAAGCCCTATATAGTGATTTGGGTTTTATGCTGCTTGGGAGAATTGTTGAAAAAAAATCAGGATATACACTGGATAAATTTGTTAAAGAAAAAATTTTACAACCTCTAAACCTTGAGGAAAAAATATTTTTTAATCCCTTGTTTGAAAACAGGCAAATTCAAAATAATAAAGATTTTGCGGCAACAGAAATTTGTCCCTGGAGAAAAAAGATACTCGCCGGAGAGGTTCATGATGATAATTGCTACGCAATGGGTGGTGTAGCCGGCCATAGTGGATTGTTCGGCAATATTGAAGGAGTTACAAGCTATGCCGATTTTATCCTAGATATGTGGAAAGACAAAAAAACACATCCCAATATTGATAACAGGGATTTGAGAAATTTTTTAAAGAGACAGAAAAAAATACCCGGCAGCAGCAGAACTTCTGGTTTTGATACCACCGCCAAGTCTGGCTCAAGCAGTGGAAAATACTTTTCTGTAAAAAGTGCAGGACATCTGGGTTTCAGCGGTACATCTTTATGGATAGACCCTGAAAAGGAAATTGTTGTGGTTTTACTCAGCAACAGGGTACACCCAAGCCGTGAAAATAAAAAAATAGTACAATTCCGACCATTTTTTCATGATATGACCATAGAAAGAATTTTTCCCAAACTAAAAAATAAAAATTTTTTTATGGCAGAGTAGAAAAAAATATTGTTTAAATGAATGAATATTCATTTTAGTTAGTTAGTTTTTTTATGGTCGGTGTTTTGTTGGTTGTTGCAGCAAAATTGCTCCCAAGATACTGATTTTGCATTGTTTTCCACCGGAACACCTTTTGGCTGAAACCACAACAACGAAAAGGAGTTAAAGCACAATGGAAGGCCAAGTGAAGTGGTTTAATGACAAAAAAGGATATGGTTTCATTGAAACAGAAAACGATGGAGATCTTTTTGTGCACTATTCAGGCATTGAGGATACCGGCGGATTTCGTTCTCTGCAGGAAGGAGAAAAGGTTGAGTTTGAGATTGAGCAGACTCAAAGAGGCCCACAGGCAGTTCAAGTGAAAAAACAAGGCAGCTAAACGCCAAAATATAAAACAAATAATACACCCACCGAGAACTCGAGTTGTGTATCAAAAAAAACCGCTCAGGTTTTTTTTTTAATCTGGTCGGCTTTTTTTGTAATATCTGTGCGATCTAACAAAACAAGAAGTTGCATTAAATATCAATAAATTTGCCCTTGCTCATTCTGAATTGTTTTTGTGCTTTTCCAGCCAACTCAAGGTTGTGAGTGATGAGAATGATAGTAACACCATACTTTGTGTTTATGTGCTTAAACAGGTCCATTATTTCGGCCTCGGTATCTTCATCCAGGTCACCGGTTGGTTCATCCGCAAGGATTATGTCCGGTTTGTTCAGGAGGGCTCTGGCTATGGCAACCCTTCTTTGCTGGCCACCTGAAAGTTGAGAAGGGTATGAGTCTTTTTTTTCCCCAATTCCAACCATTTCAAGAAGGTCCACAGCTGTTTTTTCATCTGTCACATTTTTGCCAGGGCTGAAAATTGAGGGAAGCAGGACATTTTCCCTGGCGGTAAGAATGGGCAACAGGCTTGCAAACTGGAACATAAAACCGATTCTGTTGGCCCGGTATGCAGACAGTTTGTTGTCGTCAAGGGTGCAGATATCGGTGCCATCGAGAAGCACTCTCCCGGAGGTTGGTTTCAGGATGCCGCCGATAATAGAGATCAAGGTGGTTTTGCCTGACCCGGAATGGCCGACAATAGATAAAAAATCTCCCCTGTTGATGGTTAAGGAGATGTTATCCACCCCAACAAAGGATTCATTGTGAACCGTATAGGTTTTTGTCAGGTTTTCTATTTTCAGGAGGGACAAGTTATTCCTCTTTTATAACCAGTAAAGGTTCCATTTTTTTAATTCGGTTAATGGGCATCATGGCGCCCGTAATGCAGATGGCTGTCCCTATAATTAATCCGATAAGAGCGATTGTGGCTTGCTGGGTACCTGTCAGGCCGGCTGATATGTTTTTAAGCAGCCGGAAAGACCCAGTCAGTAAAGCCGATAGGTAGGTGCCCACAAGAACCCCAAGGACGCTGCCCATAAGTCCTATAACTGTTACTTCCAGAAGGTATAAATGGACAATGTGTGATTCTTTGGCGCCAAGGGCCCTCATAATACCTATTTCCCTGGAGCGCTCATTGGCAATGGCTGAAAAGATGGCCCAGACAAGAAAAGTTGTCAAAACAGAGGCGAGAAAAGTGGTAAGCAAAAAAATCTTATTTATGTCTGCCAGGGTGTTGATAAATTTTTCACCCATGTCACTTCTTGCCACTACATCAACCTCAGGGATTTCCCCTTCCAGCACTCGACCGACATAATCAGGGTCAAAGCCTTTTTTTATTTTGGTGAAGATTATTGATATGTTTCCCTTTTTCAAGGGTGATTTCCCGCTTTCAATAATGTTTTTCAGATTTTCTTCGGTCATGAACAGGGCATGATCAAGGCCGGTGCCTGTTTCTTCAAGCACACCGACAATACTGAACCTATTGTCAAAAATAGTTGCTTCAATATCCAGGAGACCAAGCCCGAGGTTTTCACTGGTACCGAACCCTGCAATGGCTTCGCCAAGGCCCAGTGGCCGGCCGAGAGATTCCTGTAGCCATGGATTGATGATAAAGTCGGTATCCGGGTTAAAGGCAACTATCCTGGTGGGCATTATGTCACAACAAAGGCCTGAAATTGAAGAGAGGTAGGTATGGTGGGTCATGGCCTCTATGCCTTCAATTTTTTTAACTTTTTCAATGATGCTTATCGGCATGTAGAAGGAGGTGTTTTTTGACTCAAGAAGAAATTCTTCGGCAAAACCACGGGCCCCAACCGGCACTACAACAAGGTCTGCTCCAAGACGTTCCGAAGATTTTTTCAGGCTGGAAGCAACACTGACCGTAAACGAGATGGCAAAAATAAGCAGGGAAACAAGGAGGGCAATTGAAAAAACAAGCACACCTGTTCTGAATGTTTTTCGCTTCAGGTTTTTGAGAGCAACAGAAAAAAAAGAAATTTGAGCCATGCTGTATTCTTAAAAAAACTTAACTACAGGTGAATAAAAATATAAAAAACGGGCTTCGGGTCAAAGTAACCCGAAGCCCGTTGCTAATCAACAAATATTAGCTGATGCCAGACTGAAAATTATTTCCAGTTAGCGTCTATACCACAAAGGATTGCTTTACCGATTCCTTCACCTTTATGGCAGGAAAAGCAGACAGACACAGAGCTGCCAACGGTTTTTCTTGCTTCAATATCATAAAGCAACAGAGTGCCGTCAACAGAGTCATTGCCTTCAAAGTCTTTGGCTTTTTCACGCAGAGTCATGACTGCATATTTTCCGTCTGGTGTAGGTACGATATCGTGGTTTTCACCTGGAAGAGGTGTGATCTCGTCGAGAACTTTCAGAGTTGCAGCATCAATGAGATAGCCACGGTCTGCACCTGACTGCAGGAGATACTTGCCGTCATCGGTGAAGTACTGCCTGAAGGTGATGGTACCACCGGAAGCATCTTTGGGTTTACCTGTGATCATTGCTTCCTGCAATTTTTTGATCTTACCTTGTTCGAGAGCTGCCATGTCAAGATACATGAGCCTTGTATTACCGGTCCATTTGGTGAAACCTTCCGGGGTGTGGTTTACAGTCAGAAGGTATTTTGTCATGTCCGGTGTATTAATACCATGGGCAAAGGTGGTCTCTCCAGCCTTAATGCCGAGTTCATCAAAGAATACGCGATGCTTCAATTTCATGGTTGCCTTATCATAAACATCGATGTATCCCTCGTTGGCCATGGAAACAGGGATGTAGGAAGTTTTGGACTGGCCTGAAGCACAGTAGTTAGCGCCGGTCCAAGCAGCCCTCTCAGGAGCCGGGAATGCTACGTCTGTTATGACATCACCTGTTTTGAGGTCAGATTTTCCAACATGCAGGTTGCCGCCCTTGGCGGTTTTGTCTTTCCAGGTGTCCAGCTTGTAGGTTGACCAGAACATGGTGTTTCTGTCATTAACATCAATTCTTGCATCGTGGGTCGGGTAACCTGGGCCGCCGATATCCAGCATATCTGTGCTGTTTACAGTTATGGGCGCTGCTGCATTATTGGGATCAATAGTAACATCGGCAACAGAAAAATGGCCGCCCATACCAGCAACATACAATGTGCCATTATAGACGCTTTTTCCGCTTGCTTCAGCAGTGGCGACAGGTGAGTAAGAGTTTACAGCGCTTAATGTAAAATAAGCACCGGCTACTAGGGCTAATACCCCGACAGTTGATAATATTTTTTTCATGTTTCCCCCCGTAATAATTTAATTGTTTTTTTCTATGAACTATTCTGAGCACGACCAATTTATGTTAATTAATTTACCTCCTTTTTCATTGATTATTCCAAAACGATTTATCATTTAAAGTCGCGACAAAACGGTCTTCCTTAACTCTCTTTTTTGGTTAAAAAAAATAATCCAGAATGGATTAGATACCACACTGTGGTACACTAGTCAAGAAAAAATATTTTTTTTACAAAATGCCATATAGTTTTGATATTATAGAATAATTTCAGTTTTGTTCTTTAATTAATTTAGTTTTAAAGCCAAGATTTTCAACTTTTTTTGTGATTGTTTTCTCTTCAACTACTCCCGGGTCATATTGTATGATAAATTCTCCTGCGGCATAATTAAGCGAGGCCTCGTCTACGCCGTTTAATTCGAGTAAGATGTTTTCCATGTCCATAGCGCAGCCCGCACAGGTTATGTCTTCAACAAGAAACTTGATCTCCATAAATTGTTTCTCCACAGGCATCATCTAGAATATGTAATAGCGCTTAACTTCAAACCGTTTTTATGCTATCGGATAGTTGGCAAATATATGGTGTTTTACGAAAGATGGTAATAAAACAACAAAAACACAATAGATGTAGGGACAATATAGGTAGATGTCGGCCTCATGCTGTAGCTGGAACAGGACAACAACAGTATTCTCAACATAGCAATATTACAGGGAAAAGAAACGAATTTTGAAGGATTTGCGCAGCGTTAGAATTAAAAAGTGCTATGCGAGACAAGGGGTTGGGCAGGTATAGAATGGAAAACCAGGACCCGCAAAATATACACCAGCACCTTCTTGTGTTTATTCTGGGTTTGGGTGTCCCGTTTATTCTTTTTTTAGGCAGGCATCTTGATGATAACAGGCTCACAAGCTGGAAATGGGCTTTTAATGCTGACAATCTCTCTCGTTTTCTAATTGTTTTGGTTGCCCTTCTTCTTTTTGCCTGGTTCCTCAGTCGGTTTTCGTTTTATGAAAAAGGAAAACCGCTTGTGCTTTTTGTCGCATCTTTTGTTATGGCCTCCTCCTTCTGGTCTGAACCTGAAGTTATAGTTGATGCCGCACGATACTTTTCCCAGGCAAAACACCTTGAGATTTATGGTCTGCGTTATTTTTCAGAACAGTGGGGGAAGTCAATTTTTGCCTGGACAGACCTTCCGCTTTTGCCCCTGCTTTATGGAATGATATTTAAATTTGTAGGGGAGCACAGGATTCTGATTCAGATCCTCAACACCATTTTTTATTCCTTAACGGTTGTTTTAACCTATCAGCTAGGTAAAACCCTTTGGGATGAAGAAACAGGATTCTGGGGTGGTGTGTTGCTCCTGGGGTTTCCTTATCTTTACACCCAGGTTCCACTATTGCTGGTGGATGTGCCAACCATGTTTTTTTTCATGTTGGCTGTTGTAACATGTGTTTATGCCCTTAAAAAAGGCGGAGTCGGCTATATTGCTGTAGCGTCTTTTTCGCTGTTTCTGGTTTTTTTTGTAAAGTATTCAAGCTGGGTGTTGCTTACCGTCATTCCAGTGGTTTATGCTTATTTTTTATTCCAGAATCCATTACAGACAGTGAGAAGGGGTGGAGTTCTGGCATTGCTATCCCTTTTCTTTATCGGGATTATATTTGTAATGTATAAAGATATATTTATGGATCAGATCAATTTTCTGGTCGAGTACCAGAAACCGGGCCTGAATCGCTGGAGCGAAAGTTATGTATCCACGTTTTTGTTCCAGGTCCATCCATTTATAAGCGCTGCTGCACTGTTATCATTTTTAGTTGCAGCCAGAAAAATGGACTTCAGGTTTATAATTATCTGTTTTCTGCTCCTGCTGTTTTTGTTCATGCAGGTGAAAAGAATTCGTTATACTTTGCCCATCTTTCCCATGTTCGCCCTTATGGCCTCCTATGGCATAGGCGTCATTCAAAATAAAACCATAAAAAAGCACATAGTCTTTTCTGTTGTGGGCACCTCCTTTGCGGTGGCCTTTATGGGTTTTATGCCTTTATTGAAAAGTCTGGGGGTGCAGAACCTGCAGGGGGCAGGCAGGTATTTAAACACGCTTTCTGTTGAAAGGGTGGAGGTTGTAAGTTTTGCGGGAGAAAATGCTGTTGTCAATCCGGATTTGGTGGTGCCTGTTTTAGATATTTATACTGATAAAAAACTTTTTTATAAAAAGAAACAGACAAACCCACAGATTTTGGAGCGGGCGCAAGCCTCCCCTCTACGCTTTACCTGGGAATTTCCCATGCCTGAATATTATTCGATGGAGAATGAACCCAAGACTGTCGATGGCCTTGTAATAATTGCTGACACCCAGAGCCAGTCCCTGCCGGAATCTATTGGAAATAAAATTTCTTTATATCCGGTCCGCAAAACATTCCAGCAGAGTTCCAATATTTTTCAGCACCAAACCTTTATCACGGTGTACCACAAATGACAGGTTGCAACCAAAACTGCATTGAGGGGGGATTTTGTTTCTATTGCTGTAAAATCTTTGGATGGATAGGTATTTACCCGTACCCCGGACCATGAACCTTTTTACTTGACATTTACCATATGACTAATTATACAATCGAGTTTATAAAAATGAGTGAGTATTCATTTATTAAGACTGGAGAGCCTGTAAGCTTTTTATAGCGCAGTTTAATACAATTATTCATTTCCAGCAGGCGTAACCGTTTCATTTTTTAAACAATGTTTTTTTAGGGGAGGAAAAAAAGACATGGAAGAAAGAAGAAATGCAATATGGGCGTACATAATTCTGGGTGCCCTCATACTGATTACATTGATATACGCTTCTGTTGACGTATATTATATGTATTTGTCAGTCTACATCTGGTTCGGTTTTGCCTATGGCATGATGCTCCAGTACGGCAGGTTTTGTTTTGCCTCGGCTTCCCGGGACCTTTTTGCTGCAGGGGTGCCCAGGATGGCGGTCGGCATTCTGGTGGCCTTGATGTTTTTCAGCGTAATTCAGGCAATACTTGAATCCGTCAATATGAGCACCTTTCATGCTGCTCCTTTTGGTATTCATATGCTGATAGCCGGCTGCATCTTCGGTGTCGGTATGGTTCTTTCCGGCGGCTGTGCATCGGGGTCTCTGTACAAGGTTGGTGAAGGGAACATGACGTCTCTGCTGGCAGTTATCTTCGGCCTCTGTCTTGGTCAGGCTATATTTGTTGACGTGGGAGGTGTTTTTCTCAACCTGGTACCCCAGGCCTGGGCGGATAAGGCAGCTGCGTATCAGGCAGCCGGCTTTCCAATCAGCTCCTGGTTTGATTATTACCTTACCGGCTATGTCTGGCATAAACCGACGTACACAATTGCGGGGCTGATGTCTGGAGGCAATCCAACCGGTATTCACTATTTTATCGGCAATGCGATTATAAATTCAATTATTCCAGCACTGCTCATCATGTGCATTATTTACTATTTTTACCCGCGCAAGGTGTTCCTGAAAAGGAAGAAAAAGGCACTCAAAAAAGCAGGCAAAGAGCCTGTTACCACTTTTAGTGATGAGTTTGCCGGTATCTGGGCCATGATTACCGCTTCAAAAAGGACGAGCCTCATGGGTATTTTGGTCGGTATCACTGCTGGTCTGCATATTCTTACAATGTCCAACATGCAGACCAAATTCGGAATCAAAAACTTCGGCGAGCTCCTGTTAAGAATGGGGCATACTGCAGATGTGTCCATGAAAGGAACGGTTTTTGATCCTGGTTACTGGTATATCACCAGCCAGGAAGGCCAGGTTGGAGCCTGGATTTTAGAGAAATTCGGCTGGAATATGCATGACAATATGTTTTTCGGTTATGTAAACGGCCTGCCTGAACTCTGGCGGAACCCTGCTCTCTGGATGTCTCTTGGTATTATCTTCGGTGCCATGGTTATGGCCCGCCTGAATAATGAATATAAATTTAAAATTCCATCTCCCGAGTTGATAATGTGGGGATTTTCGGGCGGCCTTCTCATGGGTGCAGGTTCCCGTCCATCTCTGGGATGTAACATTGGCGCCTTTTTCATAAGGGCCGCCGGTGGCGATCCAAACGGCTGGGTTTATGGAACCGGTATGGTAATTGGTGCTTTTGTTGGAGTATCATTTTTGAACTGGTTTACTGAAAGAAGAATGCAGAAACAGATGGCAGACTTCTAGATAATTATCTTGAACCACAATTAAGCTTTTAGGAGGAAAAAATCATGGCAGCTGAAATGAAATTTACAAAAACCGGCGACACTACGTATTCTCTTGATGTTTGTGGATATGTTTGCCCCCATCCTCAGATGTACTGCAAAAAATCCCTGCAGAAAATGGAAGAAGGGGATGTACTGTCACTTGTATTTGACAATCCATCTTCCAAGGAAACTATCATTCAGATGATTGAAGCACAGGGTGATGAGATTCTTGAAGAAAAAATTGTTGAAGGCAAGATTTATCTGGAAATTGAAAAGGGATAAATTTTTTAGTAGCCGATACCGCCAGGTTTTATTATGCCCAGACAAAACCTGGCGGACTATTTTATATTGATAGAAGGTATATAATGGTTGTCATTCAGCTGAGCAGACCATAAATATACTTACGTTACCTGACCTGAGGAGGGAATATGAAAACGAATTTTGCAATAATATTATTGATTACAGTGGGAATTCTGGGCTTTATGATCGGATATAGTATGGCCCCGACCGATGTTGCCGTAGTAAGGCATGGTGTTTCCCAGCAGGCGGCCCCGGCAGGCGGCGGCCATGCTGCATCCGGCGGCTATGGTGCTGAATCTGGCTCCTCCGGCGGTTATGGTGGCGATGCTGCTCCTTCAGGCGGCTATGGTGCTGCTCCCCCATCCGGTGGCTACGGTGCAGCTCCTGCCCCGGCATCCGGTGGCTATGGTGCAGCTCCTGCCCCGGTATCCGGTGGTTATGGTGCTCCTCCCCCATCCGGTGGTTACGGACAATAAAAACTGTTTATTTGTCTGAAGTCCACAAATCCCAAAAAAGAGGACAATATGAAGAAAATATTAATAGCTGTTGATGATACAAAAGCTACCAGAGAGATTTTCAGCAAGTGCACTAATATTTGTAAGTGCATGGCTCCCGAATCGATCATTCTTCTTTTTGTTGAAAGATTTGAAGGCCGCTCCTTTATAACAGAGATGCTTGGCGGTGCTGAACTGGCTACCTTGGAGGAAGTTCTTGAGGGGACTGAATACAAGGCGGCTTTGGATGAAAAAGCACAAAAGGTGTTGGATTTTTATAAAGATGCTATGGAACAGAATTCTCCTGTGCCAAATGTGGAGACCATGGTAAAGACAGGTCATCCTGCTGAAGTAATAGTTCAGACAGCCATAGATGAAGATGTAGCCATGATACTCATTGGCGCCAGAGGACAAAGGGGCAGTTCGCGATTGCTCATGGGAAGCGTCAGCAGGGAAGTTGCAAATACCGCTGACAGGCCTGTATTGATTGTGAAGTAATAAACAAGCGAACGCCTCGTTTTTAACTTGGCTAAAGATATTTGTTGTTTTATACCAGAAGAGCCACCCGGTTGTGGTTCTTCTGGTTTTTTTTTGAGCAGGAAGATTTTTCATGCAGGAATATTTGTAACTGTCCATGTCTTCCGGAAAACCATATTCAACTATCCACCAACAAAAGGCATTGAGTAAAAGATGAAATGTGCTCTCATCATACCCGCCTGGGCACCAGAGGATATATTTTCCTCTAAAACAGCAGGGTCACAGATCAACTACTGGCAGCCTTTAGGCACATTATATGTAGCCGCAGCTCTACAGCAGGCCGGTCATGATGTGCGTTTTTTTAACGGTGCCTTTATGGAGCATGGCGAGATAATGGCCCAGGTCAGAGAATACGGTCCTGAGTTTGTCGGCCTGTATTCAACCGCCTTTGGTTGGGATAAGGCAAAGAAGACAGCCGCTGACATTAAACAGAAGCTTGACAGGGTTTTTATTACTGTAGGCGGACCATACCCGGTGGCCCTTCAGGAAGAATGTTTAGAAGACTGTGCTGATCTTGATGCGGTTGTAACCGGCGAGGGTGAAATTACCGTGGTGGAAATGCTCGCAAGGCTTGGCTCGGACTTAAGCCTTGATGGGGTAGAGGGAGTGGCTTTTCGCTCAGGTCAGGAGATCAGGAAAAATCCACCACGTCCACTCATAACCGACCTTGATGCCCTTCCCTTTCCGGCCCGGGAGCTCTTGGGAGAGGCTGGAAAATATATACCCCCTCCTGCGACATACAAAAGAAGGCCGGTGGCAGTCATCATGACCGCCAGGGGTTGCAACCGCAAATGCCTCTACTGTTTTCAGATAGACAAATATCGCAAGAGCGGCATACGGTATCGCAGTGTGGAAAATGTGATGGCAGAGGTGGAGTTGGTTTTGTCCCAGGGTTACCGGGAAATAAAGTTCATTGATGATACTCTGGCTGCTGACTACAAAAGAGCCATGACAATCACCAAAGAGATTAAGAAACGGGGGCTTGATTTTACCTGGTTCGCCTCGGCAGTTGTAAACCAGGTGGACAAGCCCCTGCTGCAGGCCTTCAAGGAGGCCGGATGCTGGGCTATTTTATTTGGTGCAGAAAGCGGGGTGCAGAAAGACCTTAACGCCATCCGCAAGGGTATTACCCCGGCCCAGATACGCAAGGCGGTCAAGGCCGCTAAAGAGGTTGGCATTACGGTATATACCCCGTTTCTTTTTGGCATACCCGGACAGACCTATGAGGACGGTTTAAAAAGCATTGAGTTTGCCCTGGAGCTGGACCCGGACATTGCAAATTTTCACGCCATAACACCGTTTCCAGGAACAGAGCTCTATGATAATATTGAAAAATACGGAACAATGTCCGAGGATTTGTCGGATTATACCTACCAGGGGGCAGCCTTTGTCCCCCACTCAATGTCCAGGGAGGAGATAGCCGAACTAAGGCAGTTGGCTTTAAAAAAATTTTACTCCCGGCCTAAATTTCTCTGGCGCAGGCTACTGGCACTACGGAGCATGAACGACCTTATGGCAGCATGGCAGGGGATTAAAAGCCTTTTCTGGCTGCAAACAGAAAAGGATCTGTTTAAACGAAGCAAGTAATTTTTTGCCCTGAATTTATCCCATTAAATCTTTAGCTCGGCTGATGGTTCAAACTCTGTTTAACAATTAAGTGTGAGAATCACCCATATACACTTAGTAATTCTTCAAGTTTTATGTTCATTTCGTTGTCGGCATACAAAACTGCCGACGATTGGCAACTTGCATAAAGGAACGAACCAGCAGCGAAGTGGCGAAGAAAGTGCAGCCAATCACTCGCCGCTTTACTGCTGGTTCGACTGCGTCGAACTTCCCTGCATTCCTCGAAACGACCGGGAGTTTATGCCCTGTTGGAGTGCACAAACAGTTCAAACTCCTTTTTCGGTCTTTTCTGTGGTACTTCGGCGGCGTGAAATGGCAAAAAAAAACTAAAGTTTCTCTCTTTTTTTTATTTAAATCCTTTCAGGGGTAGAATTAAGCGACCCATAGAGAGCGATTTTTTTATAGCAACTTTAAAGTTGCAGGTATTCTTTCAGAAGTGCCGGGTAATTTCGCGGGTTGAAAAGAATATTTGTCATGAAATAGCATTCGTGGGTGCAGCAGCATTCCAGGTTGTCAATAAACCGCCTAATTTTTCGGCCCTGGTCCGATTCCAGCAGTTGCTTCAAATTGTACTCAGCATCACGAACATTGCCGAATTTCATCTTCTCTGAAAAATCCTCACAGGGAAAGAGGTCCCCTGTTTCTGTCAAAACCAGATTCAGCTTACCGGCGTAACAGGGTGATGACCTTTGGTTATGGAGTGCAGCATCATAAATACTGCGACGCTGGAGAATGTCCTGCGCAGCTTTAAGCTTGGCCCCCCTGAATCCGTAGACAGTTGCCAGCCGTTTTTTGAGGTCAGACTCCAGCCGGGTAATTATTTTTTTATATTTTTCCAGGTCGACCTGCTTCAGGTCATCCCTGAAAACCTCTCCCCGGATCAATGAGACAGTGTGGGTTTTAACATGGGGAAGAGTCTGCACCATGTCTAAAACGCCATCAATAAGATCCTGATTTGCCTGACAAAATACGGTATTAATGCCAAGTTCAAAGTTGGCATATTTATCAACCAGCTTCCCAAGAGCGGCACAAGTTTTCAATGTCCTTTCAAAGCTTCCGGGAACACCACGCAGTGTGTCATGAATTTGTTCTGGTCCATCAAGTGAGAGCTTAACCACAATAGAGCTTTCAGGGCAGGCGCTCAGGATGGTTTCAACACTATGGTAAATTGTATCCTGCAGCAAGCCGTTTGTGGGCAATAGAATGATTGCCGGTTTATTTTCTTTATAAAAAAGTTTCGTGATTTCAATAAGGTCAGAACGCAGAAATATTTCACCACCGGAAAAGGCAAGCCAGAGAAGTTTCCCTAATTGGGGAGCGATTCTTTCAATTTCATCAATTGAAAGTTCCGGCGAAGAGGAAAGGGCTTCGTTTTGTTTGGATGTATAAAAACAGAAGGGGCACTTGGCATTACACCTGCGGGTTAAAAAAAAGGTGAACTGGATAGGTTTTTTTTTCCACAGGATTGAATCCAGGTGGCGAAATGGAGAAAAAGTCATGGCCTGAAACCGAAATGCTGGCTGAAAATAGCACTGAAGGCGCCGATGCCGACAGCAAAAGGATAAAGAAACGTATAATACAGCACGGCAGAAATTGCAAAAGAAGAGCCTCGGGTTTTTATAAAGGCCCTGATAAGGTTTCGGTTAAAGTAAAGATTAGTGCCATAGAGAAACAGGACAGGAACAGTAACAACCCAGTTGTTCAGCAGCAAAGCCAGAAACAGAAAAATGAGATTTGCAAAACATGAAAGCACATTAAATTTAAATTCTTGGGAGGCTGTGCCTGAATCAGAGAGTAGATCTTTGTTTTTTATAGAATATATGGACCAGTATTTCGTTTTGCGTATGCCGTTGCGGAATGATTTTTTCAGGGTGAAATCAAAAATATGCTGCACTTGAATAGCCGGCTCCATTCGAAGTCTGTATCCCAGTCTCTTTAGCCGGTGGCTGAACTCAACATCCTCAAGAATAGGCATAAACTCTTCATTAAGCCCACCGCTTGTTTTAAAAACTTCTGCCCGAATAAGCATGGCATGGGTGGCTATATAGTCAGGGTTCTGTATGTTTTTTGTTTCTGAATAGTGAATGAATATGGACTGGAAGATGCTGAAAAAATTCTGGTCGTAAGGCAGCCGGGTATATGTTCCTCCAATAATTATTTCGGGTCCGTTATTTATATAAGCAGAAGCTGCTTTTGCTAATGTATCCTTCTGCAGAAGACAGTCGGCATCAATAAAAAAAAGAACATCCCCCTTGCTGTTTTCAGCCCCAACGTTTCTTGCCCGGGATGCGCCGCCATGCTCCGGAAGACGTATAAGCCTGCATGGGTATGGAGCAATAAGGGCTATTGAGTTATCTGTTGAGCTGTCGTCGACAACGACTATTTCAAAGTTGCTGTAGTTTGAACTACAGGCGGCCTCTAAACACAGGCCGATAGTTTTTTCGCCGTTGTGATTAGGGATGATAATGGAGATGAAAGGTGTTGCGGAAAGGTTCAATGACTATCCTGGAGTTAAAGAAGAGAGAACGAAAAAACAAAAAGAGGCTGAATTAAAGCCTCTTTTTGTTTTTTCATATCAACTTTTACCACCAGCATATGGTCTGGTCTGCTGCCATAACCTTGTCTACCAGGGCATCATAATCAGGGCTATCTACATTAAGATCAAAGCTGTCGCTATCTCTTCCTTCAGAAACGATTTCAACCAGTTTTTTAGTGGTTTCAGAAGGCTCTGAGCGATATACATTTAAAATTTTCATGATTACTATCTCCTTCGTATCTATCGTACGCTATTAGTTGCCATAAGGAATGATTACATCCATCTCTCTCAGCTTCTGGCCAACTTCTTCCAGGGTGATAGATGTTAGTTCGTTGGTGTCAACATTGGCCTGCTCAGTTGAGTAGACCTCTCCTTCCATATCACGGATCCACTCAAGGTTTTCAGCGTTGTAGTCGTCAAATTTACCCAGCGTGTGGTTCAAGACCACAGCATATGAGTAATGATTGGCAACTGAAAGTCCAAGTGTAGAACGCATGGCATCCAGGGTGTTTTTTTCGTCATCACTTTTATCTAATAAAAAAATTACTTTCTTTGGCATGATTTCCTCCCTACAGAGTCATATATTTTTCACAGTCGTCAATGATATATCCGTGCTTTGCCTGGGTTGACATTTGTTTTTCGTTAAGACCTTCCGGAATGTCGTTTTGAGGGTCATAACCCATCTTTTTATAGCTGTCAGCACAGATAGCCACTTCAGCAATATTACACAGTTCAGGGAACTGCGGATCCTTTGCCAGCAGAGTTCCTTTCCAGGTAAAGAAAACCTTGACTTCGTTTCCTTTGGCCTTTGCCGCCTTGGCGATTCCCATGACGTGCGCCATGTTTTTTGTGCTTGTTACAAAAATACCTAAATTTGCCATGTTTGCCTCCTAAACAGAAATTGTGTCACACAGACGTTTAAAAAAGTGCAACAGTTAATGTTTCAGTTTTACCTGCCTTTTTTTATATAAAATTTAAAAAAACTCCCTTCTTCTTTTGCGCCCAGGAACGAATGCCCGACACGGTCACACCAGCCGGGCAG
>JBHPCH010000063.1:0-15003 GCA_042576125.1 Thermodesulfobacteriota bacterium
TTGAAGAAGATATCATGGCGTACTACGAGAAAGAGTACACCCAGGAAAAGGGAGAAAGCGGTTATTATATCCTGCAGATGGGTTTTAACTGGAATAACTCCGGTATTGGAGGAGCAGGTTCTGATTCAAAAGAGGAGGCCAGGGAAAAAACAGAAGAGATAAGGGCCAGGGTACTTGCCGGAGAGAATTTTGCTGAGCTTGCAAAGGCCTATTCAAACTTGCCCTCAGCTGCTGATGGCGGTGATATAGGCCTTATAAAAAAAGATGAAATGGCTGCATATATGCGGGATATAATCCTGCCAATGCATCCTGGAGAAATAAGTGAAATTATTGAAACAGAAAATGGTTTTCAGTTTTTTAAGCTGCTTTCTCATCGTGAGGGTGACATTGTGGTTAGAGCACCATATCAATCTGTTAGAGATGAAATAAGAGATATTCTGTATAGAAAGGAAATGGAGGAGCAGTATAAGGCATGGGTCGAAGGTCTTCGTGAAAAGGCCTATATTAAAATTTTACTGTAATTTAAGATCAGGGGAGTGAAGGTATCGGTTCCCAAAAGCTTTTCCAAAATGAAAGCAGCGATGCTGTTCCAGGGAGCAATGGTGCCCGGTTGATTTCTGCCGATGCTATTGGAGCCTATTTGCGGGAAAGTCGTTTCAGGCGTAATGTTGGCCTGGAAGAAGTATCTGAAGCAACAGGCATTTCCCCCGGTATTCTTAAAATCCTGGAAAGTGATGACCGGGAGCAGTTTCCTGCAGAAATATATATAAAGGCGTTTTATAAAAAGTACGCCGCATACCTTGAACTGGATCCTGAAGAAATACTCTCAGTCTATCAGCAGCAGTCGCAAAAAAAGAACCAAAAGGGCGGCAGGCTCCATTTCAGTACGGTAGTAACTCTGAAAAGGAAAGGGGAAAGCCTGTTCGTTGAAATTGTCCGCAGATCATTTGTACCCATTATCGTTGTCCTTGGAGGTTTTCTCCTCTATTGGATATACAATAATTATATGATGTCTTTCAATCCCATTGATTTTTTCAAATGATATATTGTATCGGTATATCTTCTAATTCGCATACCTGTTTTTATTTTAAGATCAGTAATAAGAATCGTTCTGCTAATTTTTTTAAAAACACCAGGCAATGACATCAAAAAAAATGAAAGCTGTCGTTCTCAAGGTGAGCGACCTTGGCGAGTCGGATAAAATTGTCACGTTCTACAGTGAACAAAACGGCAAAGTGGCAGGAATTGCCAAAGGTGCCAAAAAAAGCAAGAAACGCTTCAGTAATAAGCTCGAGATTTTTTCCCTACTTGACATTGTCTATGCTGACCGGAGCCGGTCCGGACTTGTCAGGATAGTTGAGGCCGAATTGTTACATCCCTTTATGAGTCTGCGGGAAAATTACGATCGTTATGTAGGTGCTGCTTCAGCCTGTGAGCTTATTTTTTACTGGTCAAGGGACTATGATGCTGACAGCAATGTCTTTAATCTTCTGCTCTGGGCTCTGCAAAATATTGACAAAGGGAAATCTTCCCGGGTTGTATTGATTTTTTTTCAGGTAAAGCTGTATACCCTGCTGGGATATAAGCTGAACCTTTCAGGCTGCATTAAATGTTGTATCACGGGACCGGCAGGTAAACCCTATGTGTTTCATCCCGGCCGTCATGGATTGCTGTGCAGGAAATGCGTTCCATCTTCCGGATTACGCGAAACAATTCCTCTGTCAATGAATACAATTAAATCACTTGAGCACGCCCAGGGGGTGTCTATGGAAAAATTGGAGCGGCTGCGCTTTTCCGATACCTCAATCCGGGAGGCACTGCTTTTATTCAGAATGTACGGTCAGTATCTTCTGCAGAAAGAGATCAGGGCATTTAATTTTCTTGAGGAAATTTAAGCGAGTGATTTCAGTCCAGATAAATGATCTCCCCGCTATGCTGAATTATTCTTGAAGAATCAATCATTTCAAGGATCAAGCCGCCGGTATTGTCCAGGCCGATAATTTTTGCCTCAAATTGTGGGCTTTTCTGAACGTCAAAACCAAAAAGTATCCGGCGGTTGAATATATCTGTAAGGTTTTTATAGCTTTTCAGCAGCAGGTGTTCATCTTCAGGTGAATTCCCGGTTTCCTGTTTATTGCTAACAGCAATACCTCCATGCTTTTCAAGGTGTCCGGCTTCCTCATAAAACAGCAACCCTATATTCCAGCGCAGTTTCGCCAGCAGTAAAGCTGTAACCTCCTGCAAATTGACCTCTTTTTCGAGGCAGGTTTTCATCGAAACAGCAGTATCGGACAGGTCGGTCGGGAAGTGGTCGTTATTAACATTCAATCCGATGCCGATAAGGATATATTCTTCTCCGAAACGGGGTCCGGTAAATGTTTCTGTGAGGATTCCTGAAATTTTCTTTTTGCCCACCAGAGTATCATTTACCCATTTTATGTGAGCTTCAACTCCGTAATGTCGCAGGACCTCACAGCATGCCACTCCGGCAGCCATTGGAAGCAGAAGGCTGCTTTCCGGTAACAGGGTGTTTACCAGGACAAGGTTCATCCAGAGTCCGCCCTTCGGGGCATGCCAGTATCTTTTGAAGCGCCCCTTGCTGTGCATCATTTCATCGGCAATTATCACGGTGCCGCTGTGAAATGATGTATTGTTTTCTTCAGCCTGCAGAATAAGCTGCCGGGCCGATTCAGCTCCTCTGGGAATCCGGCTGTGTTGTTCTATGACCGAGCCAACGACAGCACCGTAGCGAAATACTTCATTTACAGTATTTGAAGGAAATGTCCTGCTGCGCAGAGGTGCTTCTTCTTTAATTATTACCTGCTCGATGTAATCAGGGGTGAGTTGTTTTGAATCGGTCATAATTGGATACAGTCAGTTGGAATTCTTCCTGCGTTAAGTTGACTGTAGATGCAACTTGCCAAGTTTTTTATGCAGTTTACTAAACGGGAGGGAAACGCTGCAGGCCTTGAATTTGTTATATCGGTTCAGGAGAGGAAGCCTGGCTCAGTCCCATTCAGCCTTCACATGCGTAATAATCTTCTGGATTAAGGGCATTTTCTCCTTGGGGCACACCCCGATCAGGGCCTGTCCCTGGTTCACACTGACTCCCGGTTTGAAATATACTGAATGGATGATTCCCGGCTCTCCGGTATAGTAAATGGGAGTGTCCCTTTTCATAAGGGACATGGTGATAATCTCTTCCCCTGGCTCTATATAGACAGCTTTTTCACCCTGTTTATCGATACGTGCCTGAATATCGAGCGAGAAAAAGTATTTTGCTTTTTCAGGGGCGGGAAACAGGTAAAGCACATTTTGCAGAATTGATTCTATAATTTCTCTTTTTTTCAACGGGTGCTTGATTGTCATTAGCTTTTCGCCCGCCTCGACAAATTGGCCTTCCAGGTTTTTCTGCAAAGAAGAAACTTCGCCATTGGTATGGGAATGCATGGGTTTTGGATTATTTTCCCGGTTCAGAACATATAACAAGGTGCCTGGATGATGATGCCATTTCCCGCTTGGACCAGCCACCGCATCTCCCTCATTGACCTTGAATTTTACCAGGCCGGTATGGGGTGTCAGTATATCCTCGTATTCATAAGGATCGGAGCGGTATTTATTGATTATTTCATCAAAGTTGATTTCGTCGTGCATTATTTCAGGTTCACTTTATATTGATCTGATTATCCGTTTATATACTAACCCGGGTTTCTCACAAGCCGATACATCCGTATACCATCTTCTATGCCCTCAGACTATCACCATTCACTATTGAATGCTGAAATGTTCTTGAGAAATGCGGGCTAACGGTAGTAAAGATTTCTTCCGCCCATAGTCAGTAGCGCCTTGTAGAGGTTCTTTTTAAAATCCCTGCGGTCCCAGATTCCTTGAATGTGTCCGCGTTTAAGAGCATTCCTGCAACTATGGTAATCAGGCGGCACATCTTCGCCGGTGGTCTCCCGGATCACCCTGCTGCCTGCAAAACCGATACGGCTTGAGCGGATGGCAAACTGATAGGGGGAGCACCCCAGAAAACTTGCAACAGGACCGGCATATGAGTTGTTATCATAAACAACAATATAGAGTCCTCCTGAGTCAATATATTCACGAACGGCCATGGTGCATTTGGGCATTTGGATAACACCAAGGGTGCCTTCATGGATTCGGATACCTCCCGTGGTATGAACATAAGCTAGAAGAGGTCTTCTTTTCAACCTGGCTTTTTCGCAGGCCCTGACAAACTTCTCTCCTTCGGCAGCGCCGACAGTTCCGTTGCGAAAATCACTGTAGAGCATTGTTGTTACGATATCCACGTCCATTACTTTGGCGTAAAAGGTAATATTGGCGCTGTTCCGGCCGGTTTTGGCCCGATCATGGTTCAAACGTTCTTCAAAACCCGGATATTGTAATGGATTGAGTGAGCTGATGTCGGAATTAAAAACTTTGATGGAATCAGGGTCAAAGAGATGCTTCAGATACCATTCATATTCCAGAGGGAAATGATGCCCGCAATTTTCACAAACACCACAGAATTCACCATACAGGTCAGGGACCCAGAGATCCTTGCAGCCATATTTAGAGGCATTGGGACAGCTTATGGTGCGGTCTTCATTGGCCAGCGGACTTGTATAGATGTTCCAGGTGTCAAACTCTTCAGGTGCGCTTGGGCGATCGATGGAAACCCTGACTTTTTTTGCTTCAGGTTTTCGGCTTATGAAATTGTAGGCGTTTGTTATGGGAGCAGAAATTCTTTTTAAAAGGACTGATCCTTCACCGGAGACATCCTTAATTACCTTTTCCATCTGTTTCTGCTGATTTCGCAGCAGGTCATAGCGAAAACTGTAATAAAGCCTGAAAAGAACGTTTCGGGTTTTTCTGTAAATAGCCTCAGATGAAGAGGGTTGACCGGCAAAATAACTGGTGGCCATATTTCTGTACTTTCTGGAGCGGTTGTTCAGCAGACGTCTGATTTCATCATTGTTGAGATCCCAGGAAACGTTAATTTCAGGTTCTGCAGTAGCTGATTCTTCTGCCTTTTTCAGTTTTACTTCATAGGCTCTGAAAGCTCTCAGGCTTTTTGTTCTTAGTACCACTTCATCAGTGGCGCGGATAATTTCAGAGCGGAGTTGCTTGAAAAAGGCAAAATCGTCACGTTTTGCCCCGAGAAGTGGTTCCTGGATAATACGATCAATTGTACCAAGTTTCAGGTTATCTTCAGCAGTAATGTTCAGACGTTCGGCACAGGCATCGATCAGTTCGGGTGGCACTTTCGAGCCTTCCTTTATTTTTCCTTCAATTGCCGCTGCGCCCTCCGGTGAGATAACTGAATAATAGCCGTGGGAAAACATGAGGCGAAAGTCGGAGAGCCCCACAGCCTCGGCACCGCCGGACCCCCCCTCAGAGATAACGGAAATCATCGGAACCTTGAGTTTTGTCAAGGCGTAAAGATTTCTTGCAATCTGTTGAGCTGCACCGGGATAGTCTTCCACAGGAAATGAACCGGGAGTGAATATATAGAAGTGGATGGGTATCCCTTCGGTCTCAGCCACCTTCATATATCTCAGGGCTTTTTCATTGCCCCAGGGTTTACAGGAGCCGCCGTTTCTGTATTCCTCCCCATGGCCTTTTTCCTGGCCAATTACCATGACAGGCTGGGAGTAAACCTTATTTTTTATCCTTCTGACAATCTGGGCTTTTGCCGTTACCATGGAAGGATCAATGTTAGCATCTTCTTCGCCGCTCAGTTCGGTGAAATCTTCATAGATGTTTTCCAGGATATCTTTGAGGGTGAAACGCAGCGGACTTCGGACAATACGTACACGCTCCATGGAACTCAGGCTTTCCTCACACCGTTCTTCAATGAAGGTGAGGGCCTCTTCAAGCTCATGGATTTTATCAGCGAGTTCTTCTTCCTCATAATCATAAAAAGAATCCTTTAAATGATTATATTTTTCCTGAAATCCTGAAAGGTTTCCCCAGGTAGAGCTGTCTTTTACGCGAATAAGATAATTCAGCCGTTCTTCAGTTTTATGAAGCCTTTTACGAAGATCATCCATATTGATAGTTTTTATTGTATCCCGGTTTTATTGCCGCCGAAGCATTTTTTTAAGAGAATCACTTGCAGGGTTTAGAAAGTGAGCAGTCGGTCAAGGTTATTGTGTAAATACTCCATATTTGTGACAATGGGCTCATTCTTGCTGTTTTTGCCTTCAATAACTGTTTCGCTCAAAAAACGGCTCGCCCTTTCCTTTGTTTCCTGGATCGAGTCTCCCCATAGAACCACCAATGCAAGATTCGGGTCAAAATCGCTTGGGATCATATATGGCCGGTCAAAGGGAACATGGGTATAGACCGCAGCCCATTCATGCTCCGGGAAGTTAAACTTTTCTATGGTGCCTATCCACGGGGCAAATCCACGCCTGGTGTCTTCTGCAACGATGCGAAGTTCAATACTTGAGCCCTTGAGTTTTATGGCATCCTGGGAAAAGCCTATACGGTCTCCCAGGGCAATCCGCAGCTGTTCCCTTATCAGGTTGGGTTGTTTGCCGTTAATGTAACTGATACGTGCGGAAATGTCATTTTCCACCTGTATCCTGGTGTTTACTTCAAGCAAATATGGTTGGCCGTCCTCGGCAACAATCCATTCCCAGGTGCCGACATTATCATAACGTACATGAGAGGCAAGTTTCAGGGAATACTGCACAATACGCTCAAGCACTTCATTGCTGTCAAAATCATAGACAAAACATGAATCATCAAATCCAGGAGCTGCCTCAACACGTTTCTGGCGACCCGTACTTTGAATGGTGCAGTTCCGGGTACCGAAATGAAGCCTTTCTCCATGACGGCTGCAGAGTAACTGCACTTCCAGGTGGTTGTAATCCCGCAAACATTGTTCAATCAAAACACCTGCATCGCCAAACTGTCTTTTGGCATAGTTCTGTACCTGGCGGTATACCCGGCGAAACTGTTCAATTTCCTTTACCTCTTCAATGCCCATGCCGCCACCGCCGGCTGCGGCCTTAACAAGTATGGAAGGATTTTTGATATTGCGGCTTTTCTGGTCATCCAGCAAGTGGTCGGCAATTTCTTCAGCTTCCATTTCATTATAGATGGGGCTGTCAGTACCTGGGATGACAGGAATGGAGAGGGATTTTGCCACCTTCTTCGTGTTGATCTTATCACCCAGATTTTTAATGACCTGCCAGTTTGGTCCGATAAAGGTAAGTGGCCGGTCCCGCACTGTTACCCGTCTGGCAAAACGGAAATCTTCTGAGAAAAAGCCATAACCCGGATGAATGGCCGTGCATTCTGTATGGTCAGCCACTGCTAAAATATCATTAGGATCTGTATAACTGGTGATCTGCCAGGCTCTCTTAACATTATCTTTACAGTCAAGGTTCTGGCGGACATGCTCTGAATCCTCATCCGCTGCTGTATAAACAACAACATATTCAAGCCCCAGGTCCTTGCAGGCATTCATGATTCGTAGAGCGATTTCGCCTCTATTTGCTATGAGGATTTTTCCTTTCACAATAATCCTGTTCTGTTCATTTTTTCAGCGGTAAAAGGTCAGCCGAACCACGATTTGTTCGACAAGTTAAACAATAATTATAACTAGGCAGATACTTTTGTTAAAGTTAATTATACTGATTTTCTATTTTGTCGATTGCGTCTTTGTGTTCCTCAATGAGGCAAATAAACTGTTCTAAGAGGCAAAAAACATTCGCTGACCGGATTTTCCGTCAGCAACCGAATTATTTTGTTGGCCTCTGCCGGGTGACTGAGAGACTTTTGAAGTTTGAATTTATACACATTCTAGAGGTATATGTCCCAAGTCTGGGCTAACCTGTAAATGTAATAATTTTTATAGCAAAAAGGGGATGAATAGTTCTTGCAAACCTTCATCCCCTTTTGGAAATTTTAAAAACGCCCTCTATACCTGTTTTCCAGCCAACAGTCAATTTTTTTCTTGACTTTATGGCATTTTTTCCCTACCCATGCTGGAAAAGATTTATTAAAAATTAAAATTTTACATAACGTAAAATACTACTTTATTTATCGATAAAATCTGCATGGAAAAAGACCAAGACCCCCCATCTGATCCAAGTGTCTCGCAACCCAGTAAAAATTTAATAAGCCGCTTTCTGGATATACTGAGATTGGACCGTGCTCCAGATACCACCGAGGATCTGGAAATGGAAATACAGGAACTCCTGGAAGAAGGAGAAGAGCATGGTTTGATCACTCCTCAGGAAGGGCAGATGATCAATTCAATTTTTGAATTCAGGGATACTCTTATCCATGAAATCATGACACCTCGGCCGGAAATGGTCTGTGCAGATGTACAGATTGCAATCCCTGACGTGCTGAAACTCATTATCAAGGAAGGGTTTACCAGAATTCCTGTTTACTCTGAGTCACCGGATAACATCATCGGCATATTGAATGCCAAAGACCTCCTCGTTTGTGTTGATGCACCTGAAAACTGTCCGGATATTAGAGAACTTATCAAATCCCCTTATCTGGTCCCTGAGACCATGCGGATAGTTGACTTGCTCAGAGCATTTCAGGCCAAGAAAAATCACATGGCCATTGTGACGGACGAATTCGGTGGTGTCCGGGGTTTGATCACCCTGGAAGATGTCCTGGAAGAAATTGTTGGTGAAATTGATGATGAATATGACAAGGCTGAGCCTCAGTGGCGCGCACTTCAGGACGGGAGTCTTGTCATTTATGCCAAAGAAGATATCGAAGAGGTGGAATCTTTTTTTGATATAAAATTACCTGACGGCCCATATGAGTCAGTGGGCGGCTTCATAATTCATCAGCTGGAGCACCTGCCCAAGGCCGGTGAAACTGTGGAGATAGATACCCTTGTATTTAAAGTTGTTTCCGCCACCAAGCGTCATATCAAATCAGTTAAAATTCATAGAAAATGACATGGGGAAGTTAGAGTGAAAGCCGAGGGAAGAAAGCGCAGCAACTTCCTTCCTGCCTGGCTTGCCCTCGGAACAGGTTTTCTGCTGTTTCTGACTTTTCCCGGGGCTGCAGGATTTTGGCCTTTGGCCTGGGTTGCCCTGGTGCCACTGCTATTGGCTATAAGGAATGTGAACCCTGGCCGGGCGGCCCGCTTGGGATTGCTGGCCGGGATGATCCACTATGTCACCCTGCTCTACTGGATTGTCATTGTCCTGGGCAGATATGGCAACCTGCCCCTGTGGGTATCTGTACCTGCCCTGCTTCTTCTTGCGCTGTACATGAGCAGTTTCCTGGCGCTGTTTTGTGCTCTTATGAGCAGTGCATGGAAAAAGAATGAGGTATTTGTGGTTTGGGGCGGGCCTTTCCTGTGGGTCGGTTTAGATTACCTCCGCTCATTTCTTTTTTCAGGTTTCCCCTGGCAGGACCTGGCATATTCTCAGTACAAGGCCCTTTTTCTGATCCAGATTGCTGACCTGACCGGACATTTCGGCGTCACCTTCCATATTGTGTTGGTTAACAGTATTACAGCATTACTTTTTGTCCTGTGGCGTGACAACAGGGCTGTTGCCGAATCCTCACTTTCAGTCTTGATGACACTGAGAATCAGAAATGCGTGGCGCTATGCTGTCCTGCCCACCCTTTGCATTATGCTGGCAGTTATGGCCTATAATATTCTACGTTATCGTTTAATTTCCGAGGAGATTTCAGTCAGCCCGAAGATGAAAATTGCTTTAGTTCAGGGTAATGTTGAACAGGATCAGAAATGGTCTCCCGCCATGCGTTTGCAGACAATCGATATCTATACTGAATTATCGAAACAGGCCTTGGGGCAAGGAAATGAATCTCCAATTCTTCTTGTGTGGCCGGAGACAGCTCTTCCTTTTTTAATCAACGATAACCCTTATTTTAAAAGATTAAAAAAAGAGTTGATCGCAAAAGAAAAGATCTGGCTTCTGACAGGTGCTCCCTTTTATGAAAAAAAAGGTATCGGAAAATCGCAGCAGGCAACAGGGGGAATCAGCTCGTATAACAGCGCCTATTTGCTAACTCCTGAAGGAAAAATTAGCGCCAGGTATGACAAGCAGCATCTTGTGCCTTTTGGCGAGTATGTCCCTTTCAGTAAATTTTTGCCTCTTCCCGGCCCTCTGGTGGAAAATATCGGCAACTTCAGTGCCGGCAAACCAATTCGCCCACTGTCTTGCCAGAGTGCTGAAATTGGAGTATTAATCTGCTTTGAAAGTATTTTCCCGAAACTGGCCAGAGATTGGACTTCTCGCGGTGCAAATCTGCTTGTAAACATAACCAATGATGCGTGGTTTGGGCGCTCAAGCGCACCGTGGCAGCATTTATCTATGGCCGTGTTCAGGACTTTAGAAAATCGGAGAAGTTTGGCGCGTTCAGCAAATACAGGCGTGAGTGCTTTTATAGACCCGCTGGGAAGAACGACTGACACTTCTCCACTTTTTCAACCATATTATCTTGTTGCAGAGGTGCCTTTGTTGCAGGCTAAAACGATATTTGTCGGTTTCGGCCATTATTTTGGTTTATTATGCTTGCTTGTCTGTATTCCTTTTGTAATTTTTTTGAGAATAGAAAAACAAAAGGCACTGTAAAGCAACTTTATAATCAGATGATTACAATACTACTTATGAGGGAGGAATTTATCATATGTCAGCAGAATTGAAACAGAAAATCCAGGACTTGAAGGATCGAATACTCGCTTTGCAGGAGCATCTTTGAGGTAGACAGCAAGAAAGAACAACTGGCACAATTTGAAAAGCAGATCAACACTCCTGATTTCTGGACTGATGCATCCAAGGCGCAAAAGATTCAAAAGGAAAGAGGGCGAATACAGGAAGCCATAGAATCCTGGGAGTCCTGTTATTCTACCTGGGAAGATTCTACACTGATGCTGGAAATGGCTCTTGATGAAGGAGATACTGACGCAGAGGAGGAGGTAGGCCAGACTCTTACTGCATTGGAAAAAAAGGTATCCAATTTTGAGTTGGAATGCATGTTCTCAGGGGAACATGATGAGAACAATGCACTTCTCACTATCCATGCAGGAGCAGGAGGGACAGAAGCCCAGGACTGGGTAGATATGCTTCTTCGTATGTATCTCAGGTGGGCTGAAGAAAAAGAATTCAAGACTGATATCCTTGATTATCTGCCGGGGGATGAAGCCGGAGTAAAAAGTGTAACGATTATGGTTAAAGGCCATTACGCCTATGGCTATTTACGTTCAGAGATGGGCATCCACCGTCTGGTTCGTATTTCTCCGTTTGATACCGGAGGGCGCAGGCATACTTCGTTTGCATCCGTATTTATTTTCCCTGAGCTTGATGACAATATTGATATCGATATTAATGAGAAGGATCTGCGCATTGATACTTACAGGGCTAGTGGAGCCGGGGGGCAGCATGTAAATAAGACCAGTTCCGCGGTGAGGATTACCCATTTGCCTTCCGGTATTGTTGTTCAGTGTCAGAATGAGCGGTCTCAGCATCGTAATAAGGACATGGCGTTCAAGATGTTAAAAGCCCGTCTTTATGACAGGGAGAAAGAGATCCAGACCAAAGAGCAGAAGGAACTGCATGGTGATAAAAAGGAGATAGGCTGGGGAAGCCAGATCCGTTCCTATGTCCTGCAGCCTTATAGAATGGTCAAAGACCACCGGACGAAATGTGAAGTTGGCAATGTTGATGGTGTCCTTGATGGCAACCTGGAGCCTTTTATCAAGGCATATTTGCTCTGGCAGAGATAAATAATTCTGCGGGAATACGATGAAGAATGGTTCCAGGGACGAGAAAAAGTTCTGCGTTAAATGCGGGACCTGTAATACAGTATGCCCGGTGTATTTGGCGACTGGCAGTGAAATACACACCCCCCGTGGCAAGCAACACCTTAAGTCTAAAATAGGAAAAGGAGAGGTCTCCCCGCATTACGCTGAGATCTTTTCCCAGTGTCTGCTGTGCGGAGCCTGCCTTGAAGCCTGCCCCAGGGGACTTGATACTCCGGAACTGGTTCTCAGAGTTCGTTCAGAATTGCCCAGGCTTTCAGGGCTGTCGTTTCTCAAATTCGTGTCACGCAAAGCTCTTGTCCATCCAGCCCTGTTGTCAGGTTTGACCAGAGTTGGCAGTCTTGCCCAGACACTCCTCGGAGAATGGCTGCCGCAGGAAAGCGGTTTGCGTTTACGCCTCCAGGATTTTGAGCAGCATCCATTCAAGCTGCCTCTCAAAAGCTACAGAGATACAGTAAAAGCGAAACAGGGTAACGATAATGAGCAGCAGGAAAGCAGGCAGGAGAAAAGTATAAGTTTTTTTACAGGCTGCCTTGCCAACTATCTACAGCCGGAGATAGCTGAAGCAACCCAGCTTCTGGTTGCTGAAACTACCGGTCATGAAGCTGTAGTTCCCCTTGAGCAAACGTGCTGCGGTATGGCTGCCTTGGCGGCCGGCAGGCCGAATGAAACGCGGGATCTGGCAAAAAGAAATATAAGGGCTTTTGAGGAAAATGAGCTGCCGATCTTGACTTCCTGCTCTTCCTGTTACTTTCAATTGAAAACATATAAGGAACTTTTTGCCGACGATCCTAAATGGGCTGAAAGGGCCAGGCGATTTACCGAGAGACTTCAGGAGTTTTCCTCTTTTTTTCTGAAAAGATTTTCAGAAAGCAGGGAAAAAATTCCCGATACCAGTAAAGCTTCTGGTTTGATAGTTTTTTATCATGACCCCTGTCATCTGCGTTTTAAGCTGCATATTACGGAGGAACCGAGACAACTTCTCAAGATGTTTCCAGGTGTAGACTTGCAGGAGTTGCCTGATGGTCCCCAATGTTGTGGCCAGGGCGGGCTTTTTCAGGTGGCACATCCAGACCTGGCACAGCAGGTATGGGAGAACCTCGTGGAGAATTATAATGCACTCCAGGCAAATACTGTTGTTACTGCATGCTCGGGCTGTCTCCTGCAATGGCAGCGTGGCCTTGGAGTCGGCGGGAGCGATGGTCATGTTAAGCATCTCGCAGTCTTTCTTGTCAGACTGATACAATAAAGTTGCAAAAAGACTTGTTCTCATTTTCAGCTGATGCTAAAAGAGAGCCCATGGCTGCATACTTTGCAGCCTGAGGTTTGTGGGCTGGAATTTTATTATATCATTGGCGTTTGATATGGGTCGAACAATTCGGGAAGAGATGGAGAGAAATGAGGAGAAAATCCTTTCTCCTTACGCCTGTCTCAGTAAAAAAAGCAAAGGACGTGAGCGTCCGGAGCCTGAATGTGATGTCAGGGTAGCCTTCCAGCGTGACAGGGACAGGATTATCCACTCCAAGGCCTTCCGTCGTTTAAAATATAAAACTCAGGTTTTTCTGGCACCAACCGGTGATCATTACCGAACCAGGTTGACCCATGTATTTGAAGTTTCTCAGATTTCCAGAACAGTTGCTGTCGCCTTGAAACTGAACGGTCATTTAACAGAGGCCATAGCATTGGGGCATGATTTGGGTCATACTCCGTTCGGTCATGCGGGTGAATCTGTATTAAACGATTTGCATCCGGGTGGTTTCCGCCATTATGAACAGAGTCTTCGTGTTGTAGATACTCTGGAGAAAGATGGCAAGGGGTTGAATCTGAATTTTGAGGTGCGTGACGGCATCAGCATGCACTCCAAGGGAAGAAAGGAAGTCCTGCCCGAGGATATATCCGAATTGCCCATAACCATGGAAGGCAGAGTGGTGCGGGTGGCTGATATTATTGCCTATGTAAACCATGACCTTGATGATGCGTTACGGGCCGGTATTATTGAGGAGGGGTGTTTACCGGGGTACATCTATGAAAAACTGGGTAAAACCAACTCGGAAAGGATTGACACCATGGTGAAAGATCTTATTTATTCTACCCTGGAAGCAGGAGGGGCAAGATTGACCATGAGTCCTGAAATTATGGAAGCTATTTCTGAAATGCGGTCCTTTCTTTATAAAAATGTCTATGAAACCAGCATGGTGCATAATGATTTTCTTAAGGCAATGAAGGTAGTAAAAGAGCTGTATCTGCATTTTTTTGAAAATGGTGTACCTAATAAGAACCAGGAAGGTTCTGATCGAAAGACAGGCGGGGACCATCGTGCAGCATGTGATTTTGTGGCTGGCATGACAGACCGTTATGCCCTGGCCCTCTATAAGGAAATCTTTCTGCCCAAACCCTGGAGCGTCATATAAACCGGAAGAATGCTCTTGTAAGGTTTTACGAGAATAACAGGAATCAGAAGAAAGCATGAAAAACAACAAAGAAACAAAAGAACAGGGCCATGATCTACCCAAGGCCTACGAGTTTTCTGCAGTAGAAAAAAAATGGTATGAATACTGGGAGAAACACAAAAAGTTTCAGGCAACTATGGATGATGGGAAATCATCATTTTCAATTGTCATTCCCCCCCCCAATGTGACCGGAGTTCTTCATGTCGGCCATGCCCTGAATAATACCCTGCAGGATGTCCTGGTCCGTTTCAAAAGAATGCAGGGATATAATACCCTTTGGCTTCCCGGAACAGACCATGCCGGTATTGCTACCCAGAACGTAGTGGAGAGACAGCTTGCAACAGAAAACACCAGCCGTCATGACATTGGCCGTAAAAAGTTTATTGAACGGGTATGGCAATGGAAGGAAGAGTCAGGCGGTCAGATAATCAATCAGCTTAAACGGTTGGGCTGTTCCTGCGACTGGGATAAAGAACGGTTTACCATGGATGAAGGGTTGTCCCGGGCGGTGAGGGAAGTTTTTACCAGATTGTATGATGAGGGTCTGATCTACAAAGGGGATTATATAATCAACTGGTGTCCCCGGTGCCATACAGCATTGGCAGACCTGGAGGTGGAGCATGAGCCGACGGATGGCAAGCTTTATAATATCCGTTACCCGTTCACCACTGGAGACGGCTATCTTGTAGTGGCAACCACCAGGCCGGAAACCATGCTGGGAGATACCGCAGTAGCTGTTCATCCGTCGGACGAATTGTTCGACCCATATCA
>JBHPCH010000064.1:0-14990 GCA_042576125.1 Thermodesulfobacteriota bacterium
TTACCGAACCGCATTGCTGTAATTTCCGCAGAGCGTTTAGCCATAACTTCAAGATGTTTATCAGCAGCAGGTGAGAGCAGGGCGGCAAGATCATGGGTATCCAGATGAGCAGCATTGAGACTGCGTTTTATGTCCTCATCGGTGCAGGAGTTTATTTGTTCCGTGAGTTTTGCAAATGGTGGAATTGTAAACATGGTTTCAGTCTTTGATAAAATCCAGTCCGGTCAGGGGTGAGGAGGCTGAGGCTTCAGAGCTTTTTTTGCCAAGACCTGCTTCAAAGGCAGCACGTCCTGCCTCCACCGCCTGGGCAAAGGCTGCTGCCATTTTTACAGGATCTCCGGCAACTGAGATGGCTGTATTGACCAGGACGGCATCAGCGCCGATCTCCATGGCCTGTGCTGCGTCGGAAGGGGCACCGAGACCGGCGTCGACAACAACCGGAACCCGGGCCTGATCAATGATAATTTCCACCTGGAATTTTGTTATCAGGCCCAGGTTGGTGCCGATGGGCGCACCGAGAGGCATGACGGCTGCTGCCCCTGCATCCTGCAGCCGCAGGGCAAGGATGGGGTCGGCATTGATATAGGGCAGGACGATAAAACCGTCCTTGACCAGTTCCTCAGTGGCTTTCAGCGTTTCAATAGGGTCCGGCAGGAGGGTACGGGGATCCGGGGTTACTTCCAGCTTCAGCCAGTCTCCGCTTCCTGCAGCACGCGCAAGTCTTGCCAGGCGGACAGCCTCTGCTGCATCCCTTGCACCGGAGGTGTTGGGCAGAAAGAGATATTTCGTCCTGTCCAGCACGTTCATGATGTCATCGGCCGGATCATTGAGATCGACACGGCGCAGGGCAACGGTTATCATCTCACTGCCTGAGGCCTCAATGGCTTTTTTCAGGGTTTCGGCAGAATCAAATTTCCCTGTTCCCAGAAAGAGGCGGGAGCGGAAGGTCTTTTCAGCAATTTTCAGCATCTCATCCCCCCCCCAACAAAGCGGATCAATTCAAGCAGGTTTCCTTCGGCAAGGAGCAGGGTGTCATACTCATCCCTTTTTATTATCCGGCCGTCGCATTCTGCCACCACAGTGTCAGGGTTGAGATCCATATCCCTGATAAAAGACATCAGCGTGGTGTCCTGGGTTATTTCCTTTGTTTCACCGTTACACGTTATTTTCATAAAAAACCTTATAAGTTTATATAACCTGCTTAATCTTAATCCTTTCCAAGCAGGATGCGCAATATCTGGTTTGCCTGGTGATGAGCGGCAATACCCACTCGGGGAGCCATAAGTCCCTGGCCGGGACCTGCTGCCGAAGTTCCGTCACCTATAATATAAACATTGGCATGAATTTTTTTGGTCCGTATAGCATTATTATCACCGTAGCCTGCCAGGCCGGACGACCCTACATACCCTGTACCGGTCATATTAGTCAATACAGTTCTCAGGGCTGCCGCCTTCATAGCCGGGTCGTCAAAGCATTCTGCCAGTACGTCAACATTTTTAAAAACCCGGGGGATTGATTCTTCTGTCAGTAAACCGTCCACGGTTGCGATTGTGGTATACGGATTCATCTGCAGCAGGTTATTTCTTAATGCCTCTGTCTTTTTTTCGCCTATCTGGGAAATGGAGTATTGCTGCCGGTTCAGATTACTTGGTTCCACCACATCAAAATCAGCCAGGATCATTTTGCCGACTCCGATCCGCACAAGGGCGCCGGCGACAACTGTGCCGAGTCCGCCAAGCCCCATTATGCCAACGGTTGCCTCTTTGACAGCTTCATGCACTCCTGGTGTATGGCGTGCCACCAGCAGGCTTTCCATTTCTTTTTCTGTCGGTGTCTCACTGCGTCTGATCAGACAGCAGGTGTCACCATCAGCAAGCACAGTATCCTGTGAAGCCGGAAAACCATTGACAATGAAAAGATCTGCCCCGGGCTTATAGGTTTCAACCAGGTCCTTGAGCCTGATGCCATCCTGATATGTGACTGTCTGCTCGTTTACTTTTAACATGTCGCTGTCTGCATAAATTTATCTGTTCTGAAGAAGCAGTATTTCTAGCAGAAATGAAAAAAATTTGCTTGTCATTAGATGTATTAAGTTTTGCTTTGCTGCTTGTTTTTTAACTGCTTAAGATACTCGTTTGCCCTTGCCAGTTCTTCCCTGGAATTAATGCCTAACACCTCTTCACTGCTTGCCCCGGAGAAGGTATCAACCTGAAGTCCGGCATCAATGGCAATTTTGACTATATCGGTCAGATACATCTCGCCCTGCTTATTGTCTGTGCCAACTTTCTTCAAGGCCTCAAAAAGAAAAGGTATCTCAGCACAGTATATGCCGGCATTGATCTCCCTGATTTTTTTTTGTTCGATTGTGGCATCTTTTTCTTCCACGATCCCTAAGAGTTCACCCTGAGTACTGCGAACTATCCTGCCGTAATTTGTGGGGTCATCCATTGTTGTAGTCATAAGTGTCAGGACAGGTTTGTTTCGAGCATGATCAGCAAGCATCGCCTGTAATGTCCCGGCCCGGATCAAAGGCACATCACCGCTGAGGATCAGCACAGAGCCACCGATGTCAGCCAGTTCTTTTTCCGCGCAGAGAACAGCATGGCCGGTGCCGAGCTGTTCCTCCTGGACAATGCAGCCTGCCTGGTATTCTTCAACCAGTTCTGACACTTTTTTTTTCTGGTGGCCGATAATGACGTACGTGTGATCCAGGGAGAGATTTTTGATCGTGTCCATGACAAGCAGGATCATGGGCTTGTCGAGTACCTCGTGCAGTACCTTGGCCTTTGATGACTTCATCCTGGTGCCGAGGCCGGCTGCAAGGACCAGCGCAGAAAAATGTTTATCATTTGTCATGTTCTTTTAGAAAAATAAGTAATAGTGAATCTAAAAAATTATATTTTTTTAAGACAGGCAGACACAAAAACACCTTTAAGGGAATTTGTGAAGATTTTTTTGATCGATTAAGTATTATAAAGTAAAGTTTTTCTAATCAAGTTGATTGTTTAGTGGGTAGGAAATCGTTTACCATAGAATAATTATGATGACGTTACAAAAAAATACCAGGGAGGTGAGCCATGTTTGAAATCTTCAAGAAAAGTCTGTTTGCCGGTTTAGGACTTGCGGTTGTCACCAAGACAAAGTTGGAAAGTGTTTTGGAGAAACTTGTTGAAGAAGGAAAGATGTCCCGCGAGGAAGCAGAGAAGATGGGGAAGGAACTGTTGGACAGTGGTGAAAAGCAGTGGACTGACTTTGAATCCCGCCTGCAGGAAACAGTAAAGGGTTTTCTCGAGAATATGGACATCAGCAAGGCCAGTGATGTAAAGAAACTGGAGAAGAAAATTAAAGCGCTTGATCTCCGTCTGAAAGCTGTGGAAGGTCCGAAAGAAAAGAAAACAGCGAAAAAATAGGAAAGATTGATGGATATCCTGGCTCTTTCAAGGTTAGGCCGCTTTCGTGATATTGTCACCGTACTGTTCAAGTATGGCTTTGATGATGTTGCCGAGCGTCTGCAGCTGCCGGGAATGGCCCTTATACATAAAACCAGGGCTGCCCTTCCGGAGGTGAGCACATGGGAGCGATTACGTCACACCTTGGAAGAACTTGGCCCCACCTTTGTTAAATTCGGCCAGATTCTGAGCCTACGAGGGGATCTTCTGCCTAGTGATCTTATTAATGAACTTGAAAAGCTGCAGGATAGTGTAGCCCCTGTTTCTTTTGATGAGATAAAAGGGGTTCTGCAGAAGGCCCTCGACAAACCCCTAGAGGAAATATTCAGTGTTATTGAAGAAGAGCCTTTGGCTGCCGGGTCCCTTGCCCAGGTTCATCGAGCAGTTCTTAAAGAGGAAAACCTGCCGGTTGCCCTGAAGATACGACGTCCGGATATTGTGAAAACTGTGGAGATTGATCTGCAGATTTTAGAAGGTGCTGTCCCGCACTTGTCTGAACATCTGGAATTTGCCCGTACCTATGATCTCGTCAACCTGGTCAAGGAACTCAAACGGGCCTTGCTGCGTGAACTTAATTTTACCCTTGAAGCCAGAAATATGCAGATTATCAGCCAGAATATGGCTGGTGAAAAAGATGTAATTATCCCTCAAGTCTATGAGTCCTGGACCAGATCTTCTGTTTTGACCATGGATTTGATTGATGGAGTCAAGCTTAAAGATTTAGACCCTGAAAAAATTGAGGAGCGTGAGCAACTCGGCCAAACCGGACTCAGAGTGGTTGTCAAACAGGTGCTTGAAAACGGCTTTTTTCATGCCGACCCCCATCCAGGAAATTTCCTTGTTGTTGACGATAAGGAGCTCTGCCTGATCGATTGGGGTGTTGTTGGTATTCTGCCGTCTGAAACACGTTATGAGCTGGTGGAGTTGATTTCCGCTATCGTTGACATGGAGGCGGAAAAGGTTTTAGACATTCTGGTCTCGCTTACCGGTGCCAATATTGTGCAAATCAATGAGCGGTTGTTATTGCGTGATATTCTGGAAATTCTTCATCTGTACCATAGTGTGCCTGTTGGCAAACTGGACCTGGGACAACTCCTCATGGACCTGAACAACATGCTCCGGACCCATCATATTAAGCTCCCCAGTGATCTGGCTTTAATGTTCAAAACTATGGTAACAGCAGAGGGTACGGCCAGGAAGTTTTATCCGGAACTTGATGTCATTGCTGAAATCGAACCCTTTGTTCGTCGGCTCGGGACTGAACGCTGGAAACCTTCTCAGGTCTGGCGGCGCTTTTCCAGGCAGCTACGTTTTTATTTTAAGCTGCAAAGCAATTTGCCCGGTGCTATTCAAAGAATTCTGCAGAAAATTGAACAGGGGGATTTGAATATAAGGTTCAGACATGAAAATTTAAGCGGCCTGCAGAAGAGTCTGGATAATCTCAGCAACCGTCTTTCCTTTTCCATTATCCTCGCTTCCCTTATTATTGGCAGTTCAATGATTATCACCACAGGCGTGAAGCCGCTTATCTTCGGCTATCCTGCTATCGGTCTTGTTGGATATCTTATCTCTGCTTTTCTCGGCATAATTGTGGTTATCAGCATCTTCCGCAGCAGGAAATTTTAAAAAATTAACCCCCAAATTTACAATATTGCCAATTCTAGCTACCATTTACATGGTAATACCGACAGTTCGGCCAACCAGACTGGATGTGCTAAACTGACTCAGCCGTATTTATCATCTCATCTTGTTTTCGGCTCTGTGATGATTTATGTTTTTGGGGAAATTGTCTGAGTTGTCAAGCAAGATATCGGTGGTAAACCAGAATTGAAAAAAGATGAGTCTAAATTACGTTCCACGATTGAATATCTTCAGAGTTCCGGGCAACGGCCGATATGGCTGGTTTGTCCTTATGGCCTTTGTCGTATTTCTCTGCTTTCTACCGGCTGTCCTAAACGGTTTCGTCCACTGGGATGACAATTTATTTGTCTATGAGAACCCCAACATCAAGATATGGACCCCGGAATTCTGGCAATGGGTTATTCATCCATTTCAAGGCAACTGGACACCGCTGGCTCTCTTATCCCATGGTATTGATTATGCGCTTTATGGGTTCAACCCTGCAGGACACCATTTAACCAGTATCCTATTTCATACCTGTAATACTTTTCTAGTAGCGTTGGTGTTCATGAAGCTAATCCTCGCCGCAGGTTCCCGTCAACCCTTGGTTGGGGAAAAAGATCTAAAGTTCGCAGTAATCGCGGCTTCATGCGGGGCGCTTTTTTTCGGGATCTCTCCACTCCGGGTGGAGAGTGTGGTCTGGATATCCGAACGCCGTGACGTTATGTTTCTTTTTTTCGGGCTCTTATCCATCTATTCATATCTGTTATACTGCTCGCCCAGGCAACCAAATCAGCTTCTCTTGCACAAAAAACATTATTACCGTAGGAGTCTCTTTTATTTCGCCTGTGGTCTGATGTCTAAATCGATGCTGGTGACACTGCCCGTTGTCTTGTTGATTTTTGACTTCTACCCTATCCAGCGTTTTTCCCTTACCTCTCCCTTCAGGGACAAGTGGCTCCTGATTAAGGAAAAGATCCCTTTTTTTCTTTTATCGGCAATTGTTTCTCTGGTGACCCTTTTTTTTCAAAAAAAAACGGGAGCCATGTTTTCGGTGGAAGATATCCCCCTTATCGCTCGTATAGGCTCGGCGTCTTATGTCGCAATCTTTTATTTAAGCAAGTCATTGCTTCCCATGGACTTGGCGCCGCTTTACACAATCGAAAATATGCAATCTGCTCTCCCTGTCCATCATTTAGCTGCTTTTGGGATCGTTATCCTGTTGACAGGCGTTTTGATTTACCTTGCAAAATTTTCAAAAATATACCTGATTATCTGGATCTATTATTTGTTGACAATATTACCAATTAGCGGCCTTTTTCAGACTGGTCACCAGTTTGCCGCCGATCGCTACACATATTTCCCGGGCCTTGCTTTGGCGTTTTTGGGGGGAATTGTCTGCGCAAGGATAGGAATTTCCAGCTGCCGGCAGGCTGGTTATGCGCGGCTAAGCAGGAATGTTTTTATTGCTCTAATGGCCTGTTACATCCTGGTCAATATTGTTCTTCTTCAACAGCAGATCCGGATATGGCATAATTCTATTGCACTATGGAGCCGTCAAATTCACCTCTACCCCGAGGGAGCGTCCAATACGCCCTACATAAACAGAGGAGGCGCCTATTTTGACGCTGGCAAATATCTTCCAGCCATTTATGATTTTACCAGGGCTGCAGAGATCGATCCCAGCGATTCCAATGCCTTTGCCAACCGGGGACTTGCATACTTGAAGAACAAAGAATATAAGAAAGCGGTGAAGGATCTTGTTGTTGCCGCCCGCCTGGGAAATGAGGGCGCACGGAAATTTCTCCTGAAAAATAAGATCTGGTGGCGGAATGGAGCCGGCCCTACGGAGAGTGGACCGCCGCATTCGGACCGGACCGGACAATAATTTTCCACTATGATTCAGAACAAAAAAATCGTCGTCATTATGCCTGCTTACAATGCCGAGGCCACCTTGCGCAAAACTTATGAGGAGGTTATGGCCCATGGAATTGTCGACCAGGTGGTCATCGTCGATGATGCAAGTTGCGATCGGACCTCCACAATCGCCTCGGAACTTCCCCATGCTATTTTTCATAAACATGAAAAAAATACCGGTTACGGCGGTAACCAGAAAACATGTTACAAAATCGGCCTTGAAGTTGGTGCCGACATCATTATCATGGTTCATCCCGACTATCAGTACACTCCCAAACTGATTCCCGCCATGGCCTCTATGCTTGCCTGCGGACTCTATCATTGTGTATTGGGTTCACGAATTCTTGGCGGGTATGCCCTTGAAGGGAAGATGCCGGTGTGGAAATATGTGGCCAACCGTTTCCTGACCCTTGTTGAAAATATACTCCTCAACACTAAGGTCTCTGAATTCCATACCGGTTACCGTGGCTTTTCACGGGAACTTCTTGAGAAATTGCCGCTGCACAATAATTCCGACGATTTTGTGTTTGATAATCAGATGTTGGCCCAAATTGTCTGGTTCGGCTACCAAATCGCTGAAATAAGTTGTCCGACAAAGTATTTTGCCGAGGCCTCATCGATTAATTTCAGCAGAAGTGTCCGGTATGGTTTTGGCTGTCTGGCAACCGCGATCACCTTTCGACTGGCAAAAATGAAATGGCTCTCTTCGCCATTGTACCCAGCCGACTCACCTTAAGCGGCTTACCGGGAAGTGTGTTTATTTCGCGCATTACAAACTCACCGAACTGTCATGCACATGAAAGAAAAACTAATCGATGGTATCAGCCGCCCGGCAATTGTTGCGGCCATGACCATCTTGCTCCTGACGCCGTTTCTTACAAAAGCCTTCAATATCGATGAAACTCTTTTCCTCTGGGCAGCCCGGCAGATCAGGACTGCTCCATTTGATTTTTATGGATTTGATGCGAACTGGTACGGAACAGTTATGCCGATGTCGTCAATTAACCAAAATCCACCCATTGTCTCTTACTTTATCGCTCTTATTTCCGAACTTTTCAATAACAGTGAAATAACACTTCATATTGCTTTCCTGCTCCCGGCACTGGGTGTAACGGTTGGGGTGTTTTACTTGGCGCGGATTTTTCAGCTCCCACCCCTGACCGCATCTCTGATCACGATTTCTTCGCCTGTTTTTTTGGTCACGGCAACCACCATTATGTCCGACACTCTGATGCTTGCTTTTTATCTCTGGGCGATGATTTTTTGGATTATCGGCAGGAAGGAGAATAAAACTTTTCTGCTGCCGATTGCCGCGTTCTCTATCTGTTTGGCAACGTTTACAAAATATTTCGGCGTCACTCTAATCCCGCTTTTGATCATTTACACGGTGTGGGAAGAACAAAAAATCGGGACATGGCTGTTCTACTTCCTGATTCCTGTTGCGGCAATTTTCGGATATGAAATGTGGACCAATGCTCTGTACGGGCACGGTCTTTTACTAGGTGCGGGCCATTATGCCGCTTCCTTCGGTGTGGAGGATCCTGTAAGCTTTATCAAGAAAACCATTATTGGATTTTCTTTTATGGGAGGCTGTTCCCCCGGTATCCTTTTGCTCACCCCATTTCTCTGGCGAAGACAGCTGGGAGCTTTAGCGACAGCTGTTCTCTGTATAATGCTGTTCACCGCCATCTTCTACAGTGCATTGTTTCCAGGATTTGAATTCGGTCCGGAACAGAGAAATTTGTTGTTTTCCTTGCAGTTTGCAGTTTTTTGCTGCACTGGCCTCCAAATACTCATCCTCGCCATTATTGAGCCGCTTTACCGGAAAGATGGTTTAAGCATCCTTATTTCTTCCCTCATATTAGGCACTTTTATTTTTGCCGTTTATCTGAACTGGACCACAAACAGCAGGAGCATATTGCCGATGATTCCAGCCCTCTCACTCTTAACGGTTCGGAGGCTTGTTGTGATAAACAGACCATCCTTCTACTTGACAAAAGTAATCGTGTCGTCGGCGGTGAGTCTGTCGCTTGCCATGATTATTGGCTTGGCCGACATGTCTCTCGCCAACAACCAGAAAATAGCTGCCTCAATCATTCATGATAAATACGGCAAGAACCAAGGAATTGTCTGGTATCAGGGCCATTGGGGATTCCAATATTATATGGACTCATATGGTTTCCATGCCGTCGATTTTAGGCATTTTGCACCAGGACAGGGGGATTTTCTCATCATGCCGATAAACAACACCAACATTCTGGAATTGAATCCGTCTCGATTTCAGGCCCTGGAGACGATTACTTTGAAAGCCTTTCCCTGGGCTTCGACCTTCCACCCAGCAGTTGGGGCGGGATTTTACACAAGTCTCTGGGGCCCTCTCCCCTATGCTCTTGGCAAGAGCCCTGATGAACTTTTCAAAGTCTATATGACGTTGTAATGAGTTACTTAACTTTGAGGACAAACAATGATCTTAGGGGACCTCTACATTTTGTGATTGGAGTACCCATTATAGGTATCCTGCGTTGTATGGGCATTAATGATTTTTAGGCTCCTGTGATGGCTTCTTTTGTTGCAGGTTGCAGCCAATTGAAGTGATAATGAAACAACCCTGGGGCTATAGAAATAATTGCCGGCAACAGGGATAAGGTCCCGCCCGGGAAGTACTTGGACAAGGGAACCCTTCGCAACCTTCCAGAAGCAAAAAGAACATATGAAGCCGTCGCCATGTTCTTCGTGACCCCGAACGTTGATTTAGATGTTGTAAGATTTGCCTGAAGCATAGATATTCCAATAGTTGCTGGAGTACTGTCTCCTACCGAAGTTTATCAGGCATAGGTGGTGAGTACTGCCATGGCAAAGGTCTTTCCTTGTAGAATTCTTGGCTGTCCTCAATATATATGAGAATTTCTGGGCCCCTTTGATCATATATCGTAAGTGGCGTAACTCATGAAAACGTAAAAGATTATCTGCAAGCCGGGGCTAATTGTGGTTATCAGCATCTTCCGCAGCAGGAAATTTTAAAAATCTGTTGACGAAGCCTGCAAGTTACAATTCAAGCCAGGATATATGGACCGTTTGATGATGTCCGAAGTCTTGGTGCCTTTTCGATTACAGCCATTCAATCTGCAATGCACCATCGGTCGGACTGTTATCCAAGAGACCAGCTGGACTTTTTAGGAATCATTCTTACTTTTTTATATAGAGGAAAATCCATAGAGCCAAGGCAATTTTATTGAGCCGGGACATATGGTTGATATAATAAATCTGCTTACTGTAATATGTAGTTAAATAGGAGGTGTGCCATGAAAAGCTTGGATTATTGTTGTGAAATGGATAGGGAGCTATCCTCGTGGCGCAACAGGCTCCATGAGGTATCGGAGAAATTTGATAAAGAACCGTCAATTAACAAGTACAAACTGCAGTCCCATATCGAGGGTATTCATATCCTGCAGACGGAGCTTGACGATCGTTTAAGCGAGTTGCGCGAGGAATGCAGTTTTACTGGAAGCAGGCTGGAAAAGAAACCGGCCTTACCTGATGACGAGGTTTTCAACTTTCTTGAAATCGGATGTTGTTAAACGTTAACAGCATTGCAGTTAATAATTAAGGAACCGCGGGATACCGCGGTTTTTTTTTGACAGCAATAATTGAATTCTGCACAGGATTTTGCCTTCTGACCTCCCTGCATGGTTGAAGTGAAAGTGAGTGATGAAATTCTTCACCCTCATTGTTTCTGATTCATAAACTCGCCCAGGATTTTAGCGCAGGCGAAAAAAAGGATTATTTATCACCAATAGATCAGCCATTGCTGAAAATTATCATTTTACACATGGATCCCAGTAGCTGCAACCAATGCTCTTGGCTTTATAGATAACTACCGTGTTGCACTGGATGCAAGGATTGGGGCTCCCTCATAAGCAAATATTACATTAATGAGTTTAATGCCGTGGTGATTTCAAACAGGCCTGATTATGATAAACTTGCTTGACAAGCAAATATCTGTTTCTATATATCTTCACTTATATCTATTATATCTATATACATAAAAATCGCTCCCATTCTCCAACTAACCCCTAAAATGAGGAACAGTGCTATGGCTAAAGCGATGAGTGTTCAGGTAAAACAGTGCCAGTTGCGCAGCAAGCCGACTTTTCTTGGCAAGGTTGTGACGAATTTAGAGTATGGCGACAGGGTGGAGGTTGCCAGAGAAGAAGACTCATGGATTGAAGTGTCGCCTCCCGGGAAAAATATTGGGTGGGTACATGTCTCTGCTCTATCTAAAAGGAAAATAATCCTGAATCCTGAAAGTAGGGACATAGAAGAAGCGGCTTCAAATGATGAAATAGCTCTCGCCGGAAAAGGATTCAATAGGCAGGTTGAAGACAAATACAGGCAGGACAAAAAACTTGATTTTTCCTGGATTGACAAAATGGAAACAATTGTCGTATCCCAGAGTGATATCGACAATTTTGTCAGACGGGGCGGAATGAAAAGTTAATGGAGGTGTATAATGATAAAGAAATACACACGACGTGACTTTCTTAATTACGCCGGTAAAATAGGTCTTGCAGGCACAACAGCATATACTTTGAATGCACTCCTGACAGCATGTGTTCCCCCGGATATCGGTTCAACTCTATCACAACTCAGCCAGCATTCGGATGCCATAATAAGATCCGGCAGGGCTGTGGTGAAGGCCATGAAGGATTTTACGCCGGAACAGGAATATTACATTGGCCGGACTGTCGGGGCGGTAGTTGTCGATAAATACAAACCGTATGCTAATCAACAGGCAACCATGTATATTAATGCCGTCGGGCAGACTCTGGCACAAGCCTCCGACCTGCCTGAAACATTTAATGGATACCATATGCTGATCCTTGATTCTCAAGAAATAAATGCTTTTGCAACTCCTGCAGGGCATATTTTTGTGACCCGAGGTATGCTCGGCTGCTGTCAGAATGAGGGGGAGCTTGCCGCTGTCCTGGCTCATGAAATTGGACACGTGCAGAACAGGCACGGTATCAAAGCGATTGAAAAGAGCAGGAAGATTGAGGCCCTGACAATAATAGGAACGGAGGCGACAAAGACATTTGCCGATGCTGATTTTGCCAAACTTGTGACTGTTTTTGAAGATTCAATCAATGATATCACCACCACCATGATAAACAGCGGTTATTCGCGTTCTTTTGAAAGAGAAGCTGATAAATCTGCAGTTACCATAATGAAACGTTTGGATTATAACCAGAGAAGTCTGCGTGATATGCTTGAGCTCATGGATGCAAGGCTCAAACCGGAAGGGCTTGATTTTGCCAAAACCCATCCTTCCCCAAAATCCAGAATAGAGGACTTATCTGCAATTGTTACCACTGATGTGAAACCGGCATTTAACGATGAACAGCAAAAACGGTTTCAGGCGGCAATGAAAAATGTTTAAGCAAGAAAGAAAACTCCTGCAATAATAAAACTGATGGGAAAAAAATCCTTCAGTATCACCTGGAAACATGTCCTGATCCACAGTCTTGTAGGTGTCTCGGTTGCTGTTATTGTCTGGTTCAGCGGCCTTCTCAGCAGCATTGAGGGTAAAACCTACGATCTGAGGGCTTCACTCCTTGCTGGTCGGTCATCCTTCAGTGATGAAATAATCCTAGTTGTCGTAGACCAGAACAGTATCGACTGGGTTTCCGAGAATATGTATATCGGCTGGCCGTGGCCCAGAGAACTTTTTGCTGCAATCATAAACAACTGTGTTCGCCGTGGGGCCAAATCCATCAGCTTCGATGTTCTGTTTACTGAAAATTCGAATTTCGGTGTCTCGGACGACATGAAACTGAAAGAGGCCATGCTCAAGGCGGAAAATTTTTCTCTTGGTTCAGTGTTCCCTTCAAATAAAACAGGTCATTTTAAAACCTGGCCGGAAGATGTTCCCAGGCCGGATTTTGATATTCAGGGGGAAAATGGCTCACAGAGTTTAATTTCTTCTTATGACATGGCGACGTTCCCAATTCCGGATATACTTAACCGGGAAATAGTACTATCCAATATTCACCATCAGCCTGACAATGACGGGATATATAGAAAAATTCTTCCCTTTGTGTTTTTTGACAATATACCTCTTCCTGCACTTGGAGGAGGGGCATATCTGACGACCCACCCTGACGCCGAAATTTTTGTGCAGCACAACCGGATAGTACTTGACGGGCATGTGATACCTATAGACTCTGCAGGCAGAGTCCTGCTCAACTACAGGAAACCGGAAGGGACCTACAGGATAGTAAGTGCGGCTTCGATTATCCGCAAAGAATTTCAGCTGTTGAATAAAGAGATAGGAGAGGATGAAGTCGAAAAGGATATGGACCGCAAATATGTGTTCTTCGGATTTACGGCACCCGGTCTGCATGATCTCAGACCCACTCCTACAGACGGTGCATTTTCAGGGGTAGAAATAAATGCAACCTTTCTTGATAACCTGCTGGCCGAAGATTTCATAAAACCGGTCACTGTTCCCCAGACCGTTTTCAAAATAATTTTGCTGACCCTGGCGGCAACCTTTTTTCTTACCTTTTTCCAAAAACAAAGAGCCCAGATTGTAACGGCTGTGCTGATACCCTTATTCCCTGTGAGTCTGGCACTACTTTTTTACAGGCTTGGTTATGATTTCAAACTGATTCCGATAGAATTATCAGTTATAACCGGAACGGCATTATCAATCATTCACCGTTATCTGGTGGTTGGTAAACAGGAAAGGTTTATCAGGCATTCTTTTAAACATTATTTAAGCCCGGTTGTTATCGACCAGCTTATGGAGAGTCCTGACAAGCTTAAGCTTGGGGGGGAGAGAAAGGAACTGTCTTTCCTTTTTTCGGATTTGGAAGGATTCACGACTATTTCTGAAGGACTTGAACCTGTTGAACTTACACAACTGCTCAATGATTACCTGACAGAGATGACCAATATAATACTGGAGGAGAAGGGCACGGTTGACAAGTTTGAGGGGGACGCCATTATCGCATTCTGGAATGCGCCGCTTGATATAAAGGATCACCCTGAAAGAGCCGTCAGGGCCGCTTTGAGATGTCAACAGAGGTTGGATCAACTCAGGCCTGAATTATTAAAAAAATACGGCAAAACCCTGAAAATGAGGATCGGAGTCAATACCGGTTTTGCCGTTGCGGGCAATATGGGATCATCAACCCGTTTTGATTATACGGTTCTCGGAGATTCGGTCAATCTTGCAGCAAGACTTGAAGGTGCAAATAAACAATTCGGAACCTATACGATGATTTCAGAATTCACCTATCAAAAACTACAAAAAAACATAGTATGCCGTGAACTGGCAAAACTGAGAGTTGTCGGTAAAAAAGAGGCAGTCAGGGTATTTGAACCTTTGTCGCTTACCGGGAACGGCTCAGAAAAACAATACGAATCATTCAATCGGGCTCTTTTTTATTTTTATGAGGGAAATATCAAGCAGGCATTGGCTGAGTTCGGCAAAACTGCTGACCGGGACAGTGCCGCAAAGCGCTATGTGTTAAAATGCCAGGAGTTTCCTGACAGGCTGCCGGAACCCTGGGAGGGTGTCTGGGAACTCGATACTAAGTGAATATCATCAGGTGTTTCGTGAAGCTTTTTGCTCCATGTATAAAAGGCAAACATTGCGGGTAAAATATTTAATGAGATTTGCCGCTTTAGGATCGATTGTTTTAATTATAGCAACCGTTCTTTCATTTACAGGGTTTGTGTTAACCGAAATAGTGCTCATAATGTTTCTTGCGAATACTTCTCTGGTTTTCCCGGGATGGATAGTGAAGGATTCGGACCAAGATTTTTCAGAAGTCCGGTGTTCTGGTGGATTTCGAAATTACTGGACAAACCGGAACTTACTTTATTGAGGACAGCATCTTTTTTTAATTTATTGATATTCCCAATTGCTCACCCCATCTCATCATAAAAAAAATCCCCCATCCATTTCTGGATGAGGGATTTCTATAGAAAAGAATTCGG
>JBHPCH010000065.1:0-14875 GCA_042576125.1 Thermodesulfobacteriota bacterium
ATACCGATACGGCGAGCACGGATATTGGCGACCAGATCCTCTTCAGTGATGACGGGCCGAGTGCAGATATTGTTGCAGCTACCCATGAAGAGGTAATCGACGATGTTCCGACAGATGTGGCTAACACTGTTACGGTGGATGAGACTGACGGTGTGGATGCTGAGGACGACGACACCACAGATGCAGGAGTCATTGCACTGTTCAGTGGTGTGACGGACACCTCAGGTGACCTGGTTGCTACGGAAGGTGCAGTACAGTATGCCCAGGGTACGGCGCCTCTGGTTACCGATACAACGGACTATGGTGCGGATGACGAGAACACCTCAGCTGTTTTCTCACTGAAGGTAGAAGGGTTTACCCCGGCAGTCGAAGATGATCCTCAGACTCCGGAGGATGAAACAGCAGCGGCAATCGGTGTTGATTCCGGCCTGGATACCACTGATGGTACGGACATCTACCTGTATGAAGAAAACGGCCTGGTGGTTGGTCGCATTAACGGTGGTGATGCGGACGGCGAGGCAGCCTTTGCAATAGCCATTGACTCTTCTGATGGCACGGTGAGTGTGGCGCAGTATGCTTCAGTCACGAACCCGACAGGCGGTGACAGCCATGACGAGGTCGCCGGCATGAGTAATAATGTACTCAGTGCCGTGGTTACCGCGACCGATGGTGACGGTGATACCGATACGGCGAGCACGGATATTGGCGACCAGATCCTCTTCAGTGATGACGGACCGAGTGCGATCACCCCGGATGATGCATACCTCGTTAATCAAGTATCTGATCCAGAAGAATCTGATACCAGGCCACTTGACATTGACCTTGACATTGATAACAACATGGGTGCAGACCAAGAGGGTGGAACTGTTAAATTTAATACAGAAACTCAACATGGTGTTGACAGCCTACTGACTGCAAATGCAGGAAGTGAAATCTATCTGTATATTTCTGGAAGCGGGGAAACGTTAGTAGGTTCAACATATAATTGGGAAGAGGAGTTAGATCCCGAAGCTCCTACTGCTGATTATATTATTGCGGAACAATCCACAACTAAAGTCTTCACTGTTGAATTGCTCTCCAGTGAAGACCCTGACAATTACACATTTACCTTGCATCAGCAGATTGATGGTGGTGCAGGCGAATTTAACACGTTCGAAGGCACCTGGTCTTTCTCTGGTACTAATAAAGCATTTACATACTACACCGATGAATCAGGTAATGATCTGCCCAGTGTGCTCGTTACGCCGACTGGCGTAGCAACCAGTACAAACGGTACTGCCAATGAGATTGGTGCAAGCGGCTTCGGTGGAGGTGGTGGACAAGATATTGGAGCTAATGAGGGTGTCAGGGTTGATTTTATCGACGGTGTTGTTACTACTGTAGATGATAGCAAGCCTTATGGCGGTAGTGGTGATACAAGACACACTTTTGACGGTCATGTACTTGTTAACGGTGCACAAGTCACTTTCACCAGTAGTGGTAGCGAGTTAGACTTAAGTACAGTATTAATTAGTACACATGTTGACGAAGACTATTCATCTCCTGAAGATAATATTGTTGGTGACTATGGTGGTGCAATAGATACTACAATTATTGCTGTAGAAATAAATGGCGTTGAAATAACAACAGCTGCTCCTGATAGTCGGGTAACTTTCAATGGAGACAATACTGTAGAAATAACTGAGATTAATGATGGTGACTCTGTTGTGGTCTTTACCGTGGGGGGCATGACTACAATCGAGTATACTTATGTGGATGGCGGAGAATTGCTTGACAACTCATTCTCTTTAGGAGGGTTTGGTGCTTCAGTATTTGATCCAGGTGCAGCAACCGATATTAACTTTGACATTGTACTTTATGATGGCGACGGTGATTCGGTGAATATTGATGATGGTATCAGTGTGCATCTGAGCCCTGAGGATCATATTATTCAAGATGCTGATGTAGATGGTGATGGTATTAGCCTAACTGTTGCTAATAATACTTCCGGAACACTTGTAGGTAATGAAGCAGATAATATCCTGACAGGAAATACCGGAGAGGATATCTTCTGGGGCAATGAAGGTGGAGACACCTTTAAAGCAGGTCAAGGGGATGACACCATTAAAGATTATGATAGGTCTGAAGGTGACGATCTTGATATCAGTGGTGTTCCTGATTACGACCACCTCGGGGATGCAACCGGTGATCCACTTGGTGATCTCATAGTCGAAAGTGAAGACGGAAAAGCCAAGCTGCTTCTCTTTGACAGTGGAGATATCGAAATTGGTAGTGTAACTTTCGATAATGTTGATTTTGACACTGTTGATCCTACTGATCTGACAAGCCTTTTGGGTGATGATGATCCTGACGCAACTGACATTTAACTAACAGACAAATTTTAAACAAAAAAATACCGTGAAAGTTATGTTTCAAACTTTCACGGTATTTTTTTGTGGTTCAAAAATTCAGTTCAACAGGATAAAAATTTACCCCCTGTTAATCAACAACGCCAGGTTCAACCTACTCCCCGTCTTAGTCTTTTCATAGATTGAGCTCAAATGAGCCTTGACCGTGCGTTCTGCGATATCAAGGTTTGCGGCGATTTCCAGGTTGGACTGTCCCTGGGCCACGAGATTGGCAATTTCACGCTCACGTTGGGTCAGGTTTTTCAGCTTCTCTTCAGATTCAGAGGCCGCCTTTTCTTTGGCCCTGTTATAGGAATCAAGTATCAAACGCTGCATGACCTTCTGGCCAAGCCAGACCGCTCCGCTTGACACAACCCGGGTGGCTTCTGCAAGGCGTTCTGCAGAGATATAGGTGTTTGCGTAGCCGACAATTCCCAGCTTGAGAAAGGTCAAGCCTTCCTCTTCATTTGGTTTATCGGAGAGCAGGAAAATCCTGCACAGCGGATTCAAACGCCGTATTTCAACAAAGGTTTCCGTATCCACCAGGGGACGGTGCAGGAGGATCAGGGCGAACTTCTCATCAGTACAGCAGCTTCTCAGTTCACTTAAAGTGTTTGCCTGATCGAGTTCATACTTGTCTTTCAGAAGGCCTGCCCATCTGTCAATAACCGAATCATTCGCGCTGCTCAAAAGAATAGCCATGATTATTGTTCCTTCAATGCCATATATTTTGCCCGCAGAATAGGCTTCAAAAGGTAGGATAAAATCGTTTTTTTGCCGGTAAGGATATCAACTGAAGCCACCATGCCGGGAATAATCGGGAGAGGGTTGGTTTCAAGGCCGATATAGTTCTTGGTGGTCCGCAATCGTACGCTGTAAAAGCTGTTACCCTTTTCATCAGTTATGCTGTCTGCACTGATATGCTCGAGTTTTGCTTCGAGACCGCCATAAATGGTGAAATCATATGCAGTAAACTTTACCTTTGCCTCCTGCTCCGGCCTGAGAAAACCTATGTCGGCAGGCTTGATCCTGGCTTCAACAACCAGGGTATCTTCCAGGGGGACAATTTCAACAAGGTCCATGCCCGGCTGGATTACACCACCGACAGTATTGACCAGAAGCCTGTTGATGGTTCCTGTCACAGGGGAGAGAACATTGGTTCGACGTAAGCGGTCCTCAATAGCTGTTGCGGAAGCAGAGACATCTTCAAGTTCTGCCAGCACTTCATTTAATTCGGCTTTGGACTTATTATAAAAGGCAAGCTGGTTCTCCCGGAGTGCCAATTCGGATTCCCGCAGCTTGGACTCGGCCTTGGGGATTGTCTGTTTAATCGTATCAATTTCTCCCAGCATAGTACTGCCCTGACGCTCAAGATGCATGACTTCAACTGCCGAGACTGCGCCCTGCTCAACCAACGGCCGGGTCAATTCAAGTTCCTTTGTTAACAGGGCATAGGTTCTGGTTAACTCTTCAAGCTTGGTCGTTAATTCCTTGTTTTCCTGTTCTCTCTGCTTGACCTGTTGCTGCAATCTCTGCATCGAGGAATCGAATTCATTCTTTCTTGAAACAAACAGTTCTTTTTCACGAACCCCTATTTCCGGTCTCTCTTCAGTGACCTCTTTCGGCACTTTAAAATTTGTTCCATTTGCTTCTGCCAGCAATCTTGCCGCCTTTGCCTTGAATAAAAGATACCTCACCCGGTTCTGATTAAATGAGGAGGAAAATCGTGTTTTATCTATACGCAGCAACAGCTGGCCTTTTTTGACAAGTTGACCGACGTCGACATTGATTTCAGCCAGGATGCCTCCTTCAAGGTTCTGCACTACCTGTATCTGGGAGGAGGGGACCACCTTGCCTGACCCTCGGGTAACCTGTTCTATTTCTGAATAATAGGCCCAGGCAATAAAAAACACCAAAAGCAACAGGACTACCCAGATAATGGCACGTCCGCCCCTTGGGCTCTGAGCCATGATCGCTGCGCGTATATCAGTCGCCAGGTCTATGTCCTCTGCCTGCATACGATAGAACAACTTACTTGAGGAAGGCTTTTTCTTTTCTTTGGATTCCGACAACTCTTTTACCTTGGATTAAAGGTTTAACTGGCCCCTTTTAAGAGCCTCCATAACAGAGGCTTTGGGACCATCTGCCACGATAATTCCATTATCAATCACGATAAGACGGTCAACCATTGCAAGAAGTGAGGCCCTGTGGGTTATCAATACCAGGGTCTTGTGTGCTATCACCTTGGATAAATTATCCCGCAACAGAACTTCCGACCTGTTATCCATGTTGCTTGTCGGTTCGTCAAGCACGAGGACCGGCGGATCATAGAGCATTGCCCTGGCCACAGCAACGCACTGCCTCTGGCCTCCGGAAAGTCCTCTGCCCATCTCCCCTACTTCCATATCAAAACCCAGGGCATTCTTCTTGACGAATCCACTCACTCCGGAAAGATCGGCAACACGCAGAATCGTCGCATCATCGACATCATGGGCTCCCATGATGATATTATCGCGAACAGTCCCGCGGAAAAGTGTTATATCCTGGGAAACATATCCTATGCTGTGTCGCAGGTCAGCAGGGTCAATCTGCCTGATATCAGTGCCGTCCATGCAGACCATGCCGGAAAGAGGCTGAAACAAACCGAGCAGCAGCTTGCCAAACGTGGTTTTTCCCGAACCTATCGGACCGATAATGCCGACTTTTTCGTTGGCCTTGATTTTCAAGGAAATATTGTTCAGTGTCTTTACTGTCTGGTTAGGATAGGCAAACTCAAGGCTCTTTGCTTCAATCTCACCTTTTATATGTGTTCTGTGCAGAAATGCCTGCCCTTCCGGTCTTTCAACCGGGAGTTTCATGATCTCATTCAGAGATTTCAATGCTGCCCTGGCGCGATGATACCGGGTGGCAAGGTTTGCCACCTGTGACATGGGAGCAATGGTCTGGCGTGATACAATCACCAGCGCTATGAGACCACCCTGTGTCAGATCACCTTTGGAAATCATGTAAACACCGGCAACAACCACAACCACGACAAGCATACTATTGATAAAAAAGGAGAAGAAATTCATGGATGCCGACAGAAGCCTTGCTTTGTTGCTCCATTCATTGATATAGCTGACTGCCTGTTCCCAGGCCCTCTGTATCTGGCTTTCAGCACCAAACATCTTAATGGCTTCCAGGCCGGCCAAACCTTCAACCAGTATGGCATTTTTCTGGGCTGATGCCTTGAATGAATGTTCCACTGCCTTTTGCAGTGGTATTTGGATAATCAAGGCATAGCCCAGGAGTAAAATAATAGCAGCTATGTGGATAAAAACGATTTGTCCGCCAAGATACCAGACTACCAGGAGTGCCAGGACCACAAAGGGCATATCTATCAGGGCAGTGATAGAAACAGACGTGATAAAATCACGTATGGATTCAAATTCCTGCAGGTTTTTTGAAAATGAGCCGATTGACTGGGGTCTGACTTCCATGCGCAGGTTAAGTACCTTCTGAAGAAGAATGGCAGACATTTTCAGGTTGACCTTCTTGCCGGTCTCATCAATAAAATATGTCCGCAGTCCCTTCATGATAACGGCAAACACATAAATGATACTGATACCGATGGCCAGAACCCAGAGTGTTTCAAAGGCATTGTTCGGTATGACCCTGTCATAAACGTTTAAAACAAAGAACGGGCTGACAAGACCAAAGACGTTGATTAAAAACGAGGCGACAAAAACATCACGGTAGACCCGCCAGTGCTCGACCAAGGTTCCCCAGAACCATCCCCTTTTAGAACCTAGACGGATTTTATCGACTTCATCACTTTCCAGGCGAAATTTTGGACGAACAAATATGCTGAAACCGGTGTAGATATCCTCCAGTTCCTGCCGTGTGACTGTTTTTTCTCCCATGCCGGTTTCCGGCAGGACAATTTTAAACTGCTGCCCACCATTATCAATACTTACCAGAACACAGGCCTTCCTGTCCTCAAGGAGCAAGACAACAGGAAGCTGCAGGCTGGAAATTCTCGTAAGGGGGCGCTGCAGGACACGGGCTGCAAGTCCTACACGGTCTGCTGCCCTGGGAAACAATTCAGCAGTAAGCCGATTGTTAACCAATGGCAGACCGGAACTTAAACTGGTCCTTGATGCAGATCTGCCATGGAATTTGGCAAGCTGCATAAGACAATCCAACAGCGGATCATCATGGGTATCAGTATCCCCTCCAGCATTCCAGTCTACTGCAGGGGTTTTCTCGTCTTTTTCCGGCATAGATTCGAAGTTTTAATTTAAAAATAATAAATGGTTCCAAACAATTGCTGACAACATATTCTTTTAACGCATTAATCAATCCCGGTAAATAAATTTTGTGAAAAAATATGGTGATTTCTATTATTTTTGTTGGATAACACTTTACAAATGGCTTATAAAAAAGAAATTACTAACTCATCCTCGTGAGGAAAGACTATGCTTTATGTTGAAAGGGACAATGATGGGAATATAACGGCTTTACACAATAAGCCGGAAACAGGTTCAGAAGAGCAGAAGTCTATTCTTGATGAAGAAATCCTGAAATTTCTCAACAAAAATGTCGATACTGACCCCTGGATGGAACTGCTGTCCCTTTCTGATATCGGCACTATCCGTATTCTTGAAGACCTGATAGACCTTCTCATCAAAAAAAATATTATTCTTTTTACCGAGTTGCCTTCAGAAGCTCAGGCCAAGATCAATGAACGAAAACAGATACGGCAGCAAATGGATACAGATGCACTGATGGTGGATGATATTTTATAGGGGTAATTCCGAATACTTCAGAATCACCCCCTGTCATCATCTCCAGCTTCCTTCTTTTTTTCAGCTTGCCTCACCGGTTATCTGTTTGGGCCGGGCAACAATATATCCTTGAATAGCATCAATGTTGAGCTCTTTGAGAAGTGCCCATTGCTGTTCTGTTTCAACCCCTTCTGCAATGACGTCAATATCGAGACTGTGCGCAACGCTGCAGAGAGAACCGATAAAGAAACGGCTGTCGCTTTCCTCATCCTTCAACTCACCGGTGTAGGCCCTGTCAATCTTGACATAATCCGGCCTGAGTGACTTAAGATAACCCAGGTGAGAAAAACTCTGGCCATAATGATCGAGTCCGACAAAATGCCCATACTCCCTGACAGTCTCACTGAACTCCTTAAGCAGGTCCAGATTCTGGACAGCTCCGAATTCAGCAAATTCGAAACTGATGCGGGGTGCTTTTTCAGGGAGATTTTTCAGAACAGAATAGACCCAGTTTCTGAATGAATTGTTCTCCAGCGAGGCGGATGAAATGTTTACCGCGATATTATTGTCTCTTATTTCATTGGTATCAATTTGCATAACCTCTTCCAGAACGATACGGTCCAGGTATGAAACAAGCTGTAACCGCTCTGCAAAAGGCATAAATATACCGGCACTTAACAGGGTGCCGTCTTCCTGAATAAGACGGGAGAATATCTCAAGATGATACGTCTTCTTCTTATCCAAAACTTTAACAACAGGCTGCCCGAATAAAACAATTTTTCGTTCCGATAAAGCCTTTTCAAGGATTTCTTTCCATTGCTGCTGCCCCAGGGGCATTTTCTCTGTTTCTTCTGTAATTGTTGAAAGTTCCCACTTATTGGGCCCTGTCTGCTGGGCTGATCGCAATGCCAGGTCTGCCTCTGAAAATAAACGTCCGAGAGTGGTTGAACTTTCATAGCTCACCGCCCCGATATGTCCGACATCATCTGTGAGTGTTAATTGTTCAACTGCAAGCTGCCTCAATTTCAGGGTCACAGCATCTGCAATGCTCTCGGCATCCCATGATGAGGCATCCGGAATAAAAACACCGAAATCACCACCTGTTAACCGGGCAAGAACAGAATTGGAATGCTCTTTTGTTGCCTCCTCCAATATAGTTGCAACTTTCTGCAAAAGTTCATCACCTGCCTGAAACCCTTTCTTCTGGTTCAATCCATGGAGATCTTTTATCTGCAGCAGAAGAAGAATACCCTTTGTTGTACTGCCGCCTCTGTCAAGCCGTGCTGTTATCTGGCTCTCAAAAAATCTCCTGTTCCCCAGAGTGGTCAATGAATCATGGTAAGCATGTTTTTTCAGACCCTCTGCTATGGTTACCTGCTCCTCGAACATTTCCTTGACCTTGCTGGTCATACGGTTCATGGCTTCAACTACACGGCGCAGTTCTTTCGTCCATGGCACTTTCTCCTGAATCTCATACCTCTTTTTACAGAGAGCATCTGCCTGGGCCTCAACTTTGACAAGGGGTTTCAGCAGTACCATCAGACCATACCCGCCAACGATTAGAACAAAAATACCGCAGGCAAGGAACCACAGAGTAACATGCACAGCATCCTCCCAGAGAGTTTTATAGGCATAGCCCGGGTGACTTTTTACATAAACGGTGCCGGCCTGAATCCATCCTGCCATTACATTTGCGGTAGCTTCAGGGGTTTTTAATGGGATCAGGCGGATAAACCATTGCGGTACATTTTCAATGGTCACATCAAGAATCCGATCGTAAACGATATTGTCCTGAGCATCCGAATATCTGACAACCCGGTAATATCCCCTGTCAAACACAGCATTGATCATTGTTTCAATCGCTGAATCTCCATGTTCAAGATTGTACTGTGAAATCGATAAACCGAGGGACGTGGCTGTATCCTGGGCATGGGACTCCAACTGGTTAATGAGAAAAGACCGGGTACTTTGCAGCTTTGCAAACCAGGTGCCAATGAAAAGAAGAAAAAACAGAACCAGAGTAAAAATTAAGAGCTGTCGATAAAGTGTCATATCTTACACCTTTTATAAGCCAGATTATAATAATTCGATTTCCATGTCCCTGTTAACTTTATTCGTAGGTTAAACAATGACTCCTGTATTATCTCACTACCCCAAATATCGGACAATTGATTATTATCCCAAATTATCCTCTGTCATTTTCTGCATCACATCCTGCCAGCGTTTCAAACGACTGCTGCTGCCTGCCAACTTGCCCTTCCCTCTCTGTTTTGCAAGCCACAGGCTGGTACCGTTAAAACTGTATATAGGTACCAGGTCCGTGCGCTTGGTTGCAGGACGGATATCTGTGACATAGTTATCGAGAATGAGCGGTACACCTCCCGGTGTGGGATAGTACGCAAGAACCATGTGATGCACGCCATAGGTGAGGGCCTTAACATATGTAAGATTGAGCTTTTCCTCTGCAATACCCATGGATTTCAGAGTGAAATATTTTGAAATAGTGTAATCTTCACAGTCACCGGCCCCGGTGCCTAAAAACTCAATCGGTGTGGCCCAGTAATCCTTTTGTCCCCAGTGATTAATATCTGCAACATACTGAATCTGGTTGAAAAAATTATTTACATTTTCAAGCTTTTCCCTTTCAGTCGTGCTCTTGTCTGAAATAATCAGATTTTCCCAGGCAGCAAGGCGCAAACGTGCGGATTTGCCATATTTTTTTTCTGCTTTATCTAGAAATTCAGTAGTAAGACGAAAACTTTGTCCATTAATGATCGGAACGAGTACGATCAAAAATGAAACAAAGATCAGAAAGAGAAATAGATATTCTATTTTATGTGTATGTTTGCTCATAATGCTTAAATGGGAAAGCACTATTTATCTGGGAGTGTTCCCTGAAAATGTTTGGAAGACGGAACCTCTGCAAAATAAAAATGGGATAGCAAAACTGCTATCCCATTTAACAAAAAAAATCTCAAATATTCGACTACCTATTATCTTTTTGGCACCATAAAATTACCTGCCTGAAACTATTAACTTCTCTTGCTGATTTTTGGGCTTCTATTGCAGGTTTTTTATCCCTCTAACCCTCATCAACATTGCTTTCAACCGGCCACGGCAGCCCCAGGGTATGAACCAAACGGCCAATGCCATTCAAAACTCTGTACTGGGCATAGGCTTTATCATATCTGGCATTAACCAGGTCTATCTTTGCGTTGATAAGTTCAGCCTCTATATCAAGAACATCAAACATGGTTCGTCTGCCGATGTTCCACTGCTTTGAAAAGGCCTCTGCAGTTATACTTGTTGAATTCACATAATTTTCAAGAAAAGTAATCTGGCTTAACGTCGATTGATATGCAACCCATGAAAGTCTGATTGCTTCAACTATCTGACGGTGTGTGTTATTGCGGATCTCACGTGCCTCACAGATAAGCTTTCTGGTTTCTGCAATGCGGGCTTTATCCTTCCAGCCGTTAAAAATATTAAAACGGGCAACAGCAGTAGCGGAAAATTCTTCTGCATAACCATCAACATCCACATCATTTTCCCATTTCTGGTCTACTGCGAGGTCAAGTTTTGGGTAGTAGTTGCTTTTGGCAACAACATATTGGGCCTCCCGGGCATGAACGTCTGCCTGTGCCGACTTGAGGATTGGATAATTTGCCAGGGCCCTTTGCACAACTTCATCCATTGATCCGGGCATAAAAGAATCAACCGAAAATGGCTTAATCAGATTTTCCGGCATACGCCCGACGGAAAACTGGTAATCGGTTTTCGCATCAGCAACATTTGCCTGGGTAACTACCACTTGTGATTCTGCCAGAGCCAGTCGCGCTAATACCTGATCAAGATCAGCTTTACGGTCCAACCCGGACTCGCTTCTGAGTTTAATCTGGTCGTAGATGCGTTGATGAATTGTAACGTTTTCTTTTGCCAGGTCCAGGATTTCCAACTGGCGGAGAACATTCAGGTATACTTTTGCTGTCTCCAGGGCAATATTTTCAGAGGTACCCTGCAGCAAATATGCCTGGGAATTAACCCGGGCTTTCTGCCGTTCCACTTCATACTGTGTGGCAAATCCCTGAAAAACATTCTGCCGGAGACTTAAGATTGTCGAATCGGGCCAGGTATTATTAGAAGGCTCGGGATGATACACCTCAAGAAATCCGGTACTATAAGAAACATCCACTGTCGGCCAGTATCCTGACCGGGCCTGGGTGACCTCGTCATTTCTTGCAAGCCGGTTAAATGATTGCGCCCGTATTTCAGGATTAGTTTGCAGCATATAATACACAGCATCCTGAAGCGTCTCAGCCTGTAAGTTCCCCACCCCCCAGATGAGAACCCCAAAAAACATGAGTCCTGTATACCTGAGCATTGATTTCATTTGAGTGCCTCCTGCTATAGGTTTAGAAAAACTTTCTTACAGAATCAAAACAAACCAATTTTACAAAGAGATATAATAAAAACTTTTAATCATTTACTCACATTATTTGCACTGAAGATTTATTCATAGATATCACAGTCGGAAAAGTTTCTCAACCTCTTTTAATTTTTAGTTATTTATCTTTAATTGTTTATCTTTTATCTTATAGCATATAAGAATATTTTATAATCAAAATAATGAAAATTTGATAAAAGATAAACAATTAAAGATAAATAACTAAAAATTAACTTTTATGAATAAATACTCAAGGAGAAACCAAATGAAATTAAGCCCTTTGATACCTTTAATTCTTTTAGCTTTTACGGTATTATTCATCTTTTATTCACCAGTGTATTCAATGGATGATCCCGGATTTACTATCAGCCGTATGGTCATGTGTGAAAGGATTTCAGACAGAGAACCTTATGGAATAACAGACACATTCTCTGATAAAACTGCAGTCGTTTATTGCTTTTTGGAGGCAACAAATATCGAAATTGACATGCACATCAGTTTTATCTGGTATTTTGAGGGACAGGTGAAGGCCAGAGTTACCCTTCCTCTTCAAAAAAGCAAACGCTGGAGGACCTTTTCCAGCAAAAAACTTGCAAATTTAAAGGGCAGTTGGACTGTTGAACTCCAGGATGAATCAGGAATTGTGTTGAATAGTGTTTCTTTCCGGGTACAATAAAAAAAATGCAAATTGTTCGCTAAGCTTTTTTCACTCTAACATTTACTATAATATATTGTACATGGAACTGTTTTAACGAGTATGTGATATATTTTTAAAAAATATTTTTTTATGGTGATATAAATATGCACGCAGACACTGATAAAAATCCAACTCTGGCCGGGAATAACCAATTTACTACACGCTTCAAGGATGAAATAAAGCTTGCCACCCTTTTCCGGGAAGCAACCACAATCAACGAACTCCTCCTTGGCCTGAAACAGGAAATGAGGAATTATTTTGATGCTGAAGCTTTTACTATTTATTTTGCCGACAACAAAAAACGACAGTTGGTTTCAAAAATAAAGGCCGGTCGCTTACGCAAAGAAATCCGCCTTCCCATAGACAAGACCAGTATTGCCGGGTATGCGGCCTCAACGGGATCGATTATTAATATTGCTGATGCCTATGATAAGTCAGAATTAACTGCCATAGACCCTGATCTTAAATTTAACAGCAAATGGGATGAGAACACCAAGTTTACTACCAAACAGGTATTATCGGCTCCTATATTTTTTAAACAAAAACTCTTTGGCATAATTCAGCTTATAAATAAAAAAAATGACAAGAAATTCTCGCTTGATGATGTAGACAGCATAAAGTCAATTACTGATGCAATTGGCCGGTTCATTGAAAATCACAGAATCAGTACCACTAGGAATAAGTCAGGTAAAATGACAAAACAGGAACCCGGTGGCGAAAACTCTGATCCTTACAGAATCCTCATCCCCAAAGGCCTTATATCTGAAGACGAATTGTCTAAGGCCGTAAAAAAAGCAAATAAAACAAAAAAGAATATTGAAAAAATTCTCCTTGACGATTTTGACCTCAGCAAAAAACAACTGGGAAAGGCCCTGGCCGAATTTTACGGTGTAGGCTATGAAAATCTGGAAAACACAATCTACAACCCGATAGACCTTATCAAGGGAAAAAACATAGACTTTTTTCTCAGGGGTCTCTGGGTGCCGCTCCATACAGACGGCACTGAACTCATCCTTGCCATTAATGACCCCCATGACATAAACAAAATCCAGGAAGTTCAGCAGCTGTATCGCACTCCCAGCGTAGAACTACGTTTTGCCTTCAGGGACGATATTGAGGTGTTTCTGCGTTCCTTTAAAGGGGCCATGAAATCCAAACCAAGTGATAAATCGGTTGGTGACATACTCGATGACCTTAAACACATGGACGCCGAGCCGTCTATGGATACGGAAATATTTGATGATGATGCAGATGTCAATGATAATGCCGTTGTCCTGCTGGTCAGGAAGATCATTGAGGATGCCCATTATCAGATGGCCTCAGATATTCATATTGAACCATACGGCTACCAAAGGGATGCTGTTGTGCGCTACCGGATAGACGGTCGCTGCGAACAGGCCCTGACTGTACCGAGCGCCTATATCCGTTCTGTTGTTTCAAGGATCAAAGTTCTGGCCAAGATGGATATTTCTGAAAAGAGAAGGCCCCAGGACGGAAAAATCCGTTTCAGAACAACCAACAACAAAATTATTGAACTCAGGGTCGCGACTATCCCAACGACCCAGAATAATGAAGATGTGGTTCTGCGTTTACTGGCTTCTGCCGAGCCGCTCCCTCTTGATAAAATGATGCGGAAAGATACTTTTGAACGTTTCTCGACCATCATTCAAAAACCCTATGGCATCGTCATGGTTGTCGGACCAACAGGGTCGGGTAAGACCACGACTCTGCACTCGGCACTTGCCTTTATCAATAAACCGGAGCGCAAAATCTGGACCGCAGAAGATCCGGTTGAGATCACTCAGGTTGGCCTGCGACAGCTCCAGGTGAACCTCAAGGCGGGGCCTACATTCGCACAGGCAATGCGGGCCTTTTTACGTGCAGATCCGGATGTAATAATGGTCGGTGAGATGCGGGACCATGAAACTGTCAAGATGGGGATAGAGGCATCCCTGACCGGACATCTGGTTTTCAGCACCCTGCATACCAACTCAGCACCGGAAACCATCACCCGCCTCATAGATATGGGCATGGATCCCTTTAACTTTGCTGACGCGCTTTTGGGCATTCTGGCCCAACGCCTTACCCGTATACTCTGTCCGGATTGCAAGGAACCATACCACCCGGATAAAATTGAATTTGATCATATCAGGGATCTCTACGGTGAATATTATGATGAACGTCTTAATGTTCCCTATACAGACGACCTGATGTTGTACCATCCAAAAGGCTGCAAAAACTGTAATGATGTGGGCTACAGAGGTCGGATAGGGCTTTATGAACTACTCGTTGGCGACCGGGCCATGAAGATGCAGATCATAGAGCGGTGCCTGGTTGAGGATCTCCGTGAAGTAGCCATCAAGAACGGCATGACTACCCTGCTGCAGGACGGTATTCATAATACATTTCTCGGCAAAACTGATATGAAACAGGTCTTGAGCGTCTGCTCGAGATGAAATAAAGAAAGGTTTCGAGGTTTCGAGGTTTCGAGGTTTGTCGTCTTACAAAACAGACGACGATTGACACAAGGTTTCGAGGTTTCGAGGTTTCGAGGTTTCGAGGTTTCGAGGTTTCGAGGTTT
>JBHPCH010000066.1:0-14593 GCA_042576125.1 Thermodesulfobacteriota bacterium
ATTACTTTCAGTTCCTTTGTTCCCGTGAGCCATAAACGGAATATAAAACTGCTGTTGGCTTTCGATGGTACCCGATATGCAGGTTGGCAGAAGCAAAAATCAATGCAAACTGTGCAGGGAGTCATTGAAGGAAAGCTTCAGATAATGACAGGTGAGGAATTATGTCTTCACGGGGCGGGAAGAACAGATGCAGGAGTGCACGCCCTGGGAATGGTCGCAAATTATCACACAGAGGCAAATATTCCCTGTCAGGGGTTTTTGAAGGGTTTAAACAGCATGCTACCAATGGATATAAGGGTGTTGGAAGCATCTGAGGTTAAGGCGAATTTTCATGCCAGAATCGATGCGAAAGCCAAGACCTACTGGTATAATTTTAGTAGCAGCGCGATACAATTGCCTACTGAACGACTTTATGCCGCCCATTTTTTTGCAGAGCTTGATTTTGAGGCCATGCGGCAGGGCTTGGTATATCTGGTTGGCACCCATGATTTTTCCAGTTTTGAAGGTGCCGGGTCCCGTGACCAGAAATCTTCAAAGCGAGGCGCAGTCCGGACGATTATTGAGGCTTCCCTGGAGACATTAGGAGCCAGCGGCCACCACAGGTTTATTATTACAGGTGACGGATTTTTGCGTCACATGGTAAGAAATATCGTTGGCACCATATTGGAAGTCGGCAAAGGGAAACTGGCACAAAATGATATTGCTGCAATACTTGCTGCAAAAGACAGGTCAGCAGCTGGTCCAACAGCTCCAGCTGCCGGTCTTTTCCTGAAAGAAATTTTTTATTCATAAATTTAAGTTTATGAACATATAATTTCCGGATTGAATTGTCGGGTTGATTAAATTTACAGATAAAAATTCTTGTACAGAAGGAATGTTGATATGGCCCCGTATACAGAGCTTGGCAGAGCTGAATTAGAAGCCTTAAAAGAAAAATTGCTTGAGAGCTATGGTGCTTTTCAGGCGAAAAATCTGACACTGGATATGACCCGCGGAAAACCCAGTCCGGAACAGCTTGATCTTGCCATGGATATGCTGACAGGTGAAATCAGCCGTGAATATAAGACAGAGAGCGGCCTGGATTGCCGTAATTATGGCGGACTTGACGGTATCAAGGAGGCAAAGGAGCTTTTTGCCGAGTATCTGGAGGTCGCGGCTGATGAGATAATAGTTGGAGACAGTGCAAGTCTGAAAATGATGCATGATACCATAATGGGGGCTATGGTTTATGGAGTGGTTGACAGTGTTCAACCATGGGGAAAACTTCCTCAAGTGAAATTCCTCTGTCCCAGTCCCGGATATGATCGGCATTTTGCAGTCTGCCAATACCTGGGGATCGAAATGATCACAGTTGCCATGGATGCCAATGGTCCTGATATGGACCGTGTCGAAGAGCTGGTTGCTGCAGATGACACGATAAAGGGCATATGGTGTGTTCCAAAGTATAGCAATCCTACCGGCATCACCTATTCTGATGAGGTAATCGACCGGCTTGTTTCTATGAAAACAGCGGCAGAAGATTTTAAGATATTCTGTGACAATGCCTATGCGTTCCACCACCTGTCTGATTCTCACGATTCTTTGAAGAATCTGTTTGCAGCCTGTAAGGATAATGGGAACCCTGATAGGGCTTTTCTTTATGGATCAACTTCAAAAATAAGCTTTGCCGGGGCAGGCATTGCCATGATGGCCTGCAGCAGGAAAAATATTGAATTTATTCTGAGCAAAATGCAGTTTCAGACCATCGGCCCCAATAAGCTGAACCAGCTTCGCCACGTACTTTTCTTCAAGGATGTAGCAGGTATTGAGAACCATATGAAAAAACATGCCGCTATTCTGAAACCCAAGTTTGATGCTGTGCAGGACGTTCTGGAAGAATGTCTTGGTTCCAGTTCCATAGCAGAATGGAGCAAACCCAACGGCGGGTATTTTATCAGTATCAATACGCTGAGTGGTTGTGCCCGGGAAGTGATAAAAAAAGCAGCCGATGCAGGAGTCAAACTGACACCTGCTGGTGCAACTTTTCCTTACGGCCAAGACCCTGAAGATAGAAATATCCGTATTGCACCTTCATTTCCTGATGTTGAAGATGTAAAAACAGCAATGGAACTGGTTGCGATTTGTATTCAGCTGGTGAGCATCGATAAGCTTATGGGGGAAGGTTAAAAAACATTTATCGGTGAGTCATAATTTTTTTGCTTGGCAAAAAACTCCTTATAGGTTATAGGCAGTTCTACCTATTCAACTTTCATTGTTGGCAGGTACCAAAATTCACCAATTCATCGGTTGATTTTGGGTGACACATTGTGGTACTTAGTGGCATTAACACTGCCTAACCACTAAGAATTTTTTTAATGAATTTATATTCATTTTCCTTGACAAAGTGGTAGTTCTTGCATTAAGAAACTGCCGCTAAGTGGACGTGTTTTAGTGCTACCTTAACCGAGGAGTTTATAGCGTGGCAGAACAACCAATCCTTGATCATCTCTATGTAGCCGCCTTTTTTCTGGGCGGCCTTCTTATGGCGGTAGGACCGTTCATTATCGCCCACCTTTTTTCACCCCGCGGAACTCGAAATATCTCAAATAAAACCCAACAGGCTATCGAATGCGGTGTTGAGCCAATTGGTGATGCCTGGATCCGGTTCGGCATTGTTTATTATCTCTATGCCCTGATGTTTCTCGCATTTGATGTCGATGTTCTGTTCTTGTTTCCAGTGGCACTTGCTTATGACACTACTTTTGCAATCCGCGATTTTGTTGAAATATTAATTTTTGTCGGCATTTTGTCGCTGGCCATAATCTATGCATGGATAAAGGGAGTATTTAAGTGGGAAAGGAAGTCGTACAGCCCCCGATAATTCATTTTGACACCCTGGATAAAATCCTCAGTCTCGGCAGGGCAAATTCGCTCTGGCCGATGACCTTTGGTTTGGCCTGCTGTGCCATCGAGATGATGGCCACTGGTGCTGCCAGGTTTGACCTGGCCCGGTTCGGGGCAGAAGTATTCAGGCCATCGCCCAGGCAGTGTGACGTCATGATTGTTGCCGGCACAATTTCCAAGAAGATGGAACCGGCAGTGAAAACCCTTTATGACCAGATGCCGGAACCAAAGTGGGTTATTGCCATGGGGAATTGTGCTATCTCCGGCGGTCCCTTTGTTTTTGAGGGCCAGTACGGGATTGTTGAGGGTGCTGATAAGTTTCTGCCTGTTGATGTTTACATTCCCGGATGCCCCCCCAGGCCAGAGGCGCTTATTGAAGGAATTCTGGAGCTTGAAGAAAAAGTCACCGGTCATCGCAGGTGGCCACGGGTGGAGGCTAAATAAGAAATGCTGCTGGCAAAAATCAAAGAGGCTTTAAGCTGCCTTTACGAAGATATTCAGGAAACTCAGGAAACTCCTGCCGCCGATGACGCTGCCGCCGTTGACACTGCTGCGGTCGAGGCTGAAGCTACCGTTGTTGAGGCTGCTGCAGAAGAAGATACTGCCGCCGCTGACGCTGCTGAAGAGGCCCAGGCTAAAGAAACAGCCCCTGAGCAAGAAGATGCCAAGCCGGAAGGAGCCGAGGAACCTGAAGAACCGACTCTCCCTCCTGGGCCCAGAGAAACAGATTATAAGGCCAAAGGCTATCATCTTGATGTTGACCTGCCACCTGAAAAAATTCCTGAAGCGGCCGAGATTCTTTTACGGGAAAACTTTTTTATTGAGTCCATTACAGGTGTTGACTGGATTGATGACGAGCAGCTGGAAGCTGTCTATGATTTTAGCCATTTTGATGAACTCTGCAGGGTCGTAATTCGCACCAGAACGGATCGAAATAATCCTGAGATACCCACTATTTCAAATATCTATCAGGGCGCCAACTGGCATGAACGGGAAACCCATGACTTTTTCGGCATAAAATTTATCGGCCATCCCAATCTCGAACCGCTGCTTTTGCCGGAAGATGCTGACTTTCATCCACTGCTGAAGGATTTCAAAGCATGAACGGATTATTACAACAAGACGTAAATCAGGAAACCTTTACGATAAACCTGGGTCCGCAGCATCCGGCAACCCATGGTGTTCTGCGGGTTAAACTGGTGATGGACGGCGAGTATATTGTCGAGGCTGAACCTGTTTTAGGCTATATCCACCGCATGCATGAAAAGATGGGTGAGAATCGCACCTGGGTCAAATTTCTGCCAAATTGCGGCAGGATGGATTACCTGTCTGCAATGGCTTATAACCATGGCTACGTTGCAGCTGTAGAGAGGGCTGCAGCTATAGAGGTCCCTGAACGGGCAGAGTATCTGCGGGTTATCACTGTTGAGTTGAACCGCATATCCAGCCATCTTCTCTGGTTTGGCGCCTTCGTTCTTGACCTTGGAGGGTTCACTCCACTGCTTTATGCCTTTGACGATCGTGAAATGATTCTCGACCTGCTGGAATCGGTTACCGGCTCCAGACTGACTTATTGCTATTTCCGTTTCGGCGGCGTGTATAATGATATTGACGATGCATTTATTGCGGGAACCAGGGAATTTATCAAGAGACAGCGCAAAAGAATGCCCATGTACGATGCCCTGGTCACCAAGAATATAATTCTTATCAAGCGTCTGAAGGAAATCGGTTACATCTCCAAGGATATGGCCATCCGCTACGGTGCCACAGGTCCGGTTGCCAGAGGGTCGGGCATTAATTATGACGTGCGTAAAAATGAACCTTATTCAGTATATCCGGAATTTGATTTTGATGTCCCGGTTTATGAGGAGGGAGATTCCATGGCTCGCTATATGGTGCGCATGGACGAGATAGAGCAGTCAATGCGTATTATAGAGCAGGCACTGGATAAGCTGCCGGACGGAGAGGTAAAGCCGAAAAAGGCAATCAAATTGGTTAAGCCGGAGAAGGGCGATTATTATCATGCGGTCGAAGCTGCACGGGGGTCGTTTGGTGTACGTATTGTTAGTGATGGGAAAAATCAGGCCTATCGCATGAAACTTCGTTCGCCTACCTACTCCAACCTGAGTCTTTACGGAGAGGCCACCAAAGGCATGCTGCTTCCCGATGCTCTTGCACTGATGGGAAGCCTTGACCTGGTTATTCCAGAGATTGACAGATAACAGGCTGATTGGAAATACAAGAGAAGGTAAAATTTAAATGACAAGGATTAAAGAATAAAAATGCCTGAATTGCTCAGAGTTATCCTTTTTATTATTTTTGTCTTGAGCTTTGCCGGATTGAATGCCGCGTACCTTGTCTGGTGTGAGAGAAAAGGTGCCGCGCATGTCCAGCGCCGTATCGGCCCTAAAGAGGTCGGTCCTTATGGTCTTCTGCAGCCCCTTGCCGACGGCGCCAAGCTCATGACCAAACAGCTTTTTCTGCCCAAGGGTGTTGACCCGATATTGTTCATGGTTGCGCCGCTCATGGTAATGGTGCCAGCCATTATGAGCTTTTGTGTAATACCATTCAGCGAGGCCTTTGTCGCCCGTGAGATTAATTTAGGCCTGTTGATGATATTTGCCTTTGCGTCGGTTAATGTGCTCGGCCTTCTGTTGGGTGCCTGGGGATCCGCTAACAAGTATGCTGTTATTGCCGCCGCCCGAACTGTATCCCAGAATGTGGCTTATGAAATTCCCATGCTGATCACCACCATTACCATGGTCATGGTGACCAATACCATGAACTTGAATGAAATTATCAGGTCACAGGCCGGTTGGTTTTTTAACTGGCATATTTTCCGGCTCGATATGAGCCTGCTCATGCCGGTATCTTTTTTGATCTTCTTTGTATGTTCCCTGGCCGAGACAAACCGGGCTCCCTTTGACATGGCTGAGGCTGAGAGTGAACTGATTGCCGGCGTTTATACAGAATACCCGGGTATGGGGTTCGGCGTTTTTTTCATGGGTGAATATGCCAATATAGTCATTGGTTGTGCCTTGACAGCTATTCTTTTCTTGGGTGGGTGGCAGTCACCGATTCCTTTTAACCCGGCAGGATTTCTTGGAGTTGTTTGGGGAATGTTCTGGTTTTTCCTTAAACTCTATGCCCTGATATTTACCGTTATCTGGATTCGCTGGACCTACCCGCGCACCCAGTTTTATGAGTTGCTCAACCTTTCCTGGAAAGTGTTGATCCCAATTTCGTTGTTTAACCTGATACTGACAGCTTTGCAGATAAAGATTTTTCCCTGGCTGTAACTGAAAGGTTTATAGGATATGAGCGGTTATTTTAAAGAATTGATAAACGGCACAAAAAGTCTTTTCATCGGACTGGGGATTACCGGCAAGTATTTTTTTGAGCCGGTAGTGACCCTGCAGTATCCGCATGAACATCTCGAGATGACGCCGCGATTCCGTGGCCACATCGAACTGATCCCCAACGAGGAGACGGGTGAACCTAAATGTGTTGCATGCGGTATGTGCGAAAAAGGCTGCCCCTCGGGATGTATTACGGTTCAAGGTGAGAAGCGGGAGGGTGTTAAGGGTAAAGTCGTATCCAAATATATCCTAAATTTTACAACATGCAGCCTCTGCGGGCAGTGTGTGGAAAGTTGCAAGTTCGGAGCGCTCAGGTTTTCAAAGGATTACAATCTCGCCAGTCAGAGAAAGGAAGATTTCATTTTTGATCTTATCAAACGCTTAAAGGATAAAAGTTGATGGTGCCCCTGTTTTCAGCTGAAGGACTTTCAAGTCTGTTATTTCTCGTCATAGTGATGACTACTGTGCTGGGTGCAGTCATTGCCACCCATTCAGAACGTTTAATCAGGGCTGTCACCGGCCTCGCCATCACTTGTATAGGTCTTGCCGGTCTTTATTATTACCTGAACAGTCCATTTGTCGCCCTGATGGAGATGTTGATTTATGTGGGCGCTGTTTGTGTAACCATTGTTTTTGCAGTGATGCTGGCTGACCCAAAACCTGAGGTTGAGATAGGCAAGGGCTCCATCTTTACCGGACCTTTGAGTTTTGCTCTCGGTGTTATGCTTTTCTGGGGATTGTCAACCCTTGCAGGTAAAACACCTTGGGTTGTACCGGCCGAGCGGATTAATGATGGTTCTATAGAAGAGGTTGGCAAAGCCTTGCTGTCAAATTACAGCATGGTATTTGAGCTCATCTCGATTGTGTTATTGCTGGCGATTGTCGGAGCTTTGGTGCTTGCAAGGCAGGGCAGATCACGGACAGGAGGGGAATCATGAGTATCCCGGCATTTGGCGACAACCTGAACACTTATCTGATCATAGCCGCAATGCTGTTCGGTATAGGGTTTTATGGTCTGGTGCACCGCCGTACCCTGATCGGTATGCTGATCGCTGGTGAGTTGATCCTTGCGGGCGCATCGCTTAACTTTATGGCCTTTAACAGGTTTTTGGCCCCGGATCCAACGGTTGGTCAAATTTTTACTTTGTTTATCATGGGTATAGCTGCTGCAGAGGCTGCAATTGCCCTCAGCATAATAATCGCTGTTTATAGAAATTTCAGCACCATCGATGTTGATGATGTGGCGGAACTAAAAGGATAGGTTGAGGAGAAGGGAAACTGGTCATGGAAATTGTTGCTTCGTGTAAACCATTATATGCCGTTTTAGCCGCTCTTATCGGCGCGATCCTGGTGAGCATGGCAGGGCGTAAACCCAATTTCCGGGAAAGCCTGTCAACTGTTGCGGCTGTGATCATGTTCTTGATCATTGCATCAATGGTGCCGGATGTTCTGGCAGGCAAAATGTTGAAGTGCACTGTTTTTGATATTCTTCCCGGAGTAAGTGTTACGTTCAGGGTTGATGCCTTTTCCATGATATTTGCACTGGCAGCTTCATTCCTGTGGATTATTGCAGTGTTTTATTCCATGGGTTACATGCGCGGTCTGCATGAGCATGCCCAGACCAGATTTAATACCTGTTTTGCCCTGGCGCTCTTTGGAGCAATCGGTGTGGCTTTTGCTGACAACCTTTTTACCCTGTACCTTTTTTATGAAATCGTCAGCGTTTGCACCTACCCGCTGGTCGCCCATCACCAGGATGAAGAAGGGTACTTGGGTGCCAGGAAGTATATTGTTTACCTGACAACAACTGCCAAGGGTTTTATACTGCCGGCCATGATCCTTATCTATGTGCTGACCGGTACACTCGACTTTGCTACGAACATCAGCACAGGTATTTTACCACCAGACGTTAACTCCACCCTGGTTACCATACTGTATATCTGCTGCATCTTTGGATTTGCCAAAAACGGTATTATGCCGTTCCATCACTGGCTGCCGGGTGCCATGGTTGCCCCGACACCGGTCTCCGCACTGCTCCATGCGGTTGCAGTGGTCAAGGTTGGTGTTTTTTCCACAACCCGTGTCATGCTCTACGTTTTCGGTGTTGACACCATGAGTGCCCTGAATTTAGGTATTCCCACCGCGTATTTTGTTTCATTCACCATACTTATGGCTTCGATCATTGCGCTTTCAAAAGATAACCTTAAAGCCAGGCTTGCCTATTCTACAGTGAGCCAGCTTTCTTACATCATACTCGGCGTGGCGCTTCTCACTCCAACAGCAATTGAGGGCGGCCTAATCCACATCACCAACCATGCCTTCTCCAAGATTACACTCTTTTTCTGCGCCGGTGCTATCTACGTTGCCGCCCACAAGAAAAATATTTCCGAAATGGGCGGTCTGGGCCGTACCATGCCCTTTACCTTTGCTGCCTTTGGTATAGCCTCACTCTCCATGATAGGAGCTCCGCCGGTGGCAGGTTTTGTTACCAAGTGGAAGCTGCTGGTGGGAACCATGGAGATGGAGACCCACTATGTTGGCATTCTTCTGGTGCTTCTGGCCAGTACCCTCTTAAATGCTGCCTATTTTGCTCCTGTTACCTATAAGGCATTTTTTGGTAAACGGCCTAAAGGGGAAAAATATGAAGGCATAAAGGAAGCTCCCCTGGCCATGGTCATACCGATCATGATTGCAGCTATTATTTCAGTGCTTATAGGGATATTTCCAGGATTCATGATGAAATTTGTTGACAGGGTGACACCTGACAATGTGGCTGTCGCCATGCCGCAATATAACCCTGCAGGCGCACCAAAATTTATTCCTGCAGTTGATACCCATGGAGCACCAGATTCTCATGGAGCAGTTGACACCCATGGAGCAGTTGAGCCCCATAGTGCAGCACAAGATACCCATGAAGTACCAGTTGAGACTCATGGGACAGCAGCTGATAACCATGGAGCACCGATTGATACCCACGAAGCTCCAGTTGATAGTCACGGAGAACCGGTTGATACCCATGAAACAAAAGTCGAGACTCATGGGGCTCCGGCAGGCCATTAAGGCAGGTTTTTTTGACTAGATAAATGACAGACAATTAGGTGAAAAGATGATTGTAAAACTAATTGATTACCTGCGGGATAGGCTGAAGACAGTCATTCGACTATGTTATGTCGTTCTTGGCCTGTTGGTGGTTTATGATGTCACGTTTGTTGACAAGCATTCTGCCCATCTCGCAATAGAAACATTGCCGGGTTTCTGGGCCGTGTTCGGTTTTGTCGCCTGTGTGCTCATCATTATCCTTTCCAAGTGGTACGGTCATATTAAATGGTTTGGTAGTAATTTCCGGATTATGTCACCGGAGGATTTTTACGATGACTGAGTTTATACATCCAGGATTTGTATTGATCATCGGTGCTCTGCTGCTGCCGTTTGTCATGGGGCCGGCCAGAAAACCCTTTCTCATGCTGGTGCCCATCCTTGCCTTTATTTCTGTCCTGAATATGCAACACGGCACCTATGGTGTTGTCAATTTCATGGATTGGGAGTTGACCTTTGGCCGGGTTGATGCCTTAAGCCAGGTATTCGGCTATATCATGACACTGATGTGCATCATCGGTTCAATGTACGGCCTGCATGTGAAGGACCCCAAGGAACATATGGCTGCCTGGATGTATGTTGGTGGCTCGCTCGGTGTCATTTACTGCGGTGATTATATTACGCTCTTTATCTTCTGGGAGTTGATGGCTTTTTCTTCTGTTTTCCTGGTCTGGTTCCGCAAACGCAAGCAATCTCTGCCCACCGGTTTCAGATACCTCCTGGTTCATACAGCCGGCGGCTTGATCCTGCTGGCAGGATTCGTTCTGCGTTATAAGGCAACAGGTGCCCTTGACTTCAACCTGCTTGATGTTGACCACCCGACACTTTATACCTACCTGATCATGGTGGGCTTTATCTTAAACGCCGCTGTACCCCCATTTCACGCCTGGCTGCCTGACGCCTATGGTGAAGCAACTGTTTCCGGTGCCGTCTTCATGTGCGCCTTTACCACGAAGACTGCGGTCTATGCCCTGGCCCGCGGTCTGGCCGGACTTGACATCCTGATCGTACTTGGCGTCATCATGGCGCTCTATGGTGTTGTGTACGCGGTGCTTGAAAACGATTCCCGAAGGCTATTGGCCTATCATATTATCAGCCAGGTCGGTTACATGGTTGCCGGGGTAGGTATTGGCACCCAGATGGCCATAAATGGCGCCTGTGCCCATGCCTTTGCCCATATTCTCTATAAGGGCTTGTTGTTCATGGGTTGCGGTTCGGTCCTCTATATGACGGGCAAGAGCAAATTCAGTGAACTGGGCGGTCTTTATCCGAAAATGCCATGGGCCTTTGTCTTTACTCTGATAGGCGGCCTGTCGATCTCCGCATTCCCGCTCTTTTCCGGTTTTGTCAGTAAGTCGATGATTGTATTTGCCGGGGCTGAACAACATTTGTACTGGGCGTCCTTTCTGTTGACCCTGGCCTCAGCAGGTACATTTTTGCACACCGGTTTGAAAGTACCGTACTTTATCTGGTTCGGTAAGAACAACTGCTCGGAAGAGACCTGGGAAAAGGCGGCAGATCCCCCATGGAATATGATGGTAGCCATGGCCGTGGCATCATTTCTCTGTATTTTTATCGGCAGCTATACCCCGTATCTTTACAAGATGCTGCCCTATCAGAGTGAAGCGGCTGAGTATGCCCTGCACGTATATTCGTCCTATCATGTAGCTGAATCCCTCCAGATCCTGCTCTTTACAGCGCTGGGTTTTTTCCTGCTTATCAAGAAGCTGGCTCCGGAGCCAACGATCAGTATCGATATGGACTGGTTCTATCGAATAGGCGGCAGAAAATTTTTCTGGTTGGCGAATAAACCCATCCAGAGTTTTGATACCTGGTTTAGTGATGTTTACAGAACTGTAGGGCTTCACCCATTGATGACGACTTCCAAATTTTGGTCCTGGTTTGACTGGCATGGTATCGACGGCGTGGTTGACGGTCTGGCGCGGTTGGTTCGCTCAGTAGGCACAAAACTGCGCTTGGTTCAGGACGGCAGACTGCAGTACAATATTTATTACGCGGTTTCTATTGTTGCCGTGTTGATTGTTGCCTATGTGTTTGGCTGATTAGAAAGCAAAGTGCAACTTAGAGTACTAATTTTAGGATAAACGTTAATTAACAAGGGAAACAGGAAATGCAAGATTTTCTGATCATGAATACACTGGGATATCCCATTTTAAGCCTGCTGGTATTTTTGCCGCTTGCTGGAGTTATCCCTCTTCTTATATTGAGAAATGACGAGGTTGCCAAGTACGTAACCCTGGCAGTAACCCTCCTGGTAGCAATTATTTCCCTGCAGCTTTATTTTAATTTTGACAAGACAACAGCTTTGTACCAGTTTGGTGTAGACCATACCTGGATCCCGATGTGGAATATACGTTACACACTTGGCATTGATGGCATAAGTTTGCTTCTCGTCCTTCTGACTACACTGATTATGCCTATCTGTGTTCTCTGTTCCTGGAACTATATCAAGACAAGGGTGCGTCCGTTCCTTGCCTGTCTGCTGATTATGCAAACATCCATGCTGGGTGTTTTCATGGCCCTTGATTTTGTGCTCTTTTATATTCTCTGGGAAGCCATGCTTATTCCCATGTACCTGCTTATCGCCATATGGGGTGGCCCGCGAAAGATTTATGCTTCTATCAAGTTTTTTCTCTATACTCTGGCAGGATCGGTACTGCTTTTAGTTGCCATTATTGCCTTGTATATGAAAAACGGGACCTTCAGCATCCCGATGATGATGGGGCAGGATTATTCTTCCGTATTTCAGATTTATGTATTTCTGGCATTTTTTCTGGCCTTTGCCATCAAGGTACCCATGTTTCCATTCCATACATGGTTACCGGCAGCACACGTTGAGGCACCAACAGCAGGCTCAGTGGTTCTGGCCAGCGTCCTGTTGAAAATGGGAACCTATGGCTTCCTGCGTTTCTGTCTGCCCATTACACCGGAGGCAAGCATCACATTCATGCCCTATATTCTCTGGCTCTCCATAGCAGGCATTATCTATGGCGGTTTTACAGCCCTGGCCCAGTCGGATATGAAGAAGCTTATCGCCTACTCCAGTGTGGGCCATATGGGTTTTGTCACTCTGGGTATTTTTGTTTTTAATAAGCAGGGCATTGAAGGCGCCCTGCTGCAGATGATCAACCATGGTGTTACCACCGGTGCTCTCTTTATCCTGGTTGGTATGATCTATGAACGCACGCACAGTCGTGAATTGGCCATGGCAGCAGGAGTAGGGAAATTTATGCCGATCTATGTCATGTTTCTGGGCTTTTTTTCCCTGTCGTCTCTGGCCTTTCCTGGCACCAACAGTTTTGTCGGTGAATTTCTCGTCCTGGCCGGAGCCTTTTCCAAGACAAAGATCATTGCTGCCTGTGCCATTCCCGGAGCTGTACTGGCAGCAGCATATATGCTGCGAATGCTGCAGAAGGTGGTCTGGGGAGGAGAACATAATCCTGATCAGTCCTATCTTTTAGATGTAAATGTTCGTGAGATTATAACACTGGCACCTCTGCTGCTTTTTGTCCTGTGGATCGGCTTGAATCCAGGGCCGTTTCTTGATGTTATGCATGCCAGCGTAAGCAATCTTATTCAACAGGTCGGTATTGCCGAAGTTGATCAGCAGAGTTTTATAGAAATCGCAAAACTAGCGATACCACAATAATAATTGATAGAATGAAAAAGGGTATATGATGAAAATGGCATTGTTTTTTCCGGAGCTTTTCCTCCTGTTAAGCTGCCTGGTAATTTTTTTGCTCACCCTTGGCAAGATGAGCAGCAGTACGGTTAAAAATATTACTGCTGCATTATCAGTAATAACTTTCCTGATCTGTGCTGTAAGCCTGAAACTTGAAGGGGAATTATTTTTTAAGGCGTATCGTATTGACCTGTTTTCACAACTTTTTAAACTGTGCATAACAGGCGGTGTGGCCGTGTTGCTGCTTTTCAGCAGTGAACTGAAAGGAATTAATGAAAAGGTCAGAACGGAATATTATCTCTTTCTTATGTTAAGTGCTCTTGGACTGGTGATGCTGGTGAGCAGTGTTGAATTGCTTGCCATCTTTGTATCCCTGGAACTGTCCTCCTATGCCCTGTACCTTCTCGTACCTATGCGGGATGATCAAGGCGGACTCCGTGAGCAGATGGAGGCCGGTATCAAGTACATCCTCTTTGGTGTGGTCGCTACAGGGGTTATGCTCTTTGGCATGAGTTATCTATTCGGTATGACCGGGACCACCTATTTAAGTGAATTGATTCCTGCCATGAACCAGGTCATTACTTCGCCTGCCGCTATTGTAGGAATTGCCATGGTTATGGGCGGCTTCTTTTTCAAACTTGGCCTTTTTCCCTTTCATTTCTGGCTGCCCGATGTTTATCAGGGTGCTTCGAATGAAACCACAGCGTTTATAGCATCAGTACCCAAGCTTGGGGCTGTTGCATTGCTTATCCGTGTCGCCACCCTTGCTGCCCCATCAGCTGATTCTCTGGTGAAGATGTTAATGATCCTTGCTGTCTGCTCCATGTTCTACGGTAATCTTATCGCCCTGGTGCAGAAAGATATCAAACGTATGCTGGCTTTTTCCGGTATTGCTCATGCAGGGTTTGTAATCCTTGGTATCATTACTTTAAAGGATACTGGATTCGCGACAGCCATCTATTACATCACCGGTTACATGCTGATGAATCTGGCCTGTTTTCTGGTTATCTGTAATGTTTCAGTAAAGGGTGAAAATCTGCAAATAAGTGACTTGACAGGTCTTTATAAGCGGGCTCCGCTTATGGCCTTCACCCTGGCAGTAGGTATGTTTGCCCTGGCTGGAATTCCACCCTTTGTCGGTTTTATGGGTAAGTTCATGCTGCTGGCCGGAGCCCTTAAAGCAGGACATCTTCCCCTTGTCATCCTGGCCGCCATTAATACGGCAATCGCAATCTATTACTATCTCTCTGTAGTTCGCATCAGTTACTGTACCGATCCTGAGGAAAGACCTGCGGTTGCAGTAGCACCTTTAACCCAGGCGGTGAGCATCGCCCTGGTACTGATCATTATTGTTATGGGTATCATGCCTGCAGCTGTGGTTGACATTGCAACTGCTGCAGTCAGGGGAATCATGTAAATAAAATTTTCATCAACAGTTGTTATATCTGAAAGGGCGGCCATTTTGCCGCCCTTTTTATTTCAGCAAACTCCCTGCTGTATTTTAATGAACTTTAATTTTAATTTCTTTTTTCTTGGCCTCCTCGGATTTTGG
>JBHPCH010000067.1:0-13883 GCA_042576125.1 Thermodesulfobacteriota bacterium
CTTGAAGAAAGAACACCTACAGTAAACTCTTTCTCGCTATCAATGTATTCTTGAAGGCAAGCATCAAAACCACGTAATTTTAAATAATCGATAAAAAAGCCTGCCTCAGCAGCATTTTCTGCAAGGAAGACCATATTACTACCACCAGAATTTTTCGCAGGCTTAATTACACACGGATAACAATCAAAATTTTCAAACTGCGCCTTATCATTAACAATGACGGTCTTCGCAGTTTCAAATCCCCCACCACTTAAAAAATCGTTGCATGCCACCTTGTCGGAACAGATATCTATGACTCGCTTGGAGTTCACCATCAATTCTATGCCATCCGGGGAAAATATATCACGATATTCTGAGATAATCCTGTGCGTTGCCTCTGCCCCTGGAGCAATAACATCTGCCTTGATGTTCTTTGCATAAGCTAAAAGTTGGTTGGCATATATTTTATCAGTCGCCATATGCAACACTCGCGTCTCCTTAAATCGCGGATCTGAATGACCATAGGCATTTATCGAAATATCGGCTCCAAATATTTCATAATCTTGTGACATAGATAGGCACTTCAGTAATTCTAACCCCAAACTTCCAGAGCCAATACCTGCTATCAATATACGTTGTTTCATAAGATTTATTTTGGGTTTGATTGTTATTATTAGTTTAAATACTTCGAGTCAAAAAAGGAGGCGATGGCATTAGTAACTCGCAAAACAGTATTTTCACTCATTTTAGAATGTAGGGGAAGCGAAAGGATTTCATGAGCAATGCGATCAGTGACGCTCAGTCCACCTTGCAGAGTATCTTTAAGAAATTTAAACCAATGGCCCGGTTGCCAGTGAACCCCGGTGTCGATACCCTGTAATAGCAAATAGTCACGAAGAGCCTGGCGCTTATCTGCAGGAACCCTGATGTAGTAAAGAAAAGGAGTAACATCATCAAATGTTGAGATTGGTGTGATGACCTGTTCGAGCGGGGCAAGCAACTTGTTATAGAGTTTACAAGTAATTTGACGTGATTCGGTAATTTCTGGCATCTTTTGAAGCTGTGAAATCCCTATAGCTGCATGCAAATTTGCCATGTGATAACGAAATCCCAAACGATTTACATCATAAGTCCACGCGCGCTGATTGCCATACATTACGCTTGCAGGTTGGCCCATTCCGATTAGCCTCATTTCATGCAATACTTCAACTTCTTCTTGCGATTTTACTACCAACGCACCACCATCAATACACGTAATTGTCTTGACAGGATCAAAACTAAACATACAGATATCTGAAAAACTGCCAATTTTCTTTCCCTTATAAAATGAACCCAAGGAGTGTGCCGCGTCATGGATCACACGCAAATTGTATCGTTTGGCAAAATCAGCAACTGCGTCATGATTGGCAAGACAACAGTCATAATCCATTGCAATAACTGCTTTGGTTTTTGGCCCCACAAGCTCCTCAGCTTTAGCAACATCTATACACAACGTATCTTCACGAATGTCACATAAAACTGGCTTTGCACCAACTGCCAAAATGGCTTGAAAATCTGCAATATTGTTAAAAGATGGTGTTATGACTTCATCGCCTGGTTCGAGGCCAATGAGCATCATCGCTAAATGCAATGCAGCATGACCAGTGCTCACCGCTACTACGTGGCGATCTTCACAACCAATGAATTTTTTTAATGCCTCTTCAAATTGGCCGACTGAAGCCCCCATCCCGAGCCAACCTTGCTCCAGAGACTTGACTGAAGCATCGATTTCTTCCTGTTCGATCAGTGGTTTAAATACAGGTATATTATTCATGTCAAACTCAAAAAAATTAATATTGCGTCGGAATTGTGTATAAAGATAAACTACAAAAAATTATTTTAAACAGAATTTTTCTTTAAGAACTAAGTTTTACAGTTATTAGAGAAACTTACATGTCTTTCGTCAACAAAAGAAATTATTGGATTTTTTATTGGCCATTTAATACCTAAAATAGGATCATTCCACTTAATTCCTTTTGAATATTCCGGATAATAGAATTCTGACATTTGATAGAAAACTTCTGTGTTGTCTACAAGAGTCTGGAAGCCGTGAGCAAATCCTTCCGGCACATATAACATTTTTCTATTTTGAGCAGTCAATTTACATGCAAACCATTGCATGCAGGTTTTTGATTCCTGACGAATATCGATTATGACATCATAAATAGCCCCCATAGTGCAACGGACTAATTTAGTTTCTTCATAAGGGGCAGCCTGGTAATGCATACCACGAAGAGTTCCTCTTTTATTATTGAAGGAAGTATTGCACTGAACCAAGTTAGGGTTAAGGCCATGTGTTTCAAATTCCTTGCGGCACCAGGTGCGCGCAAAAAAACCACGCTCATCCTGGATTGACTCCAACTCGATTACAAAAGCTCCCTTTAACTTTGTTTCTGTGAAAATCATTTAATCCAGCACCTCAAGCCTTGGGATTGGCACGACAAACTTCCCCCCCCATGTACGAATATGACCTACCTGGCCCATTATTTCCTCTTTTAAATTCCATGGCAGAATCAGGACATAATCAGGTTTTGTTTCACCCAACATTTCAGGGGCCAAAACCGGAATATGCGTACCGGGCAAATATTGTCCCTGCTTATGGGGACTACGGTCAACCGTGTAATCAAGGAAATCCTGTCTTATGCCGCAATAATTGAGCAATGTATTGCCTTTTGCCGGAGCGCCGTAACCAGCTACTTTTTTGCCTTCATGTTTGACAGAAATGAGAAAGTCGAGAAGTTCACGCTTGGTTTCCCGGACATTTTCTGCAAAAGAATCATATTTTGCAAGGGTCGTTAACCCTGCCTCTGTTTCATGGGATTTTAACTTCAGGACATTATCAGAGACAGTCCTACCTTTGTTTTCTGAATGACACCCGAATATTCTCAAAGAACCACCGTGGGTCGGCAACTCTTCAACATCAAATAGAAAAAGCCCGTGTTTTTTAAAAACACTCTCTATAGTAATGAAAGAAAAATATGAAAAATGTTCATGATATATTGTGTCGAATTGATTCCCCTCCATCAACCTCAACACATGAGGAAATTCCATGGTAATAATACCGTTGGGTTTCAATATTATTTTAAGTCCGGCAACAAAGTCATTCAGATCAGGCACATGAGCAATCACATTGTTGCCAAGAAGCAAGTCTGCCTCCAATCCTTCACCTAGAAGTTTATGGGCAGTTTCGGTTCCAAAAAATTGAATACGGGTGGGAATTCCTTTCCGGCATGCTGCTTCAGCAACATTAACTGCAGGTTCGATGCCAAGCACCGGAATATTTTTCTCTTTAAAATATTGAAGGAGATACCCGTCATTGCTGGCTATTTCAATTACCTGGCTGGATGAGTCAAACTTGAAACGTTCAATCATCTCATTAGTATATTTCCGGGCATGGGAAAGCCAGCTGTCTGAATAAGAGGAAAAATAAGCATAGTTGCTGAAAATATTTTGTGGGCTCTCAAATTCCGGCAACTGAACAAGAAAACATTTGCCGCACACGTAAGCGTGCAATGGATAGAAAGGTTCCATTTGCTGGAGTGAATCAGCAGACAGGTAAGAATTGGACAATGGTGACATACCAAGATCGCAGAATGACTGGTGCAGTTCTGTGCCGCAAAAACGGCAGGTATTTAGCATGTTCATGCTTGAGGCAATCCCGTATAGTTTTTAATTTGTTCCTCAGTTGTTGAGCGCATATCCTCTCCTGCAGCCTGACGTTTGTACCAGAGGACAGTCCATTCTAAGGCCTTTTGAAGGTTGAACCGGGGCTTCCATGCCAGTTGGGTTCGTGCTTTTGAACAGTCGAGTTTGAGATAATGGGCCTCGTGTGGATTGGCTGAGTTGTCCTTTTCCCACTTTAATCCGCCACACAGGGCTGCAATTTTTTGTGCAATCCATTCTACAGGCCGAGTATCCTGTTCTGATGGGCCAAAGTTCCACCCTTGTGCAAAGGGTTGCCCTTCAGTGTATAATTTTTCAATCAGCATTAAATATCCTGAGAGTGGATCCAAAACATGCTGCCAGGGGCGAATGGCATGCGGATTACGAAGAAGAACGGTCCGACCATTCATAGCAGCACGAATTATATCAGGTACCAGTCGGTCCTTTGCCCAGTCACCGCCACCGATCACATTACCTGCACGGGCGCTTGCCACTGCCTTATTACCATTAAAATAGGAATTACGGTAAGCACTGGTCACAAGTTCAGCACAACCCTTACTGCTGGAGTAAGGATCATAGCCTCCCATGGGGTCATCTTCATTATACCCCCTGGTCAATCCACTGTTTTCATAACATTTATCACTGGTGATATTTAATACTGTACGTACTCCATCCTGCAAACGTGCTGCCTCAAGCACATGAACAGTTCCCATGACATTGGTGGAATACGTTTCAACCGGGAAACTGTATGAGTCACGCACCAGTGACTGGGCAGCCATATGAATGACAATTTCTGCCTGGGATTCACGTAAAGCTTTATTCAATGACTCAATGTCCCGCACATCACCTCGAATGTCCTGCATACCGTCAGAAACTTTGGCGAGTTTGAACAGGCTCGGACTGGTTGGCGGTTCAAGAGAATAGCCTGTTACACTGGCCCCGAGCTGTTGCAGCCAGATTGATAGCCAGCTTCCTTTGAAGCCAGTATGTCCTGTCAGAAATATTTTTTTGCCTTGCCAGAATTCCATTAATTATTACCAGATTTTCCAGGGTGCCCTACCACTGTTCCACATCTCATCAAGCTGGTTTTTGTCACGAAGCGTATCCATAGGTTTCCAGAAACCCCTGTGCTTAAAAGCAGAAAGTTCTCCTTCATTGGCCAACTTTTCAATAGGCTCTTTTTCCCACGTGGTATCATCTCCAGCAATATAATCGAGCACTTTAGGCGAAAGAATAAAAAAACCGCCATTGATCCACGCACCATCGCCCAATGGTTTCTCGTTAAAACTGACAATTCTGTTTTGGTCCATGTTAAGTGCACCGAATCGGCCTGGGGGCTGGGCAGCCGTGCAGGTCGCCATGGTTTCCTGTTTTTTATGAAACTCAATCAGTTCGGTAATATTAATGTCACTTACACCATCTCCATAAGTAAAACAGAAATCTTCACTGTCCAGATACTTGCTGACGCGCTTTAGTCGTCCGCCGGTCATAGTATGCTCACCTGTATCAACAAGAGTTACACTCCATGGCTCAGCCTTTTGTTCATGGACTTTCATTTTATGGTTTTTAAAATCAAATGTAACATCGGACATATGGAGAGAGTAGTTAGCAAAATATTCCTTTATCAGATAACCCTTGTATCCGAGGCAGATGATAAAATTATTAATGCCATGGGCAGAATAAATTTTCATGATATGCCAGAGGATAGGTTTACCACCTATTTCGATCATAGGTTTCGGTTTTAAATGAGTTTCCTCAGTTATCCTTGTACCCAGTCCACCTGCAAGTATTACTGCTTTCATTTATACTCCTTATATTGTCAGCAAATCTTTCAATTTAAGTAAACTTTGTTCTTGGGCGAACTATGACCAAGTCAACTATTAAAAATCAAGCCACGATATACCTTAATAGTTTTTTCACACATCTTCACAGTGGTAAAATTATCAAGCACCCAGGCACGCCCTGCACCGCCATATTTTTTGCACATATCAGGATGAGTCAATCCTTCCCTCAGGGCCTCAGCTAGACTTTCAGGGTCTCCGGGTTTAACCAGCCAACCGGTTTTGCCTGGTAGCACTGTTTCCATACTGCCTCCTTGCGAAGAAGCAATAACAGGCCTTTCCATCGCCTGGGCCTCAACGGCAATTCTGCCAAAGGCTTCCGGTCTTGTTGAAGTGGCAGAAACAACGATATCTGCAAGTGAAAAGGCGGCTGGCATATTATCACAATGACCAACAAACCTAACTCTGTTCTCCAGTTGCAGTTTTATTAACAACTCCTTCAACTCATCACAGTAACCAGGATTATCTTCAGTATCTCCAACGCAGACAGCAAGCCAATCCAAATCTTCAATACTCTTTAAAGCTTTAATGAAAACATCATGACCTTTCAGTCTTGTCAACCGACCCGGCAACATGATAACTGGCAGAGAGTTCCCATCCGGTAAGCCCCACTTTTTCAGTAAATACTGAATATCCTCTTGAGATATCTTAGAAGAAACAAACTTTGTTTCATCAAATCCCCTGTAGATCAACTCAATCCGGTCCTCAGGAACCTTATATGTAGTTAGTATATGATTCTTTATAACCTTGGATATTGCTATGACCTTTTCACCTCTGGCCATGACAGCACTGTACTTATTTATTGAATAAAAACCATGAAAAGTAGTGACCAGCCGGGGACGTGAATGCGCTGGCATTGATTTCCAGGCAAGATACCCGACCCAGGCAGGAACCCGGGAACGCAGATGCAGAATGTCAACTTTTTGCTGAGTCAAAAATTTTCTAAGCTTTGGAATATACTTCAACGTCAACGGACTTTTTTTACCCACTTTCCATAAAACATGCTCAGACCCCTCTGACTCAAGCTGAGGCACCATTCGACCACCGCCTGATATAACTATGGATCTGCGTCCATGCTGAACAAGGTACTTTCCCACCTCCAGAGTTCCCCGCTCAACCCCACCGGCTTCAAGTTCAGGCAGCATCTGTACTACTGTAATCTTTCCGGCCACCATCTTCTGAGAATCTCCCGGGCACAACGTATTGATTCATTAAACTTTTCATTCTTTTGTCTGGGCATTGATGTTCCCTGCTGCCAGGCATCAAAATCAACGATCATTTCTTCTTCTGACAAGAAATTTAGGCTCTTATTAAACTTATTGTCAGGGTGTAACCAGTCCACCGGCAAAATCCCAACTGAGCATCCTGCTGCCAAAGCTTCATATACCATCGAAATGCTGTCTGCAGTAACCCAGACAGTTTGATTCAGGGCATACTGTTCTTCAACCCATCCGGCAGGGGTATCTTCTGACCTGAAAAAAGAAACTTGTTTCATGCCTGAAGCAATCTCATGCAGCTTTTTACATGTATTTTCAGGGGTACGGGGTGAAGAAGAAACCGTCCATTGCAAGGTTGGATTTTTATCAAAAATAATTTCAATCTGACTGATGATTTCTTCGGATTTCCAGATATGACTTTTTTTATCTATACCACCCACGAGAATAAGACCCTTTTCAGCCTTATGCCTTCCCTCAAAATTTACAGTGGCTGGTGGCCCCTGTGTAATGAATATATTCTTTTTCAGGGGCGGGGTATCATGTATGGGGATGAAACATAGATCAAATTTATTCCGAAGCAAAACATCCGGAGTCATGCAGGTAACCAAGCGTGCATTCCCTTTAGATAATTTTCGCTGCTGCCTTTTACGCATAAGCATGGGAATATGGGTATGGGTCCCGGTCCCTATGATAAGATCAACAGAATGAAAGTTTTTTCCCTGGCTCAATCTTTGGAAAAATGGCAGTAGGTAGGTTATCCAGTTTTTTAAGTAAACAGATGGAGCTATAGAAACCTTTATGGAATCAACCTCGATTGAAGTAATATCAGTCAGCGCATTCAAAATGCCACGGGTTTGTTTCTCATGCCCCGGTCGGCCATCATAATAGGCAACAATGGAAAGTGGCTTCATGCTTTATCTGTTGTTTTTATAAAACCCACTTCACTTACAGTGAGACGTTATCAGATTTTAATGGAATACATCTTTTGAGTCCAAAGCCCTACCCCGCGATCATTCAAAAACTCCATTATACATGATAAAAATCATGCAGCAGTTCTCGATAAACAAATCAGCTGGCAAATAAATACTCTTAATTATGACAATTTGCAATTGATAGGAAGTTATATTGCCGCAACTTTTACTGTAGATAAGTTGCGGCCATATCTATCATTTTAAGTGACAATGCCGGAGAGCTGGGCAAGATTGTCCCTGGCAAACTCAATGGACGGATCAAGTGAGAGAGCTAGCTCGAAATACTTGATGGCTTCATCATTTTTTTCAAGCCTGCGATAGTTTACTCCCAGATTGGCATAATCAATTGCCGATGCAGGATTCAACTCAATTGTCTTGATAAAATGAGAAACAGCATTTTCATATTCCTCCAGCTTGAAATGACAGAAACCCAACAGATTATGGATATCAGGTCTGGTATTATCTATCTCGGCACCTTTCTCAAGAAAAACAATAGCCTCACGGTACTGCTCAAGATCTTTAAGGCAGTTACCTATATAAGAATAAATATAAGGCAGGTCCTCATCAGTTGGATTCATTTCCAGTGCTTTATTAAAATGAACCAGGGCTTCATCCTGCTGCCCTAAAGACAAAAGGTTGCGTCCCAGGTAAAATTCTATGTAGTAGGCATCAGGCAGCAGTTTCTGCATGTTGTGCAGGTGGGAATTGGATTCAATCGGATCTTCGACCAATTCAGCCATGAGCTTTGCAGCAAACAAACCTGCATTCCTGCTTGTGGCCCTCTCACGGAAATGCGCACCAGGTATAACGGTGTAGATTGATGGCATTTTCAGCTCCGGATGCATTGTATTGACAATAAAAACCTCCATACCGATTTTTTCAAGGGCAGCCAGGCAGCTTCCCACTTCGGTCTTCATATTGTCATCAGTCAGATCAGGAAGATCCTGCAGATCAATTTCAGGGCCGCTTAAAAGATAGTCAACTTCTTCCATTGCTAACGGTTTCGGAAGACCGCTGGCCACGTAGTTTGCATGGGTATTAAAATCACCTGCTAACTGAGCTACTTCAGTGAGGGCCCTGATGAATGCTTTTTCAGGATTAGGTGTTGTCCCGGCAGTCCAGACAATTTCACTCATAACAGGAAATGTCGAAGGATCAATGCAAAGTGCACTGACTGTCGGCACCCCTGTATCAAGGGTAAAATCATTAACGTAAATCTCAATACCGTTTCTGGTGAACTTGTCAATAAGTTCCCGGGAAACAGGATCCTTGACTGAATCGAGCCTGATACGTGGTACCGGCCTTTTCTCATGGCTGATAACTGCACAGACATGGCGTTCAATTATTTCACATATACCTTGAGAAATTGACTCTTCGTAAGAGTTGCCGTTAGAGGGACCGTTAAATTCATTAATTGCATAAAACCATGAAAACGGGATTAACACTTCTTCCTGCTTATTCAGGTTGGTTGCCCATGTCCATCGGATAGGAATATCAGCAAGAAGCTTTTCAAGCATTTCCTCTTCCATGGTTTCATCGTGAACTGACTGCAGCAGCCTTTTTAATGGCATCAGGTTATAACCGGCTGCCTTCAGGTTCGGATAGGTGTCAACAATAAAATTATCGGGATTTTTCATGAAGCTGAAAAAACTGAAACGCTCACCCAATTCCATGCAGGCACTAGCCTGGGACTGTTCCGGGGTACTGCCTTTTCCCATCTGTTTTTTATTGCCAATAACTTCTCTGGCATCTTTGCCTGTTATACTGAAATAGATAGGGATATCAAGTCGACCGTTATCAATACGCCTCACTTCCTTTAAAATATCCAAATCAACTTCTTCAAGGCGTTTCTTAAAGCGTTCTACAGTTTCAACAGGCGAAAATACTTTATCCTGATCATAAGTATATGTTTTGTAACAGTCTTCTAAACGAATCGGTTTTTGCTCCATTTTTATTCTCCATACAATTTATAAATCCATCTCATGGCAATTTATCAATATTATCTATCCTGACAATGTTTTACTTACAGGAACCACAGGTAAACATGCCACAATGTGGCACATGGTATCATTTTAGGAAGGAATCTATTTACACCATGGAGAGTATATCGGCCACTTTTTTTTGCCAAATTTCGCCGTGAGCGTATAGATGAGCATTTCGGGAATCATCTCCGGATATGATAAGTTCAATATGTAACCGTTCTTCGGGCATCAAATTCCCCAGCCTTTCAGGCCACTCTATAACTGTCAGGCCATGACCATAAAAATATTCAGGAAAACCAAGTGAATCAATTTCTTCTTCAGAGACAAGTCTGTAGAAATCAAAATGATATAAAGGAATCCTGGCCTGATATTCATGCAGAAGACCGAATGTCGGACTGGTAATATAAATGCTGGGGTCTAAACCAAGACCACGGCCGATGGCCTGTGTCAAAGCAGTTTTCCCGGCTCCAAGTGTTCCCGCAAGGGTTATGATATCACCGGGTTCTGCAACTCTGCCAATAACTGCGCCCAGATTTTCCGTAGATTGTAATGTAGAAAGTTCAATACAATTCATAGAGGTAATTTCAAAGAAATTCTCCACATGATTCAGATATTCTGCTGTAAGGGAATCGTAACTGTAACCGTTGTTCCATGTCCCTTTGAACTCTTAAACCGAATGGTTCCATTGTGTTCATCAATTATTTTATAAGCCAATGCCAGGCCCAAACCGGTTCCTTCCGGCTTTGTTGTAAAATAAGGGTCCAGAACTTTATCAATATTCTCTTGCGGTATACCCTTGCCGTTATCCTGTACCTCAATTATGACAGCCCCTTCTGAAGCACCCGTATGTACAGACACCTTTAATTCTTTTTCCAGGTCAGAGACTTCCATAGCCTGCAAACCATTGAGATAGAGATTGAGTAATACCTGGTTTATTTTATCCCTGTCTATATCAATATCAGGAATATCAGGATCTATTTGCAGGCTGGTTTTTACTCCCAAAGCCTGGGCATCGCTACCGACCAATTTTAATGATGAAGCAACCAGATCTCCGATATTTAACTTTTCTTTGTTTAAGGCTGTCGGTCGGGCATAATTTAACAGTTCAGTAATGCTTCTGTTTAGTCGCTCTGCTTCATAAACCAGAAGATCTGCAGCTTCATGCTCCTGGGTACCGTCTTTGAATTTAGCCCCCAGCAAAGTTGCAAAACCCTTGATTGAGCTGAGAGGGTTCCTTACCTCATGGGCAACACCGGCTGCCATTTTTCCAAGTGCCACCAGACGGTCATGACGCTGGATTTCTTTTTCTAGCCTCTTGAGTTCTGACAAATCATACATGAGCAAAACACGCCCCATAAAACTTGAATCCTGATTATATACAGGCAAGGAAATCAAATGGAGTGAATAATGGACATTATCTAAACCTGTTAAACTTACATCACGATCCGTCATCTCATCTCTGTTCTTATGTGGAGGAAAAAATCGTGAAACTTCCTGGGGCAGAACAGATTCCGGTTTACCATCCAGGACCGATTCAACACTTCTCCCGGTCATTCTGGCTGCAGTATTATTAAAAGTTCTTATTTTGCCTTCCTGATCAGTGGCAATGATACCGACCGGTAGTCTTGAAATTAAAAGACTGGTAAAGGCCTGTACTCTGTTGAGAGCCTCCTGGGAAATACTATAACCCTGGGCAGCCATAAGAGATATCCAGCCTCCCAGCCCAACAAGAAGAAGGGTTATTGACAAAAATATCATCTGGAAACGATATCTCCTGATCGTATCTTCCAGCTCAGTCATGTCCAGCCCTACAAGGATGAATTGCGGGTGTGTATCTGCCCCAAGCGATAACTGATGCATACTTCCGGTAAGAGCGTCAGCGTCGGGTGATATATCTATTTTGGCGGGATGCTGTTGCTTGAACTGTTCCCGCCATCTCTTGATTATGCCTTGATCCTTGAACGGTCTGAAAGGTCTTAATACCTCGAAAACTTTCTGGTTTGGCTGTTTTACAATGTGGAAAGTTTCTCCAGTAAAAGCCTTAACCAGAATATTCATATCTCTATTAATAGTATTGCCTATTTTTTCCGAATCGCTGTGAACAAGAACCTTACCGGAAACATCTATGACCGCAATATAATGAATATCCGGTGATTCTGTAGCCTGTTCAATCAACCTCTGTGTTTGGTCTGCAATTCTCTCTACATCAGGTACATTCAGGCCCATAATGCCACCCATCATGCCTGTCATCACCGAGGCACGCATCCCGGCCTCGACAAACCGTATTATGGCTTCGCCTTTACGGAACAGGCCCTCTGAAAGCATGCCCTTTTCACGTTTAATATTGTTGGCGGCAAAAATGATAATTATTAAGGAAAGCAGACCGATGGCAGCAGCAAGCAGCCAGGGTGAGACAAACATCAATCTGGTTTTTTTAAATAAACTATCCTTCATCTTCATTACATTATAGTAAGGCAATATCCAGTGGAAACAAGTTCCTAAATCAGTGATGGATAATTGCTTTAAATTTTAAGTCCCATGCAGGCAATTAATAATAAAAAGCCAAAGCTAAATTTTATATTTACTCTCTTTGCAGTAACTAAAATGACCTCCTTTATACACCCTGCGGGGTGCTAAGAGGCAATCAGATGTCCTTTTCTGACAAAGCTTTCTTTAGTGCAGCTGCGTGCACATCGCCGGCGTAATGCAGGGGGCTTTTGCCTGAAATGGGATCAAAACTGCTTGGATCTGCATAACATATATACTGGACTTCACGTGCCAGGGTCGAAATAGCCTCATGAACTGGCAAACCTATGACTCTTGCCATAACATCCCATGTTGCCCCGCATGGAGCACCTCTTTTAACTGCAATACTCTTGATTCTGTCAGCCTCAACTTCAACCTCATATTCCGGGAAACCAAACTGTTCACCATATAGACCTGCAGCCTGCAGGCGGCCTAATCCACATCAGGTAAACGGTGTGAGAGCGTCCGGATGCTTCTTACCAGAAGCGATAACCGGGATTTTCTTTTTTTTGCAAACCTGTGCAAGATACTCCGACAGATCAGGGTGTTTCAAAAAATCAAGGACAAGATCAGCATGAAAATCTTCGGGAATGAGTGCTTCGGGATCATCCACAACTTCAGGTAAGGTTTCCTCTATATCGTATATTTTGGTAATATCTACACCTGTTCCATGACGGGTTATGCCCTGAATCTTTTTTTCCCCGGACCCGTGTTCCTCAAACACAACAATTTTAAACGTATCCATTGTTATTAATCCCATAAGATATCATTTAGACTTATAAGTGATTATAAAAAATAAAAAAGTTGCTACAATTAAATCATCTTTTTGTACAATTCATTTTCTTTGTTTGCCTTTATGCCCTTCAGGGTGCAAAGAAAACGAATCAAAAGAAAGGGCAGCCGTTCATTCGCCGTATCACTGCTGGCCCCGCGTTGCGGGGCTTCCTTGCGCTGCTCGCAAAGAGCTGACGCTTCGGAAAGTCGCTTTCCCGCTCTTAGCTATGCTGCTCAGCGGCGTGAAATGGCCAAAACAAAAAAAACTTGTTCTTTTTGTTAGCCTATTACATCTTTTTTTAATATTAAAACTTCTTTTCTACAGGGACTGTTTATCCTATTCTTCCATATGGAAAAAATCCCAAATTTGGTCTGCCAGTTCCGGGCCGATACCACTGACACCTGCCAGTTCTTTTCTGGTTGCCTTTTTTACTGCTGTCAAACTGCCCATGGTCTTTAACAAAATTTTCTTTCGTTTCAAACCTATACCCGGAACATTGTCAAGTTCGGAAGAAAGCGTGGCTTTGTTGCGCAGACGCCGATGAAAAGCGATACCAAACCTATGCGATTCATCACGAACCTGCATTAAAAAGAAAAGAACCGGTGAATGACGCGGTAAATTCACTGGATTCTTTCTGTCAGGCAGGAAGACCTTATCAATTTTATTTTCTTTATCTTTAGCAATGGATACCAGATCAACCTGACCCTCTAATCCATTATTTCTGAGAACATTGCGGGCCACATTAAGATGCCCCTTGCCACCGTCGACAACCAGAAGATCGGGGAGCACTTTATCCTGTTGCCTTTTATTAAAACGTCTTGTCAGCACCTCATTCATCATTCGGTAATCATCAGGTTCATGTGCAGTACTGATAGAATAATGCCTGTATT
>JBHPCH010000068.1:0-13545 GCA_042576125.1 Thermodesulfobacteriota bacterium
CTGAGGGCTGAGGGCTGAGGGCTGAGGGCTGAGGGCTGAGGGCTGAGGGCTGAGGAATAAAGTTTAAACTGTCTGGAAAATATTTGAAGAAAAGAATATGTTATTAATGAATTTTTTCGAATGAAGAGACTCTTTGATATATTGTTGAGCTGCTTGCTCCTTTTAGTTTTAAGTATACCTATTCTGCTCGTTGCCTTAATGGTAAAAATTACTTCCAATGGGCCTGCTTTCTATACATCAGATAGAGTGGGAATATATAATTCTATTTTCAAAATGTATAAGTTTAGAACAATGAAGACAGATACCCCGCCTGTTGCGACGCATTTAATGAAAAATCCTGACCAGTACCTTACGCCTATTGGACAATTTTTAAGAAAAACAAGCCTTGATGAATTACCACAACTTATTAATATCTTAAAAGGAGATATGAGTTTTGTCGGCCCTCGGCCGGCTCTTTTTAACCAGGATGATCTCGTGGCTTTACGCACAGAAAAAGGAATAGATTCACTCGTGCCAGGTTTGACCGGATGGGCGCAGATAAACGGCAGGGACGAGTTACCTATTCCTGTTAAGGTGGACTATGATGAGTATTATTACAAAAACAAATCTTTTTTACTGGATATAAAAATTCTTTTTTTGACTTTTGTTAAAGTTATGCGAAGCGAAGGTGTAGATCATTAAGGTTGAAGTCGACAGTTCGAAGTCTCTTTTTAGTCGTTTATGCCCTGAAACGGTGCTTATCTTCAGTAGCCAGTTTGTAAGCAATTGCGTCGGATTTGACCAAGCTTATTAATTGACATAAAAAAATATTTTGATTTTAAATGGTTGCTTTAGGTACTATCATTTATAAAATTTAATATGATCCTGAACCTTGTAAATGAAAGTTTCCGTAATTATCCCTACATTTAACCGACCTGGCTATCTGGTCCAGGCTGTTCACTCAGTATTGCAGCAGACACATCCTGTTTTTGAGATCATTATTGTTGATGATGGGTCATCAATTCCATATCGCACAAAAATAGATGCGCTTAAACAATTAGATGGGCGTATTAGTGTGTTTCATTTGTCCAAAAATAAGGGAGTATCGGCTGCAAGGAATTACGGTCTTCAAAAGTCACAAGGGGACTATATCCTTTTTCTTGATGACGATGACCTGCTTCACCCTGATATGGTGGAATCAAACCTTCGGATTCTTGCTGACGACAGTGAAGCTGGTGTTGTCTCTTCAGGGTATGGCATGTTTTTTGATGAAACCTCTCCGGATACGGATTGGAGTATTGAGCACCAGCATGCAATGTTTCCGGAGACAACTTTTTTCTCCTGGGACTATGAAGATACTTCCATGCTGACAGAGCATCCATTTTCAGCTCTTCTGCGAAAAAGTTTACAGGTTTCTTCCTGTCTCCTCAGTAAGAAGGCAATTGGTTCGGTCCGCTTCCCCGAAGATTTAACCCGGGGCGAAGATAGTTTCTTTTGGCTGTCCCTTGCCAGTTCTGGCTGCTGTTTCAGAATCAATCATTCACAACTCGGTTTTTACCGGCTTCACCGATATAACTCATTGTCCGGTCCCGGTTGGCGAAAAGCCTCGCTGGAAAACAAATTGAAAATATTGCACCAGGGAATAGCTACTAAGCAGCATGACCGCCTAGTGGTCCATTTGCACCTTGCACGCATATTGCTGCAATTTGACCGACTGCAAAGTCTTAAGCACATTTGTTTTGCCTGTCGCATATTAATACTTCCTTCAGTGATCCCATTCTGGCCGTTGTTGTTTAAATCCATCTTAGGGAAGTTCTATAATAGGTATCGGCACCGTAAGGTGCATAAAGCACGGAGGGTTATAATTGCCGGTAATACCAATGAGAACTGGCAATAAATCAAAATTGTTGTTTGTTTCTCCCTTTATGCCATGCCGGACTGGTGGCGGGTCGGCGATGCGTGCCTTTAATACCCTGAAGGTTTTATCTTCATGTTATGATATTGATCTTCTGGTTTTTTCCTTGGGCTTGCGAAAATTTCCTGCCCCACATTCAGCAGTAAAGAAAATTTGTTCCCGTATTGTCATAAATGTTTCGCACCCTGTGTATGACTTTCGTTACTGGCTGCAAAGAATATTGGAAAAAGCCTGTAATAAAATTTCCATCTCTATCACGACACGAACAATAGAGATATGTCCAGGACTTACACCCCATCGGAAGAAAAAGCTACAGCAGTCTTTTGAGGGCAAACATTTTCATACCATCCATATTTTCCGGCTTGCTGACTATCCTGTATTTGGAGCGATCAGTAACGTTGTTTCTTATGATCATCTGCAGCTTGACCTGGATGATATTGAGTCTGATAATTATTCGCAGATCAAGGAATTGTACAAGTCAAATGGCAATGTTGTTCAAGCAGATCTTGCGGGTCGGCTTACTGTAGCATACCAGAAACTGGAGGAAAGTGTTTTGCCTACCATAGAGCTGATTTTTGTCTGCTCCGCACACGACAGTGCCAAGCTTAAAATGCGGTATCAATGCCAACAGATAACAGTGCTTCCCAATGTTTATCCTTTACCGAAAAAGATAAATCACACACAAGGGGTAGAAAAATTCCGGTTACTCTTTGTCGGGCGGTTAGGTTACAAGCCCAATGCGGATGCAATATTCTATTTTTGCGATCAAATTCTTCCACTGCTGCAAAAAATGGCAACATCTCAATTTGAATTGCGCATAATCGGTGATTGGAAACAGTTGCCTGGAAAAACCAGGAAAATAATTGCGAAACTGTCTGAAATAGTGATGCTTGGAAAAGTTGACGATGTGGGACCATATTACCAACAGGCGGATGCTGCAATAGTACCATTGCGGGTTGGAGCCGGTACCAGGATAAAGATACTGGAAGCATTTGCTTTTCAGGTGCCTGTAGTATCAACTTCCAAGGGTATTGAAGGTCTGGAAACAACACATGGGCAGCATGCCCTTATAGCTGATACTCCGCTGGATTTTGCCAGACAATGTGTCCAATTGATGGAGAACCCGTCACTGAGGGATAATCTGGTGCAAAATGCCAGAACCCTGGTTGAATCAAAATATTCACCTGACCGGTTGAAGGAAATTCTTTGCAAAGAAAAGTCCCTATGACTGCGGTTGATAATGTGGCTGGGGTCGGTAATTAAATTCCGGGGACATCCATTTTTAATTAACCACAGACGGACACGGATGGACACGGACAAACACAGATTCTTTACAATACCCCCTTTTGAGGGGTACATGTTTGCTGCCGACGCGGCAGCAAACATAGAACCATCGCTGCGCGAATAGAGAAAAAATAGTTTTCAGTTGGCAGTTCGAAGTCTCTTTTAATCATTTATACCCTGTTTTAAAGGGTACTTATCTGCAGTAGAAAGATGAAAGGTTCTAAGGATCAAGTTAGTGGCTAGACTTTTTTTCTTTGACTGGCCTTTTTATAGACTTGGCTTTTGTCTCTTTTGCCTACTGCAATTACCAGAACAACAATTTCTTTTTCAATAACTTCATAAACCAGGCGATAACCGCTTGATCTCAGTTTTATCTTATAATGATTTTCAAAACCATACAGCAGGCATGCTTCTACATGAGGGGTTTGCAGTCGTTCTTTCAATTTCTTTTTGAATTTAACTTGAATAGTTGCATCAAGTTTCTTCCATTCCTTCAGGGCGGTTGGCAGGAATTTGAGCCTGTATTTAGATTTCATCGATATCTACTTCTACGGCTTTAAATTTTTCATTTTGCCTTTCATTGACAATAAGGCCAAGCTGATAATCCTCGAGTTTTTCCATAAGCATTTCGTATGATTCGGCAGGGATGAGGTAAGCCGTTGGCTTGTTATGGTTCAAGATAGCGATAGTCTCTCCGTCGGACTGATCTATCAGGGCGCTTGGGTTTTTTTTCAACTCAGATATGCTAGCTGAGCAATTTGCAAGTATTGTTTTCATGACATCCACCTCAGTATAATTTTAGCACTATATTATGGTCTTAATTTAGTGCTAAAATGCTAAAATGTCAAATGCAAATTTTTATAGGGACCGGGGTTAGGCTTGACATTTATCAGTCGAAGTTTTCACTGCGTTTCACTTATCTGGCAGAAAAAGATTAAAAGCAAAAGATGTTTTTATTTAACCACAGACTCTTTATAGTACACCCTTGAATACAGGGTACAAGCACCCTTGAATACAGGGTACAAGCCCCCTCGAGGGGTATGGACGCGGACAAACACAGATTCTTTACAATACCCCCTTGAGGGGTACATGTTCGCTGCCGACGTGGCAGCAAACATAGAGCCATCGCTGCGCGAATAAAGAAAGGTGTTTCTTGTCATCTCGAACGGCCTCAGGCCGGAGAGATCTTACCCTGTTTTAAAGGGTGTTCATGCCCTCAAGGGTGCTTATCTGCAGTAGAAAGATGAAAAATTCTAAGGATACAAGCCCAAGGCCTCTATGATACATTGATCTATTCGGGCCATAAGGGTGGCGGGGCATTTCAGTAAAGAGCCCTTAATAAGTCTCTTGTTGTCGATAGCGCGTAATTGGTCGATCAGCAAATCAGATTTATTCTTCAATTCACTTTGATCTTGATTCCCTGACGGCCTCCAGAATATCCTTGGTTGTTGCTTTGGTTTTTATACCTGGAAGATCAAAAGGGGATTTGGAAGTTTTCTTGATGGTCAAAGAGAAGATTTCCCCGCCTCTTCTTTTGATAAGCACTTCTTCTGTTTTAGCTACATCAAGCACTTTGGAGAAGTGTTTGCGGGCATCCGAGTATGTATAGGCTTTCATGATTCCACCTCCAGTAATTTAATACCCAGTTTTGCGGCAACTTTTTTCAAGCGAATGTCAAGCGTAAGCAATGGACTATTAAAGGCTTGTGAGCATTCAAGAAAATAAGCGTCATATGCATAAATATTTTGTTGGTTTGCGATCTTCAGAGCTTTGCGAATATCAATACTACGTAGTTCAACAGGAATTTTTTGTGTCATATCGTAGGCTCCCAGGGCTTCTTTCCAGGTAAGCCGAGCTCTTTTTATCATAGCGGACAAGGCATTACCAATTTCGAAATACAAGATCTCGGGTGCAATGAGCTCATGGCTGGCGGTAAGTGAGATTATAGCTTTCTTTTCCGGCTCGTTGAGCGCTGTTGCCAAAAATGTATTTGTATCCGCAACAATTTTCATTTGTACAATTGTACATGTGGTTTGGGGAAAAGTCAATGACTAATGAGAACCGGGTCCGGCTGACATTTATCAGTTTGCAGTAGAAAGATTAAAAGCAAAAGATGTTTTTATTTAACCACAGACTCTTTATAGTACACCCTTGAATACAGGGTACAAGCACCCTTGAATAGAGGGTACAAGCACCCTTGAATACAGGGTACAAGCCCCCTCGAGGGGTATGGACACGGACATCAACGGATAGGTAAAAGGTGAAAGGATAAAGTTGAAAGCTCAAAGTTGAATGCTGAAGACTGCTAACTGATCGCTGACTGCTGATACCTGAAACCTCGAAACACTAGACTAATATTTTCAATGACCGCCGTAAATCTTGTTTCTATGGCCTATCATCAAAACAAGTACCAATATTTTTGTGTCTTGAATATCACAGATGAGGCGATACGAGCCAATCCGGTATTTCCAGCGGCCGGTTAATTCGTGACGTAATGGAGCTCCAAATCGTCGAGGGTCTTCATCTGTACCGATTTTTTCTCTCAAATACCGCAGAATCTCTTTTTGCGCCTGCCGATCAAGTTTGTCTAACTGTTTTTTTGCAGTTTCCGTGATTTCAATCCGCCAGGCCAAGCTCACGCTCCAATTCGTCAAGAGTGTAGGTTCGGTCCTGTCCTGTTTCGACGCGTTTTAGAATCTCATCAGAGAGATAGGCAGCTTCTAAATCATCCAGATGCTCAAGTATGGCCTCGCGGGCATAAAACGATTTTGAGCGGCCGGATCTCTTGGCCAGGGCCTCTAGTCGACGCTCGATTTCTTCGGGTAAACGTAGTGCTAACATGACTTCCTCCCTTTTGCTATACATGTATATTACTCATTCTGGATCATAAGATCAAGAACTCATTTAATTGTGTTAAGGACCACTGGGGGAGGACCAACTCAACATATTGTTTTGCCAGCATAAACATTCCAATAATATATGTTTTTCAGCCTAAGAAAATCTTTTTCAGACATGAAAGTATTATTACAGGGAGAAATCGGCCGGCTGAATGATGTATCAATCGAAAAAAAAGTGTTTGATTCACCTATTTAATATAATAGCCTAAGCGAATTAATTCTATCAGTAGATTTAGACATCTGTTTAAATCTGATTTTATGTTTGACGTACAGCGTAAAAAAAATTATATTTAGTTATGATTAAATCGTTTCGTTGCAAGTATACGGAAGCACTTTACCAGGGAAAGCGAGTTAGGAAATTCGAATCCTGTCAAGCTCAGGCTGAAAGAAGGCTGGAAATTCTTGACAATGTCAAATCCATCAACGACCTGATAGCTTTGCCAAGTAACCGCTTTGAGGCATTGAGCGGCGATCGTGCCGGACAATTCAGTATACGCGTTAATCAACAATGGCGTATATGCTTTGAGTGGAAAGATGCTGATGCTTATAATGTGGAGATCGTTGATTATCACTAAAGGAGATAAATATGGTTAACAAAATGCGCGCAATCCATCCCGGTGAAATACTCAAAGGCGAACTAGAAGAACTGAATCTATCCGCCAATGCTTTTGCTAAGCTGTTGGGCGTACCCACCAATCGAATCACCGCGATTCTCAATGAGCAACGCGGCATCACTGCTGATACCGCCCTTCGCCTTGCCCAATTTTTCGGTAGCACGCCGGATTTCTGGATGAGTTTGCAAGGCAGCTACGATGTAAAGGTAGCATGGGCAGCAGTAGGCAAAGATATCGAGAAAAACATAAAGCCTATAAAATTTCTGGAGGCACAATCACAATGATCACGCACACGCACCAGAGCTTGACATTTATCAGCATAATTGAATGTCGTCATACGAAACGAGACGACGATTGACCGCCATGACGGAGTAGAGCATTGAATATCAAGTCGTTTATACATATTCTCTCAGAATCCTCTTATTATACTAAAAGAGGCATCCTTCTTGTTGCTGACACCATAATGCTGACGTTTGCCTTGTGGGCCTCAGCAGCTATGCGGTTGGAACAACTCTGGCCATCCATGCTGCATGAGTTTTCCTGGCTCTTCATTGCCCTGCCTTTGATTACTCTGCCAATTTTTATCCGAATTGGCATGTATCGGGCTGTTATCCGCTACACCAGTCTTGATGCATTGTGGGTAATCTTTGTAGCAACCTTTTACTCTACTATGCTCCTGTTAGCGCTGCTGCTGATTACTGATATTCAAGGTTTTCCCCGTTCCGTTCCTCTAATATATTTTCTGCTTTCTTTTCTTCTTCTTGGCGGCAGCAGGCTTTCTTTTCGTAGACTGTACGCCCAATACTATTCAACAGCACATTCCGGAAAAAGGGTTCTCATTTATGGGGCAGGTAATTCAGGCCGACAGATGGTCACCGCCTTTCGGGATTCAATAGAGTTTAATCCGATTTGTTTTGTTGATGATGCAAAGGAATTACAGGAACGTGACCTGTCCGGCCTTTCAATATATGCACCTGAACTCATTGAGAAGTTAATAAAAAAATACAGCGTAGATCTCATACTCCTGGCCATGCCTTCCATAACCAGGAAAAGAAAGAAAGAAATCCTACAGTTTTTGGAGAAATTCCCGATCCAGGTAAAATCACTCCCTACTTTTGACGAGTTAGTATCAAAGCACTTAAGTATTAAAGATATTCAGGATATCCAGATTGAAGACCTGCTCGGACGGGACCCGGTGCCACCTCAATTGGATTTGCTTCATTCATGCATTGCCGATAAAAATGTTATGGTCACAGGCGCAGGCGGTTCAATCGGTTCTGAACTCTGTCGTCAGATTGCAGAAAACAAACCTAAGCGTTTGATCCTCTACGAACGGTCTGAATTCGCATTATATACCATTGAGACCGAAATGAAGTCCCAGTTCGGAGATTCCCTTGAAATTATTTCCATCTTGGGTTCTGTAACCCATAAAAGAAGGGTGCTTGCCGTAATAAAGGCACTGGCTGTTCAGACAATATACCATGCAGCTGCCTATAAGCATGTCCCGCTTGTGGAATATAATCCCATTGAAGGTGTCCGTAATAATCTTTTCGGCACTTTAAAGACTGCTGAAGCAGCTGTTGAGGGCGAGGTTGAGACTTTCGTCCTCATTTCGACCGATAAAGCGGTGAGGCCGACAAATGTCATGGGCGCCAGCAAGAGAATGGCTGAACTGGTTCTGCAGGCATTTTCAGACAAGGGTGAAAAGACCCGTTTTACCATGGTGCGTTTCGGTAATGTTCTTGGTTCGTCCGGCTCAGTAATTCCGCACTTTCGAAAACAGATCAAAGAAGGCGGGCCGGTGACCGTTACACACCAGGATGTGGTCCGATATTTCATGACTATCCCCGAAGCGGTGCAGCTGGTCATCCAGGCCGGGGCCATGGGGTCAGGTGGGGATGTCTTTGTCCTTGATATGGGTGAACCTGTGCGTATTATAGACCTTGCCAGAAATCTTATCCGTCTGTGCGGCTACACAGTCCGGGACAGTGCAACACCTCATGGTGATATTTCTATCGAATTCAGTGGACTACGCCCTGGTGAGAAACTCTACGAGGAACTTCTGGTTGGAGATAATGTGGTAGGGACGACGCATCCCATGATCATGCGGGCAGAGGAACGAATGATTCCCTGGAAACAATTAGCCCCTGTTGTCAGTGATCTTGATCATTCCTGCAGGAATTTTGAGTATGAGAAGGTGCGTTCAACCCTTCTTGAAACAGTGGACGGCTATTCTCCACAGTGTGCCATTATTGATCCAATATGGAAGTCCATGGAAGAAAAAATTGGTAAAGAGGCCCGAAAGAAAAAAATGACCCTTTTATTTAAAAAGGCTTAATATGGGGAAAATAATCTTTTCATTATTAATCTGTTTATTCTTTTTTACATCCCATGCTGAGGGAAGCAGCTTACATAAAGTTGACCTTTGGCAGTCAGATGAGCTTGTCATACAAAGTGTTCTTTCAGAAGAATGGCTCCCCTTTTCTGCTGAAGAACTTGATACGCTCAGGTCTGGTATCGATGAGAGTATAACTCGCCAGTCCGGAAAGATTGTTGCCGGTTTCCAATTTGAGCCTGATACGAAAAACAATAATTCCTCCCATAATACACGAATTATTGTTTTTGTAAAAACTGCTGTAGATGTGAATCAGGACATGATACAAAAAACTTTTGTCTGGCTCAATAAAAACGAAACTCTGCTCTCAGGTATGCTTCCGGACAAAGTGGGCAGAGTAGGTATTCAAAATATTGAATACATACAGAAATTACCCGCCATATTATTTCAACAGAACCTGGCTGTAAATAATCATCCTTTCACTGGATTGAGTTCCATTGTTTTTCTGAAGAACAGTATTCTCAATATTGTCTGCCTGTCAGAGGAAAAGGAATTTGCAGGACATGAAGGGATATTTCGTTCCTTTATAGACTCTGTTACTATTCCTTCGGAATTACAGCATTTTACTGTGCTAGAGACACAACCGACCTCTTTACTTAGTGAAATTCTGGCCTTGCTGGAAAGGAAATGGCATTCTTTTGTGGGTGTGTTTCTTATAGTTGGAATTTATGGTTGGGTGTTTCTAACAGGCAGGGAAAAGAGAGTATGACTTGAGCAGTTTCGTCAAAAATGTCTGTAAAAGAGAATTACCTGTTTTATTAATTAACCCGTCCTCACATTACATTTTAGTTTTTTCATAAACCCACCACTTCTAGTGGTGGACCCGGATAGGTTTTACCGAACCTGCGAAATAATAACTATAGCTGTTCATTTTCTTTGCTTGCCCAAAGAAAACGAACCAGCAGCGAAGCGGCGAAAGAAAAGGCCCCCGGTCACTTGTCCGCCTCCGGCGGATACCCTGTGCTTCTCGAAATGTACTGGAGCTGCGGAACTCGCTTCGCTCAGACAGTCCTCGCTCTTAATCCGTACATTTCTGCGATGCTCGGCTACAGGACATGGGAAAACACGCCCCCTTACAGGGGGCTCGGAGTCTTCGCTTTCCTCCTGTGGCTTCAAGCCCTGCTGGAGGAATTTCACTTAATTAAATTATTGTTTGCCGAAATTTAACGCTTGTATAAATTGCTTCACTATTCCCGGGCCTTTATTGAACTGCTGATTTAACCAGAGTTGCCATTGATCGGAAAACTGCTCTATCTCTAAAAACTGGTTTCTGGTTAAAGTTGTATTTTGTGGTGGAGTACCTGATGGATGAGCAAGAGGCATGCTGATCACAACAATAATCCTCTGTTTTTTGCTCACAAAATAGTAGGCTCCTGTACCCATTACCCAGTCGGAACCGATGTGTCCAAAAAATGTGGCCCATTGAAAACGTTCCCCGGATTTCTCTCCCTCTCCAGAAGTATACAGTATATTGGGAGCTGACACAGGATATGGGAGCTGTTCAAAGTTTGCGCCAATATTCTCCTGGAAAAGAATGTTAATATATGAGGAATCTTTTCCTTTCCAGAAAAATTGATTGATGAGTGTTGTGCCGCTTTGAAACTGTTTCTTTGTGAGCAGTTTATAGGTATCCGGCACTGCTACTGTCTGTTCAAAACCCTTTAGAGTATTTGCATTTATTAATTCTGCCAGGTGTTGAACTGTTTCCTGACCACTCTCCTTTTCAGGCTCAGACACAACGATTTTTTTATTCCATCCCTTTGCAGTAAGGCATTCTCTATAGGTATTGCTGAAAAAAGAAGGATCAACATTTTTGCCTGTTTCACTTTGCAGCAGGGAAACCTGGCGTCCAATAATCTCACATTCTCTTGAATCCAGGTCAAATGACTGTTGGCTGCCACCGCTTTTTTCCCATAACTGAGGTTGATGCGTACAGCCTTCCAGGAGCAGGACAATTAAATAAAAAATAAGCGTATATACTTTCATTGTCCTCTCATATCTTCCAGGGTTGACTCGGTATGCAGTACCGACTGATAAGGATTCATCGGATATAAAGTACTTGGCTGCCGGACTGTCGCGCCCTGGTCTCTGGTAAAACTTGAAAAATAATAGGATAAGGTCCCTCTTCGGTCATGGTCAGAGAAGATGGAAAACGGAATAGTGATATAGACACCTTTTTCTGCAGCTCCTCTGTTTTTTTCACTGGTGAAATGGTCGGTATCTGTTTTCGTATACCAGGCCCCGACTGTGAAGTATTTGAAACTGCGGCGCAGTTCCAGACTGAATCCTACATCCTCTCCAAGAAACCGTCCTATTTTAAGTCCGGCATCAAGTCCCTGGCTCGGCCATATCTGCCCGTAAAGATTTACAAAGTATGTATCATAGGTTTTTGTAATAGTATCACTCAGCTTGAAATTGTTCTCCGGGTCCCTTTTACGGACAAGTTCCGATTCCAAGCCCAAGCCCCAGCGGCCCTTATCAAAAAAACGGAAGATCTCTGCTCCAAATCCTCCATAGGCGCTTTCAAAAAACCCCACGGAGAGTCGTCCCAGAACATTATACGGCAAACTGACATGCTGATCAAAGGCCAGCGTGGAAATCCGGGGCCTTGACTCCCTTTCATAAAGCACACTGTCTGTCTGGGTTGATTCAGGTTCAAGCTGAATAAAATCAACATCATCAAACTGGTTCAGCAATGTGAATTCAATTTCTCCTGTAAGTACAGCGTTCTCCCAGGGATACAGGTAAATTCTCGGCCGCAGAAAAATCTTATGCTTGAAAAATCCGTTTCTGTTGTTCAGAAATGTTCTCACTTTGAGATTAATAGTATAATCAAGCAGGTTTTCCTTTATTCTATGGGTTGCAATTTTTGTATTATCTGTAAAAAATCGGGCATGCTGTTCACTGTTATAAAGCGACAGGGACGCAAACTCAAAAAATCCCTGCTTGTCAAGACGGGTCTCCATAAAAGCCCGTAATTCCGGTCTTCCTGTTTTGAGACATTGAAGCACCTGCCCCCCGTAATTAAGATTGAGATAAAATGTCCGGATTCGTTCAGGTGCAAGCTCATCAAGAATTCTGAGCACCCTTCCCATGGATTTGGAGTGGGAGAGATATTTACTGTTGACATACTCAACCCAGACCTCTTGATCATTCACTGAAACCTCAACCCTGTAAAATCCATCATTCTGCAATTCTTCTGCAAGAAGAGCGGCCAGCTGAAGGTTGTCCGCCTCAAGCGTCTGCCAGCGTTGTTTTTCATTGGCAAAATAGGGTGCTTCCTTTTTCCAGGGAAGCATGCCTTCAGGATTAAGGGGAATATCGGCAGAAAGACCCAGCATCAATTCCCGGCCCCGCATATAGCCACCCTGCAGGGTAATATGGTCTGCCGGTTGATATTTAAAACCAAAATTTATCGGCCAGCGTGCTTCTTCCGGTTCGCCGAACATTTCCTCATATTGCAGGGATGAATACTCTGCAGAAAAAGTGAGCCTTGAATTGTAATGATATTCCATACCTCCGAAAATTCTTGTCTGGCGGGAGGGATCGGAAAAAAGAAATGTGGTGTCAAATGATTCGCCCTTTCTCTCCCGCGAAATATCATCCAGGGGTTCACCCCCCAGAAGCCCCTGGCCCAAGCCAAGAGTCAGATCAAAATTGCCGAACATTTTCGAAAAAACAAGATAACGGGATGGGAAAAGAGACGTCCCGATTGGATCATAGGCGCCAACAGCAATCTGGGGCCAGAATTGATCCTCCTTTTTTATGACGAGGCGAGCTCCTGCATTTCGGTCCTTATGGTAGCCATAATCAAAACCCGGAAAAGCAATTACACTGGAGGTTTCTGTAAACTGGCCATGGAATTCCAGACGGTCAAAAAGGCCGAGCGCAACACCATAATAACGGTATGGTTCTGCTTTACCGTATTTAAAACGCACCTTCCAGTCCGGGAGGATACGGGCTGTAGGCATGTCCCAGATACCGGTGAAAGACTGCAGAGAACCAAGGGGACGGGCAGGAATATTTTCTGCCCTCGATACAGCAGCACAACTAAGGCAGAAAAAAAGAATGAATATCCCCAAGATTCGGACCATGAAACACATAGAGACAGGTCTGATATTTTCAGGACTCCGCAACAGTGATTTCATCTTTTTTCAGGTTGCGGATAAAATTCAGGAAGAAAACTCCAAAGAGGGCAAAAAAGAAAGAAGTAACAAAGGTGAGTGCAACAATGATGCGCTTTTTAGGCTTAAACGGTCTCTCGGGCACAAAAGGCTTGTCCAGAACTTTAAAGGTTTCAAGTTCTTTAGCTTCACTGATTTTGGCCAGCTCAAGCTGCTTGCGCAGTTCCGTGTAAACGGTCTGGGAGGCCAAACGTTCGCGGGTGATTTTAGAAAGAGTCAGCTTTTCACTTGGTACCTGGCGTTCCCAGTACTCAAGCTCTTCCGTTTTTTTGATAAG
>JBHPCH010000069.1:0-13507 GCA_042576125.1 Thermodesulfobacteriota bacterium
CCTTTAAGGTCAGTACGGACCGTGGCACCTGAAACTGATATAATTTTTCCATACCCTGTCGTGAAGAGGTTGTCTCTTCTGCAGCAGAACTCGAAACATTACTTCTGAGCCTGATAACGAAAGAATTAAGAAGGTGGTCGTATGGAAGAACAGTGGTAAGTGATATCCTTTTTTATCTCTGGGAACAATTCAGATATACAAGGAATATCAGCATGGTGCTTCATACAATCCAACTGGAAGATGAGCAGGTAAGCAAAAGTATAATAGCATGAATAAACGGATTGTCTTTTTTACTGAGAAGGATGCCAGGTACGGCTTTGGACTGGCCGGTTTCGAGCAGCATGTCTGTGATAGTGACGGACTGGAGTCTCTGCTCGAACAGTTTGTTTTAAAGCCTGAATATGGTTTGATTGTTATCGATGAACGGCTTGTAACTGAAAGCATTGACGACAGACTGCGTGAGATGGAGAGAGGCCTGGACCTGGTTTTTGTTATTATGCCTCCACCCCTGAAAATGGAAACCAGGAGAGAAGATTACGCTGCAAGGCTTTTACGTAAGGCCATCGGCTATCATGTTAAACTGAATATATGAAGACAGTCACAACAGGAAAAATTATATCAGTTTCAGGTGCCACGGTCCGTACTGACCTTAAAGGCCTTACCCTTTTTGAAAGGGTGTCCGTAGGAGAGCAAAACCTGACCGGAGAAGTGGTAAGGCTTGAAAAAGACTCCGCAGTCCTGCAGGTATATGAGGACCCCAGTGGTTTGGGCCTCAATGAGCCGGTTAAAGGGCTTGGCGTTTCACTTGAAACAACACTTGGACCAGGGTTGTTGTCAGTAATGTTTGATGGCCTGCAGCGTCACCTTGATGTGCTTGCAGATAAAACAGGATCCTTTATTCATCCCATCCATCTGGATTCCTCCCTTGATCTGAAGAAAGAATGGACTTTTACGCCATTGGTCAAAAATGGTGATACCGTTTCCAGTGGTGACAAGATCGGTTACATAGACGAAGGCCCATTCCAGCACCCCATAATTGTTCCTCCAGGGAAAAGAGGCAGGGTTGAGAATATTTTGCAGGGCAGAATAACCCTGGAAGAAACTCTCTGCCGATTGGATAACGGAGCTGGTATTTTCGGGTATCAAAGTTGGCCCATGCGGGTTCCCCGGCCCTACAGAAAAAAGATCAGCCCTAAAGACCCGGTCATAACAGGACAACGCATCATAGATTTTCTTTTTCCCCTGGCACGGGGAGGAACTTCTATCATACCTGGAGGATTTGGTACGGGAAAAACTATCCTTGAACAGACAATCGCAAAACATGCTGATGTTGATATCGTTATTTATGCCGGCTGCGGTGAACGCGGTAATGAAATGTCTGAACTGATTGAAGAGTTCCTTGAGCTCGAAGATCCGCGCAATAACTGCCCGTTAATGGAAAGAACTGTTCTCGTGGTAAATACCTCCAACATGCCTGTAGCTGCCCGGGAAGCATCCATTTATACAGCTGTCACCCTCGGTGAATATTATCGCGATCTCGGATTCCATGTCCTGCTTCTGGCTGATTCCATTTCCCGCTGGGCTGAAGCACTCCGGGAGATATCCTCCTCACTTGAAGAGATGCCCGGAGAGGAAGGGTACCCCACCTACCTTGCCTCCCGCCTTTCATCATTTGTTGAACGTGCCGGTATCGTAGAAACCCTGTCAGGAGATATTGGTTCTCTCAGCATGATTTTATCAGTTTCTCCTCCGGGTGGAGATTTTACCGAACCTGTAACCCAGTCTCTTTTAAGGACCTCGGGTGCTTTTTTAATGCTTGATACCACCCTTGCAAACAGCAGACATTTCCCGGCTATAAACTGGATGCAGAGCTATTCTCTGTACCAGAATATCCTTGAGGATTATTTCAGGGAAAATTTCTCTGAAGACTGGCAAATTCTGCGTAAACGCTGTCAAGAAATCCTGCACAAGGAGGAATCTCTCAAAGAGATCATGGAAATTGTCGGTATAGAAGGCCTCCAGGAGCAGGACCGGCTTGTGATGACAGTAGCTGAGAAAATCAGGAACAGTTTTCTGGCGCAGAATGCCTATACAGATGATGCTTTTTGTGATCCTCAAAAAACACTTGGTATTATCAGAAGTGTTACCGAGTTATACATGAAAGATCAAACCAAAAAAGCCTGAGAATCTGACATGAGACTTGCTGAGCATAAATACAGGACTACTTCCAGAATAGCCGGTCAGTTGCTCCACGTTGAGAGTGTACATTCCGCCATGATTGGTGAGGTGGTACGAGTCATTGGGCCTGATGATTATGAACTGGAAGGTGAAGTTCTCGAGGTTACAAAAGGGAATGTCCTTATCCAGCTTTTTGGAGAAACCAGGGGTCTTAACCTGGAGAATGCGGAGATCATATTTACTGATACAATCCGCCAAGTGCCACTTTCCAAAGACATTATCGGCAGAAGGTTTAACGGTTCCTTTAAACCCATTGATGATCTGCCGATGTTTCAGGCATCAGAGTGGAGGCCGGCCCGCGGCTATCCGATTAATCCGGTCTCCAGGCTTCGTCCCGAGGAATTCATTGAAACAGGCATATCTGCTATTGACGGATTGAACACACTGGTTAAAGGCCAGAAACTTCCCATATTTTCCTGTGCAGGACTGCCAGCTAAAGAACTTGTCGCCCAGATTTTACAGAATGCCAAATTGCGGGAAAGTTCCAAGTCATTTGCAGTTATCTTTGTTGCCCTTGGGCTTACTTTTCAGGAGTACTCATTTTACCTTGAAGCATTGCAGGACATTGAATCTGAATTCGTAGCCATCATCAATATGGCCGATGATCCTGTCATGGAAAGATTGATGGCACCCAGGTTTGCCCTGACAGTGGCTGAATACCTGGCCTTTGATCATGATATGGACATCCTGGTTTTGGTTACTGATATGACAAATTATTGTGATGCCCTGAGGGAAATATCCAATGCCAGGAAAGAGCTTCCCGGTCGCCGGGGATATCCGGGGTATATGTACTCAGATCTTGCTTCCATCTATGAACGGGCCGGCCGCATAAAGGATTCAAAGGGTTCCATAACCATGATCCCGGTTGTTACCATGCCGGAGGATGACATCACGCACCCCATTCCTGATCTGACCGGATATATTACAGAAGGGCAGATTGTCTTAAGCCGTGAACTCCACCAACAGGGAGTTTTTCCGCCAATTGATGTGCTTCCGAGCCTGTCAAGACTGATGCAGAAAGGTATTGGAGAGCAAAGAACCCGCGAGGATCATCGGGACCTGGCAAATCAACTCTATAGGAATTACGCAAAAGGGCGGGAACTTAAAAAACTGGAGGCCATTGTCGGAAGAGACGGCATGGCAGAATCTGACCAGTTGCTCCTCGATTTTGCTGCTGAATTTGAAAATCAGTTTGTCCACCAGGGAACTCGTGCACGTTCGATTTTTAAAACTCTGGATAAAGGGCTTGAGATTCTCCAGTCATTCAATCTCGAAAAGCAGACCAGGGAGTAGAGTATGATCCATCCAACCCGGACAAATCTTCTGCTTCTTAAAGAAAAGTCGTCTTCTGTTTTAAACAGCATCTCCATTCTCAAATCCAGGCGCCAGGCTCTTATTATAGAATTTTTAAAGACTTCCAATCCATACCTGGAATCACGAAAAGCCATACGCAAATTGTATGGTGATTCCATCACCCGGTTGGTTTTCAGTCTCGGCCACGAAGGTGAAGACATGATTAGTTCAATCATTGAAGCTGGAGCGAGGGATTTTAATATTGAGATTGCCGGCAGGAAACTCTGGGGTTTGGAATACAAGGAGATTTCGCCCCGTGAAACTGCTGTACGCTCAATAAATCATAGAAATTATGACACCAGATTCACCACACCACACCTTGAGGAAGCAACCTGGAGATTTGAAAAAATTGTTGATGCCATTCTTGACATTGCAGAATATGACAACAAGCTGCAACGTTTAAGCAGGGAGATTATTCAGACAACCAGGAGAGTCAGGGTGCTTGAGGAGAGAATACTGCCGAGACTAAAAAAAGAGATAAAGTCCATTAGCCAGTACCTTGGGGAACGTGAACGTGAAACCTACTACAGGTTAAAACAGTTCAAGGAAATGAAACACGCTGCAAATTGAACAATTACATTATATTTTTCTTGCCATACAGCAACAATCAGTATTTTTTATCTGCATAGGGCAGCCACCCGCCTGCCTGCACCAATTCGCGGTCAAAAGAGTTTAATTCAAAGGGAATATCCTTTTTCTCGCCCTGGCTGTTTTCAGCAGTGATCCGGCTGTGTTCCATGTCAATCTTGATGGTGAGATCTGGCCCTATGGAAAATAGAGATTCAATATCACCCTTGGGAAGCTCGATGGCCAGCATGCCGCAGTTGAACATATTTTGCCTGAATATTCTGGCAAAGCTCTCAGCTATAACAACATTGATATCATTCACCTCGAAAACCCAGACAGCATGTTCCCTCGAAGAACCGCAACCGAAATTCGCCCTCGTGATAATGATGTTTTTATCAACGATGTCCTTTACCGGGGTAAAACCTTTCAAATTAAGGTCTTCAAGAATATGAGGTTTTAATGCTATTTTTGTGTTTTCGGTGAGGTATTTAGCCGGGATTATTTCATCGGTGTTGATATCGTTTCTGTCAAGAAACAATGGTTGTCCGCCGAATTCTTTCATTTCTGTCTCCTGTGTAGTTTGTCGCCTGTATGTGTAAGATATCTTGTATCTGAAAAATTTAAATATATTTGAACGGGTCGGTTATATACCCGGCAACTGCTGCCGCTGCGGCAGAAAGTGGGCTCATAAGATGTACCATGCCCCCTTTCCCCATCCGTCCGTTAAAGTTTCGGTTCGTAGTAGAGGCGCATACTTCACCTTCTGCAATAACGCCATTGCTCATTCCCAGGCAGGCTCCGCAGGTCGGGTTGGTAACGCAAAAACCTGCATCCATGAAAATCTTGATTATCCCTTCTTCCATAGCCTTGGAATAAACTGCCGGTGTGGCAGGGGACAGGATACCCCGAACCGTCGGAGCAATTTTCCTGTCTGCCAGAATTCTGGACGCTTCACGCAGATCTTCAATGCGGCCGTTGGTGCATGATCCTATATAAACCTGATTAATCTGGGTGCCTTCCATATCAATGATATCCTTGACTTCATCCGGCTTGTAGCCATATGTCGCCTGGGGCTTGAGATCAGAAACATCAATTGTTAATTCCGCAGTATAATCTGCATCAGGATCGGAATGCCATTTTCTGAAGTCCTCAACCGCATCGTCAATGGATGAGTATGATTCTTTAATAAAGGGCCAGAGATATTCTGCAGTTACACGGTCAGGCATGCAGATACCGCTGGTGCCACCTGCCTCAATAGCCATATTACAGAGAGTCATACGGGATTCCATGGTCATCTGATCCACAACAGGACCAATAAATTCCATAACCATATCTGTGGCACCATTCACAGTGATCTGCTTGATAATATTTAAGATAACATCCTTGGCATATACACCGTCAGGCAGGGTGCCGATGACGTTGACTTTCATGGTTTTGGGTTCCCTGAATGAACATACTCCTTTGAGAATACCAACTTCCAGGTCGGTGGTGCCGACGCCTGCTGCAAAAGCGCCGAAAGCACCATGGGTACAGGTATGCGAGTCTCCCATGATCACTGTATAGCCGGGCCGAATGAACCCCTTTTCCGGAAACAGGGCGTGGCATACTCCGTTGCTGCCGATATCAAAAAAATCCTTAATATTATGACGTCTGGCCCAGTCCCGCATGATTTTTCCCTGTAAAGCTGTCTTAGAATCCTTGGCAGGGGTAACATGGTCTATCACCGCCTTGATCTTGGCAGGATCAAACACCCTGTCCAACCCTTTAGTTTCAAGATCGGTTATGGCGATTGGTGTGGTTATCTCATGGCACAGTACAACATCAATGTCGAGTACGACATTTGCTGCTGAAGGAATATCCCTCAAATGTGCTGCAAATATTTTTTCCGCAATGGTTTTTTTCATAATTTTGCTACTCCGTGAGTTTGAAACATTCATTTATCATTGTGAAAAGATTTTTTAACCAGCTTAAGCGATAAGGTCAAATAAAAACTCCATTACTTTTTAAGAGAACCGGATTGTCGTCAAATATTATATTATTTGAATATATGGTGGATACCAGAATATTTTTCATTTGACGAGCGACCTGAAGGAGAATAGGTTTTCATGGAAAGGTAAGCAAAAACAAATAAACGATATGTTTTTAATAAAAAAATGAGGCGACAACTCCTATGAAAATAAAAAAGCATTCTGATTTCGAGATGCACTGTATTTTCTTGATGCTTGGACTGGTATTTAGTGTTTTCTGTATGCCCTTACGTGCAGACGAGTGCCAGGCTGCACATGGTATCAGCATAGACGGAAAACTCAAATACAGTAAGGACTTTAAACAGTTTGACTATACTTCGGAACAGGCCCAAAAGGGTGGGACTCTTGTACTGCATGATCTTGGCAGTTTTGACAAGATGAATCCATTCACTTTGAAGGGTTCTGCACCATCTGGTCTGGATAGCCTGGTTTTCGAGACTCTGGCTGTGTCTAGCCTGGACGAACCTTTTGCTGCATATGGTCTGATTGCCAAAGATATAGAATTGGCCGATGATCGATTGTCGGTTATCTATACGATAGATGAAAATGCAAAATTTTCTGACGGCAGCCCTGTATCACCTGAAGATGTTCAATTTTCGCTTAGCACAATGAAAAGCGACGCGGCCCATCCTTTTTACCAGGCATATCTGCAGGATATAACCGGCTCAGACATACTTGATGAACACAGGATCCGGTTTAACTTTGCCCGGGTAAACCGTGAACTTCACATGATTGCCAGCCAGGTGCCAATTTTTTCCAGAAAGTTCTATACGAAGCACCCGTTTGACGATCCAGGCATGATGCCCCCTGCTGGATCGGGCCCGTATGTTGTTGATTCAGTAAAACAGGGCAAATCGATTACCTACAAAAGAAATCCTGATTACTGGGCTATTGATCATCCAACCCGGAAGGGAATGTTTAATTTTGATACTATTACATACAAGTATTTCCGGGACCAGATAGTATCTGTAGAGGCTTTTAAGGCAAAAGAATTTGATTTTATGTACATAAATATAGCCAAGCAGTGGGCCCGTGATCTTGTGGGATCCAAGTTTGACAGTAAGCAGATAATAAAGGAATACCTTCCCCACCGCAATAACCAGGGTATGCAGGGTTTCGTGTTTAATCTGAGAAACCCGTTGTTTCATGATGTGAATGTCCGCAAGGCACTGGTGATGGCTTTTGATTTTGAATGGGCGAACAATAAGCTGTTTTTCAATGAATATACTCGCAGCAATAGTTATTTCAGCAACTCTGACCTGGCTGCAACAGGAATACCTGAAGGGCTGGAACTCGAATATCTGCAGCCTTTTGAAAATCAATTGCCTCCTGAAGTATTTACACGTCCTTTAATCCCGTTTTCCACAAATACTAAAAATGGTATCAGGGACAACCTCAGGACTGCCAAAAAAATACTTACAGAAGCGGGGTGGTCAGTAAAAGATGGACGACTGGTTAACAGTGAAGGTAAACCTTTTGAATTTGAAATTCTACTTGTATCCCCATCGTTTGAAAGAGTTATGGCCGGTTATGTTAATAATCTGCGTAAGCTTGGAGTAAATGCATCCTACAGGACCATAGACCCTGCACTTTATATTGATCGTCTTAACAGGTTTGACTTTGCCATGACAGTAAATGTGTTCGGACAGTCACAGTCTCCGGGAAATGAACAGCGTGATTACTGGCATTCAACATCAGCTGATCGTCAGGGTTCAAGGAATCTTATCGGCATCAAAAATCCCATTGTAGACAAGCTGGTGGATAAGGTTATTTACGCGACAACTCAGGAGGAGTTGCAAGCAGCCTGCAAGGCTCTGGACAGGGTGTTATGGTACGGATATTACGTGGTGCCGAACTGGTATGTAGCCCGCCACAGAATCTCCTTTTGGAATAAATTCAATCGTCCTGCAACATTTCCCCTTTACTATAATCCAATACAGGCATTGATGACCTGGTGGGTAAAGTGAAAAACGAGTTTACGCTGAACACATTATGACATGACATAAAGTCCCAACGGACCGTCAAAGGCAAGATTGCCTGATCCAACAAACTCGCATCCGACAGATTTTGTTCGGACAGCCCTGACAGTAGCCTCTTTCCTGACTTCAGAACGGTGTTCATCATCAAGGTTAAAGGTGAGGGTGAGTTCATCGCCTTCTTTAAAATTTTCAATATCAAGAGTGGAGAATTCCAGGCCGCTCACAGAAATATTCATGACTCTAATGTTTCCCTGGCGGTCTTTTTGAGAATGATTTTTATAAGTACCTTTCAGACTTGTCGGTTTGCGGACTCTTTTGCGGAATTCAAGATCCACTGTAAACATATTTTTACAGGCGCATTTAACTTTAAGCTTGGTTTTATGCTGTTTAAATGATTCAGTATTTATGGTTTTCTGGCGACCGCAGTGCGGGCAGGATATAACGGCTGTATTGTCCGGTCTGATGTATGTTTTCGAAACTTTAGCAGGTGGCATATATAAAACCTTTTGTAGGAATGATATATTATTGTTTCAATAACTTACTAATATTTTTCCTTTATATTAGTAAACCTGATTTAAAAAATAAGTCTATAATTTTTTATATATCAAAGTGCAACTTCATATTTCATTACTATCAACATAGGCGTAGGCGCTATGTTTGTGAATGGATTCAAAACTTTCAACGCTCACGGAAAACCAGTAAATATTTTTATGCATTTTGGCCATTTCTGAAACTTTACGGACAACATCTTCAACAAACATAGGATTTTCATAAGCCTGCTCTGTAACGTGCTTTTCGTCCGGTCTTTTTAACAGGGCATAAACCTGGCTTGATGCAGTGGACTCAACCATCTCTATCATATCTTCCAACCAGATAAATCCTTTAAATCTGACATTTAGGGTGACCTCTGCTCTCTGATTATGGGCGCCCCCGGAACTTATTTCCTTGGAACAGGGGCACAGGGTTGTTACAGGCACCTGCACAGAAAGCATAAATTCTTCATCTTTGCCAATGGAGCCGGTAAAACTGCAATTATACTCCATCAGGCTTGTGGTTTCAGTAACCGGGGCATTTTTGGCTATAAAGTAGGGGAATGACATTTCCAGGTGGGCAGCTTCTGCCTGGAGTTCATTCTGTACTTCTAAAAGCAGCTGTGCCAGGATATTGACACTCATATCATCCTGATGTTTATTGAGGACGGCAATAAAGGTTGATACACATGTTTCTCTGTAGACTTTGGGGATATCTGCATGCAGACTGATGCTTGCAACAGTCTCCTGCAGAGTTCCTGATTTTTCCCTGATTCGAACCGGAAATTTTATATCTTTAACGCCTACTGTCGTAAGTTTCATCTGCTTAAAATCCGTTTAAATAATTAAGCCTGAATTAAATAAATTTCTCCATTTTTTTCCCTGGGAATCAAGCCAAACTGTGAAAGGATCTTGAAAACAGGTCTGCCAAAATAGAAAAGTTCAAGGTCAAGGGTAAAATTTAAGTCTATCAGGGCTTCAGATCGTATTGCCAGGTCTTTATTCACCAATTCGTTTAATTCTGCAAGAATATTATTATCAAAAGTCTTTTGGGGTTTCGTGATGAGCTGATGTAAGATTTCCAGACCGCATTCATTCTCATGTTTTTGAATATAATTCATAACAGGTTCATTTTGTGAAATTATATCAAAGCGGCTCAGAAGCCTTTTCCCTGCGATGGCTTCGAGTTCAGCAGTATCCCAGCATTTAAGCAAAACACATTCTAGAGGTCTGTGCTGATACTTTGAACATGAAGAAGTTTTCTGTTCATAAAAAATACAGGACCACTCAGTATGAGTACCTTTCAATTTGACAATCTCATTTCCGGCCCATTCCGTTTTGTTTTCTTCAAGCGAAAAAACCGGTTCACCTTTACGGATGGTAATCAAACTCTCCCGTTCAATAAATTTCTGCTCAAGAAGTTTTTTGTCTTCAAGATGCAGGGCAGGACCGCCTTTCATGCAACAGGTGCCGCAACGTTCGCACTTTGTTTTTAATTTACCTTTATACATTTCCGGAGAGTAACAGGGTAAGCGGGCTAATTACAATTGTGTTCCACAGTATTTACAGAAATCAGCATCCGTATCATGCCCCTCAGCACTGCAATTCGTGCATGCCTGAGTCGATTTTTTTGAAGATAATTGTGAAAGTTCAACCGTAACGATACCGGTTGGTACGGCAATGATGCTGTAACCGAGAATCATTATGCATGCAGCGATCATCTGGCCAAAATTTGTCTGCGGAGATATATCTCCATAGCCTACCGTTGTCAGGGTCACAATTGCCCAGTAAATAGAACGGGGTATACTGGTAAATCCATGTTCAGCACCTTCTATAAGATACATCATTGATCCGAAAATAATTACCAGGGTGAGGACTGTAAAAAGAAAGACGACGATTTTTCTACTGCTCGCACGCAATGCCTTCATCAAAAGAAGGGCTTCGCCCATATATTGTACCAGTTTCAGAACCCTGAATATTCTTAATATCCGCAGGATACGTATAACAAGAAAGTATTCACTGCCTGGTATTAATAGACTGATATAGGTTGGGACAATAGCTAAGAGATCAACAGTACCAAAAAAACTTTTCGCATAAAGCAATGGGCGGTCAACACAGACAAGACGCAAAATGTATTCAAGGGTGAAAATAATGGTAAAAAACCATTCTATGCTATAGAGCAAAGAGCCGAACTGTTTATTGATTTCACCGACACTATCAAGCATGACGGCAAGGACACTTGTTAAAATGCTGACAATAAGCAGTATGTCAAACCATTTCCCTGCCGGGGTGTCTGCCTCAAAAATTATCTCATGCAGGGTGTCACGCCAGGGGGCTCTATTATTATTGGCTTCATTCATGTCATGGATATTTTTTCGAGTGCAGCAATTTTCCTCAAATCCCACTTATGCCTTACTTCACAGCTGAAATAAGCTGCAAAAAAGGATGTGGCCAACCCCCAAAGGAATGTATCTGTGATCTTAGTTGCTGATGAGACTCCGGACTGCCTGGACAACCGATTCAGCGGTAATGCCAAAATTGATAAACAGGTCATTAATCGGAGCGGAAGCGCCAAAATGATCAAGACCTATAACTTTACCGTTCATTCCAACATACTTGTGCCAACCCTGGGTGGAACCGGCTTCAATGGCTACCCTTGCCGTTATATTTCCTGGGAGAACCTGATCTTTATACTCCTTGGACTGGTCTTCAAAAAGTTCCCAGCTTGGCATGGAGATAACCCTTGTGTTAATTCCATCATTTGCAAGAGTTTCTGCAGCCTCAAGGGCAAGTTTCACTTCAGAGCCGCTTGCAAGGATGAGGGCATCGGGTGAGCCATCGACATCTTTAAGGACATAGGCACCACGATGCAACATATCTGCCGGTGCGAAAACAGAACGGTCAAGGGTTGGTAAAGATTGTCTTGTAAGGGCAAGCAGGGTAGGTCCCTTATTGCTTTTAACTGCAAATTTCCAGGCTTCGGCAGTTTCGTTTGCATCTGCCGGCCGGAGAACGGTAAGGTTGGGCATGGCACGCAGTGAAGCAAGATGCTCAACAGGTTGATGGGTCGGGCCGTCTTCTCCAAGGCCGATACTGTCATGGGTAAGGACATAGATGACATGCTGTTTCATGAGAGATGCCAACCGTATGGCTGGACGCATATAATCAGAAAAAATAAGAAATGTTCCACCATAAGGAATAAAACCACCATGCAGGGCCATGCCATTAAGAATGGCTGTCATGCCGAATTCGCGTACTCCGAAATGAATATTGCGCTGGTCATAAGAATCTGGCTGAAAGCTTTCCTCTCCGTCTATAAAAGTTTTGTTGGATGGTGCAAGGTCAGCAGAACCACCCATCAGAGCCGGCACCTTACTGGCAATAGCATTTAATACAATTCCCGAGGTAACTCGCGTTGCCTTGCCCTTAGGGTCAGCCGGAAAAACAGGAATGTCCTTGTCCCAATCCTGTGGAAGTTCACCCTTAAGTTGCTTTTCAAAACGCGCGCCTTCTTCTGGATACTCATTCAGGTAATTTCTAAATAAAGTGGTCCAGGACTGCTCTAACTCCAGACCTTTATCAACAGATTTTCTAAAATGGGCCAATGCTTCTTCAGGAATATGAAACAAAGGTTCCTGTGGCCAGCCAAGGTTTTCCTTTGTCAGTTTTCTTTCCTCATCACCAAGTGGTTCACCATGGGCCTTGGCTGTATCCTGACGATTTGGGCTGCCATAACCGATCAATGTCCGTACAGCAATAAGGGAAGGTTGTCCGGTTTCGTTTCGTGCTGCCCCCAAGGCATCTTCAATGGCTTTAATGTCATTACCGTCGTCAACCTGTTGGACATGCCAGCCATATGCTTCAAATCGCTTCATGGTATTATCTGTAAAAGCAAGATCACATTTTCCCTCAATACAGATTTTATTGTCATCATAAAGATAGATGAGTTTCCCAAGCTTCAAATGACCCGCCAGAGAGGCAGCTTCATGGGATATACCTTCCATGAGATCACCATCACTTACAATCCCGTATGTATAATGATTGACAATATCCTGATCCGGTTTATTGAATTTTGCAGCCAGATGACGCTCAGCAATTGCCATACCGACACCCATTGCAAAGCCCTGACCAAGTGGACCGGTAGTGGTTTCCACCCCTGGAGTATCTCCATATTCAGGATGTCCCGGGGTTTTACTTCCCCATTGACGGAAATCCTTTAAATCATCAAGCGACAGGTCATAACCATTTAAGTGAAGCAAGCTGTAGATAAGCATGGAACCATGACCGGCTGACAACACGAAGCGGTCCCTGTTCGGCCAGCCAGGATTTCTTGGGCTATGGCGTAGAAACTTTGACCAAAGAACATAAGCCATGGGAGCTGCACCCATTGGCATTCCCGGATGACCGGAGTTGGCCTGTTGGACACCATCAACAGAGAGAAAACGGATTGTATTGATACACAGTTCGTCAAGGGATTGGTTTTGTAAATTCATGTAGAGCCTCGTATTGAGAAAATTTATTATGAAAATAAAATATGATAACAGGATGTAGCTTTTTATCGCATTACAACATATTTCTCAAGGGTCTAGTCAACCTTTCTGACCGGAGGATAAATTATTTAAAAGTAAAACCAACTGATTTGCATCTGTGATGGGAGACTCACAGATAGTGCCGTGACAGACGTATGCTGTTGATTTACCATTAATTGCAGTGTAATTAGCTGTAAAAGGAGCCAATACAGCAAGTCTTTCTGAGTATGAGCCGGGGCTTTTTACCAGGGTAACTGTATGGGGAGAAAAGTTTTTGTGTATGA
>JBHPCH010000070.1:0-13434 GCA_042576125.1 Thermodesulfobacteriota bacterium
CTTGCTGAATAGACATTAACATCCGCCTCATAAATTTTACGGTGAATTTCCGCCAATGCACCAAGTTCATCATCGCCCTGAACCAGAAATGCCTTATGGGGGCCATCCAGACTCAGTCCTATCTTTGCGGCTTCGTGTTTCAACTGTGCTGAATCATCAGGAAAAATCGTTAACTGGGTGACACTCGGTCCTACAGGTACGGCTGTAAACGCAAGTAAATTGATACCAAGCCCAGCAAGTTGGGAAAGAAACTTATAAGCTTCACCGGGTTGGTCAGCAACAGTTGTATGGTAATATTCGACCCTTATTATTCTGTGCTTCATAGCTTCACCCCCTGTCATAAAATAAGTGAAAATAATATGTTGCTGGTCTGCTGCTCTCTTTATTTTTTATTGCCTTACAATCACCTTTAATGAAATTGCATATCCTGTCAACAAATTATCCACTGAGGGCTATACAAAGTCATTCCTGTTCGCTCCCCGGTTTATTGTTTTCCCCTGGTTTCCGATTATGCCCTGAATATATATTCTGGAAGATGAATACAAACCAGGCGCACATCCACAAAACCGCCCCTGACTTCCAGTCCCAAAATGGAACACCAATCAGGATAACCAAAAGGATCGCAGCAAAAATTCTTCTTTTTGTTTGAGACATAAAACCCTGTTCAGATTATTACCGTTTTATTTATTTTCATAGTTGTTGATCAACTGGTATGTTTCCATGCACATATATATGATAATACATGCTTCTGTATTACCATGAAAGAAGTTTAAGAGAGGACAAGAGCATGGACCATACCCCAGGATGGATAACGGCTGTTATCAAAGACTTTGTGACAATGTCACCACTTAACGATATGGAATTACGGCAAAAAGAAAAAATTTTCGACACCCCTCTTGTTGGTTTTTCCAGCGGTTCAGACCCGCTTTATACTCAATACAAATCCCATATTGGCAGCTTTTATCTAACCCCGTTGGAGCTATTTACTAAGTCTTTTCCAGATATGAAACTTACCGCAGAAGAGCTTGCCGTAATAAGCTGGGTAATTCCCTCCACTGAAGCAACCCGCAAGGAACAGGGTGCTCAGCATCGGTATCCTTCAGAGCGATGGGTAAGAACACGTGATCTCGGGGAGAAATTCAATAACGCTATCCGTACACATGTTGTTGAGCAACTGAAATCAACAAAAATTGAAGCAGTCGCACCGTTACTCGCACCCCAGTGGGCAAGATACAATGAAGGTCCTTATAGCCCCTGCTCAAACTGGTCCGAGCGGCATGCTGCCTATGCAGCAGGCCTGGGGACATTCGGCCTCTGTGACGGTTTGATAACACCGGTTGGCAAAGCGGTTCGTCTCGGTTCTGTAATTGCTGCAGTACAAATTACTCCCAGCACCAGACCCTATGATGACCACCATGCTTACTGTTTGCATTTTACAGAAAATATCTGCAGGAAATGTATTCCCCGCTGCCCGGTCAAGGCTCTCAGTGAAGAGGGACATGACAAACAACGATGTATGCAGTACACGGAACAAACAATGAATAAATATATTAAAGAGGAGTTCGGATTTGAGACATATGCCTGCGGCCTGTGCCAGTGCGATGTACCATGTACAAATAAGATCCCTACCAAAGAAGATGTATAAACAAATAGAATTAATACAAAAAAGTGAGCATAAACCTTAAAAAAAATCCCGCCAGTAATTTTTCGCGCGGTTTCTTTTATCCTTTCCGGGCTGCCCGATTCATTAAGGGCCATCCCCAGCTTTTAAAATACATCATTATACCGTTTCTGATAAATGTTGTGGTTTTGAGCGGGGCAATTTACTGGGGGCTTTCTTTTTTTAACTCCGTAGCTGTAAATTACATCCCTCAGGGAGAAGCGTGGTACTGGATAATTCTTTCTTATTTCCTCTGGACATTAGCCATTCTCATAACCATGGTTCTGGTCTTTTTCGGCTTTACTGTCACCGGGGCTATCATTGCATCACCTTTTAATGATATTCTCTCTGAAAAAACTGAAGAAATCTTGACAGGAATTCCCAATGACGAACCATTTGTTTTCAAGATCTTTATCAAAGATGCCATACATACGGTGCTGGACGAGTGCAAAAAGGTCATTATCTTTTTGATATTGATGATTCTTTTACTGCCTCTTAATCTCTTACCCGGAGGATCTCTGCCCTACTCATTTCTCACAGTACTGCTGACTGTTTTTTTTCTGGTAGTGGAATATACCGGATATATTTTTTACAGGAAGCACCAGACTTTCAGAGACCAGCGACGTTTTATTTTCTCACAAAAATTTCTTCTGCTCGGGTTTGGTACGGGAGTAATGGGGATTCTGGCTGTTCCCTTCCTGCAATTTTTCTGTATTCCCTTGGGGGTTGTTGGGGCTACCCGGCTTTGGTACGATATCTCCGGCGCTGAAACCGGTCAACCGGACAACTGATTGAAAATACTTTTTCTATTCCTACAATGTGCTGCCTAACCAGATAACCGCATCGTTCATTTGACGGAAGACACAAACCTTCTGAGAGCGCCCGGAAGATAATGTCTGCCACATCCGGCTCATGCCATATACCAGATCCCTGCTGGCAATAACAGCGCACCTGCCATCTCCTATCATAGCATCAATTGATTCCTGCCATTCAATGATTTTGTAAATATCATCAGATGTTACATCAAAATTTATGATTTTATTATAATCACAAAGCATATTGAACCCTGCAGTCCAATCCTGATGTTTTACGGTTACGAAAAAAATATTCTTTAATTCCCGGCTGGTTACCCTACCCCAGGCTTTAACATGCGCCATTCTCATGTCTTTATCTATTTTGATACTGTGACACATACTGCTCACCGTCTTTCATAATCATGCTTTAACATCAGATGCCCAAGAGGGATCAGTGAAACTGATATCCTCTATGAGTAAAAAGGTCGATTGCTGCATCAACAACATCCGGGTCATAGGTAATACCCTTATTTATGGTAATTTCCTCAAAGGCTTCATCAATTCCAAGTGCAGGACGATATGGTCTATGAGATGACATTGCTTCAATAACATCAGCAACACCTATCACCCTGGCTTCCAGAAGTATCTCATCCCCCTGAAGATTATTGGGATAGCCTGAACCATCAAGCCGTTCATGATGCTGAAGCACTATATCAGCAACAGGCCAGTTAAAATCTATTCCCTTTAAAATCTCATATCCTGTCTGTGGATGCTGCTTGATTAATGAAAATTCTGATTCACTTATTTTTCCCGGCTTACTTAAAATCTCAGCAGGAACTGAAATTTTACCCAGGTCATGAATGACACCCGCCATGCGAATACCTTCTATCTGCTGTTTAGACAGCCCCATTTCAAATGCTATAGCCCTGGCGATCTCAGTGGTTCGACGTTGATGCCCGGCTGTATAGGCGTCTCTTGTCTCAACAGTTCTGGAAATTGCCTCAATTGTTCCGGCCAGATTCTTCCGGAGCATCTTCATACTTTCCTGCAATTCATTTTCAGCCAGCCTGCGTTCGGTAATATCCTTGTAGATCTTAACTACAATAGATGGCTCGTTATTCTCCCAGGAAACTGCTCTGGCAATACCTTCAAAATGTCTTTCCGTTCCATCCAGGGTAATCGTCTTCAGTGAATTTCGTTTGACAATATTTCCATTGCGAAATGCATGACGAGTCATACAGGAAGATTCATTACAACAGAGTTTTTTCCTACCATAGAGAGCTTCACAACAGGATTTACCGATAATATTACGACCAAATATTTTCTTTGCCTTCCCATTGGCCCAGACAATCCTTAAATTTCTGTCAACCAAAGTTATATGGGCATCAACCGATTCCAGCATTGTCTGGTATTTGGTTTCACATTTAAGAAGGGTTTCCTTGGCAGCTATTTTACGTTCAGCCTTCTCCTGTTCCAGTTGCGCAATGCGCTTAATCAGTTCATTCTCGCTCAATTTATCGATCACCGAATAACCGCCCTGTTCTTTTTTCATGGTTGTTTTCATTTTATTTTATCCGTTTAAAGCAGCAGAATTAATTTGATACAAAACCCTTTATTCCTGAACTCTGATCTACTTTTTCTTTAATCTCTGTTATCGGAAGTCCGGCAATAGCCGATAAATGGCTAAAGTGAGGATTATCTTCCTTCATGATATCGCTTATTCTTGAAAAGGAATTACGAATAAAGATCTTTCCAGTCTGATTCTCGTGATGGACACCAAAGCGGATGATATTTCGCTCTTCCTGGGAAATCCGGCTGATAAGATTTTTTGTAGTCCATATCTCACCATTCCGAGCAAAATCAGAAAGTCTACCTGCTATATTGATTGTGTCACCTAGGGCAGTGAACTCAATATTGTTTGCTGATTTAATAGTACCAAAAAATTCCTGACCCTCATTAATACCAGTATTTAAGAACAATTCATTATCCCATCCTTTTCTCAGTCTCCACTTACTACTCAATTCTTTCATAACTTCACGTATTTCGATTGCACAGTTAACAGCATTCATTAAGTAATTATTCTCTGGCTTATCAATGAAATAATAGAGCATTCCATCCCCGGCATGCTTACCGTATATGCCATTATATTTCTCAAAGGTTGGCCCTACTGACTGCCACAACTCATTGATTAACTCAAAATATTGGGCAGGAAGTAATTCAGCACTTATCTTTGTGGAATTTTGCAGATCCGCGATAAGCACACCGAGAGAAACAAGCGAGGGCATTTTATTTCTCAGGAGTTCATTTATAACCTTACCCCGTTGTGAGAGCATATCCATTAAGGCGGAGTTGACGTTGTCCGCAGGCACATAAACAAAAAAAGTTCCTTCACGAAACACCATGGAGTGAACCCAGAAAGATGATCTTGAACCATCTGATTTTACTAATGAAACAGGAATATTATAAATGTTTTCTTTAGCTGCAACACTTCTCTGTTCATAGAGTTCAGAAATATACGCAACCTCGTTATCTGTAACACCTTGATAAATAGTGTTCAGACTATTAGCGCTGATCCTGTTTTGCAGGATGGTTAAATGAAGAAGTACTGCCTCCTTGCAGTTACGCACACCATTGCGTAACTCTTCATTGAGAAGTAAACGAAAGACATTTCTTGAATTAATATCAACTATTTCCTTGATATTTCGATTAAATATATAATCTTCTGCAGGCTTATTAATCCATTCAATCTCAAAATTATGGTTAACCAGGTATGCAGGAGAATTGATATCAGTAATCGTTACCTGAAATTCGTTATCAGATACTCTGCGCTTGGTTTGAGTATAAATGGATTCATCTTGTTGTCTTCTATCTTGAACCTGTGTGGCTATTTCATGTACTTCATCCTTCTCTTCGACGGGAACGCTCTCCAGAAACAGTTGAGCAATATCCTCCATCGAATTTCCCTGTTGCTTTAACAATTTAACCTTCAAAATACTGTCTAAGACACTTAAAGGAAAATAACCGATATGCTTCACGCCTTTCTGTTCTGGACCGGGACTTTTTACAATGGGTTTCGGCAGTATACCCATCTTAATATAGTTGTTTAGGGTTGCTCTCGAAATACCTGTTTTATTGATTATTTCTTTACTTGTAATCAAATTTTCATCGCCCATCACAAAACCCTCAATTATATTCACGCAAACTCTTTTTGTACTGTCTAATTAATGCCATTTATATGCAGTAATTAAGATTTCTATATCATTAATTAACTGTACATGCATTACGTTTTAGACAGTATAAGAAAAAACAGGTCTTGTCAAGGATATAATTAAACAGTACAAAAATATTCTCTGGCCTTACTTAAACTGTATAAATTCAACCGGTTAAGGACGTATAGTCCGAGCAACGTATTCGTGCTTACAAAAAAATAATCTTAAAAAATAAAGTATTACGATGTTACTTCTGTAAGAATTGGCGCTTTCCAGCTTTTTTTTAAAATCGTTGAATTAAATTACCCTGTCTCTATTTATACTGTATAAATATAAGTTTATTTTTCAATTTATACTGTTTAAATACCTAAAATTCATACTTGTTGATACACAGTTAGGAATTTCGTACCTTTAGGATGGATGTGAACTTTGATAATGAAAAACAATAACCCCTATTTTCATTTTTGGAGAAAATCTACAGAAAATACTAACTTTCTTGAGAATTGAATATTTGACTGTTTATTTTGAGAAGTAAAGAAATAATCAATTTATGAACAGTATAATTATACTGGCAGTTCTTCATATATATCTGATGAATGCAAAAAAACAGACTTCCGGAAAAACTTGACAAGGGCTTTACGTCTTGAAAACATTTTTACCTGCTCTGGTATAAGATCGGAGATATCGGTCCTCATAACAGCCATTTTATATTCAACATGAGCTGCAAAACGATTATCAAGGTACCAGGCATAAAGCAGGCCGAATAGAAGCCCTGGTGGGGTAAATCCTTCTTTTCCATTGACCAGCCGGGTATACAGGTATTCATTTGACTCTGACCTGATCATTCTGGAAAGCGTTAAAAATCTAACCAGATCCTGGTCAGACAATAAAGTGTTGCGTTTCTCCGGCGGCTTTATTGTCAATTTATACAGCTTACCAACAGGTTCTCCGCCCTCTTCCACTGCAACCATTTCTTTGGCTGCTGCATAGTTACCCAGTAAAGCCTCACCCAGTGCTACCAGAAATGCCTGTTCAAAACGGCGTTCGTCAGAAAGTACATCCTGGCAGATTCTTATCGTGCTGTCTCCGGGATCATAAAAGGAAAACACATTGTCCCATTCCTGACTGCGTGACCAGGTTTTTCTATCAATTACCCAGATGGTCCGAATATTTTGCAGATGGCGCAAAGGAATATCCTGATGATACCAGAGAATTTCCAGAAATCTATTTATGAGGACCTCTTCTGGTTCAGATTCGAAATCCCTTTTCAAACTGAGGTTATCAAGCCATTTTTTTAATGCTGAATATCTTTCACAGGAATAAAGCTTATTGGGCAGAATCAACTTCCGCTCCATGGAAAAACAACCTGGCTGACCTTCAGAGAAACTTGAAAAATTATCCATATATTGCTTCTGCTGTGATAATGATGTCACAGCAAACAGGGTACGTATTGCCCGGGCAAGCATTGATGGATCATGCTGGATCACATTACGTTTTCTTAATGCTGCTAAAGAAAAAATGCCGGCCTCAACAGGGATAAATCCCATCTCTGCAACATTTTCCCTGTCCAAAAAAATAGGCATCTTTTCTTCAGTTGCATAGCTTTGCAGAATCGAGCCTGAAATATCCTGTAGACCTAAAGAAAGCACTTGGGTGAAAAGCCCACTGACTCCGCCGGGTATGTTCCGGTTGTAGGCTTTTATAAGGTCAGAAACATAAAATCTTCTTTTAGGGTCTTCACGGACAACATCTGTCTCTCCCTTCTGCACCCACAAATTTGTTACAAGTATCTTCAGGGCTTTTTCATTTGTGCAAACTGCCTCTGCTATTCCAGGCACCTGAAAAATAGGAATTGTACTCGTATAAAGGCTGCCTGGTGCCAGAATAATAATATCAGCTGTTTTAAGAGCGGCAAGAACCTCGGGCATTACCTGCGGTTCCTCAACAAATCTGACAAAAAGACGATCGACAGGATACCCCCTCTGGGCATAGCCGGATTTATACTCTCCAGTTACCAGAGCACCATTAGTATATAATACCTGCAGTCCGGCCTGGGTCAACGAACAGGGCATCACAGCATCTTCATCCAACGCCATGATACGGTTCAACTCCCTTAAACCATTATAGTTTCTTGAATCAAATGATCGACAAATATCTTTTGTAGAGTGCAACGTATCTACACCCTGCCAGATGGCTGCAGCCAACAGAAGGTTTCCCAGACAGTGAGGTCTTAAAAGTAATTGAGACAACCCGGGGTCGGAAAATAATAAATCGAGAAGTCCTTTCAGGTATTCATATAATTGTTCAGGCAGACCGTAAGAATCAAGATCAATTGCGGCCACAAGCTTTTCAAGTGAATCAGGCCGCTTGTCAAACCTGTAATTAAACAGTTTATGCAGCCCTTTTGCCACCTGCTGGCAACCTGCTTCATCTAATGAATAGGTTGCCTTAAGATCGTCTTTCCTGATGGAAGAAAGCAGAACATGACGAAGGTCCCCCAGGGCTATGAAGGGAAGATCCTTTAGCAGTTCCCCGGTAGATCCCCCGTCATCTGTGACACATACAATTGCTTTTGTTTGAGGAAAAATTTCCTTCAGGCCGTTGAAGGGTTCATCTGGCCAGTTTTCTTTTCTACTGTCACCTCCAATTATGTTGGAGAGTCCAGTGCCGCCGCCTAGAACAACGACCTTCGTGTTCTGCACCTCAAGCTGCGATAATGAGGCTGCCAGATCATCCAGCCCGGCCATAATCTTGTTGGGAACTCCTTCCGGAGACCCATGCAGCTCAAGATGAATGAGTTTTTCAGTAAATTCCTTTTGCGGCAGAAAATCAAGAAAAGCCCGGTCAAGATGATCCAGCAAAGCCAAACTGTCTTCAATAGCCTTTATGGAACTCATAGGACAGTTTCCTGTTCATGCAGCAAAATGCAAAAGACCTTTTACAGACCGGTGGCAGCCATCTGATTTTGTACTGCGGCCACCGACTCATTTAATGAATCTTTTTCTTCAGCAGAGAGTTCAAACTCTATAATTCGCTCTACACCTTTTTCGCCGAGTACTACAGGCACACCCAGAAAACAGCCCGAAATACCAAACTCCCCCTCAAGGTATGCAGCACAAGGCAACACTCTTTTGCTGTCCTTTACAATGGCTTCAGCCATCTCAATTGAAGAGAGACCCGGTGAATAAAAAGCACTGCCGGTTTTCAAATGGTTGACAATTTCAATGCCACCCATCTGGGTACGCTTGATAATTTCATTGATTTTATCTTCCGAGAGTATTTCACTGACCGGCACTCCGGCAACATTGGCCAACCTGGCTAAAGGCAGCATCTTGTCACCATGTATACCCATAACCATTGCATTGACATCAGCCGGAGCAACACCTATTGCATCGGCAAGAAATGTCCTGTAGCGGGCTGAATCAAGAACTCCGGCCATACCGATAACCCTGTTACGGGGGAAACCGGAAACCTTGAATGAAGTATAGACCATGGCATCAATCGGGTTGGTAACAACTATAAGAACACAATCTGGAGAATGTTTTACAGCCTCCTCAGTACATGATTTCACGATGGCAACATTCTTTGACAGAAGATCATCCCGGGACATTCCAGGTTTTCTTGCCAATCCTGCAGTAATAATTACTATATCTGATCCTGCAGAATCGGCATAATCGTTACTGCCTTTCACTCCCCAGGAAAAACCCTCCACCGGTCCTGACTGCCAGAGATCAAGTGCTTTGCCCTGTGGTACTCCCTCCACTACATCCAGCAGCACCACATCCCCCAAACCGCGAACTACAGCCCAATGAGCTGCGGTAGCACCAACATTCCCTGCGCCGATGATTGTAATTTTCTTTCTCATTTCCACACCCTTTGTTTGTTAGTGTTTTTAAATAGCATTAATTCTGCCCAATGCGCAAAATTTCCTCAACCCTTCTCAAGTCTTTTTCTGTATCAACTTCCACCGAATCATATTCAGTAAGAATGACTTTGATTCTATAACCAAATTCCAGGGCTCGCAACTGCTCAAGTTTTTCAAAACGCTCCCATTCCCCTTCAGGTAAACTTACAAAGGTGAGCAGAAACCCCTTACGATATCCATAAAACCCGAGATGTTTATAATATGTTGGTTCAGTAATTTGGTTGGGGTCTCTCTGAAATGGAATGGGAGACCTTGAAAAATACAATGCATTATTGTTACGGTCAAAAACTGTCTTTACATGATTGGGGTCCCCTATTTCCTCCTTACGGACAATCTTGTATATCAAGGTAGACATCGGCAAGGTGGGATCTTCCAAGAGTGGCCGCGCAACCTGCTCAATTACTTCCGCAGGAAAAAGCGGTTGATCGCCCTGGATATTAACCACCACATCCTGCTCTGGAATCTGAAGTATTGTGGCAGCTTCCGCAAGCCTGTCAGTCCCGGAGGCATGATCTGCCTTTGTCATGACCACCTCCCCTTTAAAGGACCTGACACAATCTGCGATGCGCTCATCATCTGTAGCTATAACGACTCTGGAAAGCAATGGTACCGAGAGAGCACGCTCATAAACATGCTGTATCATTGGTTTACCCAGTATGGGTGCAATAGGTTTGCCTTCAAACCGGTTCGAATGGTATCGGGCCGGTATAATTGCCACTACCTTGGGTTCAGGTGTATTGTGCTGATCCATGGTTCCCTTATTCTGTGGTTACGGGTATTATAGGTAAAGTTTAATCATAAATATTGAACCCTTTTAACAAATATTCAAAGCACTTGATACCTTTTTTTCTATAAAAACATCGTGATTCGCACCAACCACAAGTCAACCATTGCAGTATGCCCGTCAACCACAGATCAGTTCAAATGGGCACAAAAACTCGCAAAAGAACTCAAAATTCCTCTAACATTGAAGGAATCCAAGGAGTTTCAGTTCCTCCTGGTTTGCTCTGCAGATGGCCTTGCCCTGAAACAGACAGAAAAAAAAGGGCCTGGGCCGGTCACGGTCAATTTTACTGAACCCACCATGGAGTATCGCCTGAAACATGGGGGTGGCCGGACCCAGGCTCTTGCCCGTGCCATCGGCTTGAAAAAAGGCTGGCAACCTTCGGTGATAGATGCAACCGCCGGATTGGGACGTGACGGTTTTATCATGGCCCATCTGGGTTGTCACGTGCATATGCTTGAACGTTCTCCAATACTGGCTGTAATGCTTGAAGATGGTTTAGAAAGGGCAAAGCAGGCAGCACAGACAGCTGAAATTGTCAGCAGGATAAAATTAACCCAGACTGACAGCAAAGAATTCCTGCAAAAACTGAAGCAGCAGGACCGGCCGGATGTCATCTATCTGGACCCGATGTTTCCGGAACGCACCAAAAGCAGTCTGGTTAAAAAGGAAATGAGAATACTTCGTGGACTGGCTGGTGATGACCTGGATGCAGAGAAACTCTTGGATATTGCCCTCGGCTGTGCCGGCAACAGGGTTGTTGTCAAGAGACCTCGCCTGGCACCACTCCTTGGCGATATCGCGCCCTCCCATGCAATAAAAGGCAAGACCAGCCGTTTTGATGTCTACCTGGTCTGAATCAATCCAACGATGTCGGCCAGACTCATGGTAAAAAGCTATTGGATAATAATATTGACTTTTAAAAGTTAAGATAACATATAGAATTATTAAGCGTCTGAGTATCACTACAAACTAAACAATATGGCAAGGATGTTTTAGTTTCAGAAACAACCTGGATTCAATATATCCTCTGGCAATCTTAACTGGGTTTGCAAAACAAAAACTCAAGATGTTGGCAAGATATATTAACTTTTGATTAAAGATAATTTCTAGTATTGTTTACTGAGTTGGCGTTTCAATAAATCAAAACAATGGCAAGGGTGTTACATAAGAAAGCTAGTATCACCAGGAATTAGCGGCCAGCGTTACGTTCTTTCTTTCAAGCAAGGCTATCGCATCTTCCGGACATGTTGGACGACAGATGCCGCAACCGTAACAATTGCGAATTTCGATACGACACTTTTCCAATCCACGGTCATAGTGCACCGCATCAAAAGGGCAACGCTTCAAACACTGACGACATCCCTTGCAGCGGTCCTGTTCAATAATTGCCACATACTCCCCTTTCCACATGACCTTTGCCAAATTCTTCTGGTACTGTATCAGGTAGGCCATGCAATTCTGGTCGCAGTTGCAGACGGCACCGATAAAAGGTGTTTGAAAGGTCCACACACTATGGGACAGACCTTCGGTATCAAGACCCCTCATTTCCTTTTTTGCCTCGGCGGCAGTAATACGATCGAACTCTTTAAAATCAGGAATATCTTTCAAGATTTGGGTTGCGTCCATACCTACCGCATAACAGACACGTGCTTCAACACCTGAATTGATCTTGCGGCAGATACACGGAAGGCGGACAACGGAACTTACACCATCCAGTATATATTCAACATCTTCAATTGGAACAACCTGGCCGAAATGGATCTTTTTCAGATGATGCGTGATCCATGGAGAGATAAGAAAAGAATATATGTGCGGTATCCTTCTTTCCCACTTTTCGGAGCGGGCCAAACCATCCTTCATACTCTGGCCAAAGTTATTCAGATAATTCTTCAACTTTTTATCTGTACTGACCTGCAGAAACAGCTCACGGGTGTAATTGGTCATGTTCTTGTACCATTTCTTCCCTTCCCCATGACTTATACAGAATTCACACATTCTATTCTATGCCTGCTTTCTCTCTATTTGATCAATTACTGTTTTTTATATTATACCACTGAACGCATTACATCTCAGGCGGATAGTTATTTTCTTCAAATTGAATATTTTTGTAGGCGCTTTAAATTTTAGGTTAATTTATTATTTTGCTCAAATATTTGATTGTTTGGTACTATCAAAAATATTCAACGGTTAATGCCCCGTCTCAAGATAACTGCTGAGATGCTTAAACGGCCTGAGTGTTCAAAGCACTTCAAACAATGGTAAGGATGTTTAACATTACCATTGGACATCATAACTCTGATTTCGTGCTTTTGAAGTTAAGATGTTGGCAAGACATATGCACTGCTCTCAAACCCTCACTCCTAACACATTGTGGCACTTGATTAATCCTCCAAGATACATATATATTAAAATATATCTTTTCTGTTTATAAACCTCTACTTGGGATTAATTCTAATGAAAGAGGTTTACACTGAAAGTGTTCTTGTTAGACCTTCATGGGGTTGTTATTCCTCTTGGAGGTCTTTGTGTTTTGTGTGAGGTCAATAGAGACTATGGGCTTTTTTATCAATATGAAGTGCTGGGATATAATGAATTGCGCGAATCTGGATTGTTCTGCCAGGAGTGAACCTGAAAACTCTTGTTGGGAAATTGCAAAAAGGATTGAGGCTTTTCAGAATGTTTCATGTACCTGTAGAGACTGTATCGTACATTTACTTAAAGAAGAAACATCTGTTTTAAGCAAAAAAGAATCGCAAAATATTATAAGACAGAGGGTACTATTGAAAAACATTGGAGCAGATCATCAAGTTTGTATTTTGAAAAACGACACAAGTGGATAATTTTTCATTTTCAAAGTTTTGATGTCAGCTATAAATCAAAACTCATGAATCTTTCTTAAAGGGTTTATGTGTCCAATGGCAATCTTGACTCGGCATGATACTCCCAAAAGCCAAGATGTTGGCAAAACATCTTGACTATCATATTAATTCTTTTGTAACCATTTTTGCCTTTAAACGTTTTAATTTTATATAAGGATTTCTTTTATTCATTTAGCTTCA
>JBHPCH010000071.1:0-13137 GCA_042576125.1 Thermodesulfobacteriota bacterium
GCAGTTGATTTTTTTTCCTGCAGGATCATCTCCACCTCCTGGCCCTACCTGATAACGCTTGTTACTTTTTTTGTAATTCTGGGCACCGCAGCGCATATTCTATACAGAAAGAAGAATACAAGGGCGGCAGCAGGTTGGCTTGGCTTGGTCTGGTTTGCGCCGGTCCTGGGAGTTTGTCTGTATTGGATGTTTGGGGTAAACCGTATAAAGCGGCGCGCCAGGCTTCGTCTGGCGGATAAGCAGACTGTGTCGCTGCCGGACAAGGAGGCAGCTGTAACCCCTGCATTTATTGAGCAGATATTCGGTTGTATAGATGAAAACGGCCTGGTTGAGTTGAGCCGGATGACAGAAAAACTCACACGGCAACCGCTGATCCAGGGCAACAGGTTCACGCCTCTGGTAAATGGAGACCAGACTTTTCCGCGCATGCTTTCATGTCTCAATGAGGCAAAGCATACAATCACGTTCTGCAGTTATATTTTTGACAATGATTCGTGGGGCAGCAGACTCAAGGCAGCTCTTCGGGAAGCAAAAGAGCGCGGTGTGGATGTCAAGGTACTTATCGACGGTTTAGGGGCACGTTACTCCTTCCCGCCCATAACCCGTGGATTACGAAGAGAGGGGCTTGAGGCCGCCGAGTTTATGCCGACGACCATGCCCTGGCGTTTTCATTATTTCAATCTGCGTAACCATCGAAAAATTCTGGTTATTGACGGCAAGATCGGTTTTACCGGTGGCATGAACATACGGGATGGCAACGTTCTTGCCGACAACCCGGCTCATCCGGTTCAGGATACCCATTTTTTTATAGAAGGACCGGTGGTGGCTGAACTGCAGCGTTCCTTTGCTGAAGACTGGGCTTTTACTACCAGGGAAATATTGAGAGGTGAAAAGTGGTTTCCGCAGATTGCTCCAAAGGGTAGTGGTGTGGCACGTGGCATATCAGACGGACCGGATGAAGATTTTGATAAGTTGCGCATGGTCATACTGGCGGCTCTGGCTACGGCCAGGAAATCAATTCGGATTATTACGCCATATTTCCTTCCTGATGACGAGTTGTCATCGGCCCTAGGCGTAGCAGCACTTCGGGGCCTTGAAATTGATATCCTCCTTCCTGCCAGTTCCAATATCAGGATACTGAAATGGGCGTCAGACGCCGGACTGGAAGAACTGTTGAGACAGGGGTGCAGGATTTTCCTGACCCTTGAGCCTTTTGACCATTCTAAGATAATGGTTGTAGATCATTCGTGGGTCCTGTTAGGTTCAGCCAACTGGGACTCCCGCAGCCTGGCGCTTAATTTCGAATTCAATATGGAATGTTACGATTTTCAGCTGGCCCAGGAGGTGGAGATGATCCTGCAGGAAAAAAAATCAACTGCCAGGGAGTTGTCCCTGGAGGAAGTTCTTTCAAGGAACATTTTTGTGAAGCTGCGCAATAGATTTTTCCGCCTGTTTTTGCCCTACCTTTAGACATTAAGTGCAACTCAAACATTTGCATGAAAAAAATTGCAGAGGGACTTGAAATTATTTTGCAGAAGTAATATGGTGGACGGGTTAGGTATTTATACCTAAATTTTCGGGCAATTTTTTTTAAAAAAATCAGGGCGAGGTTCAATAAAGGAGGTGAAAAAAGAAAAAAATCCTTAGAAATATTGCCAAATTTCTAGGGAAAAATATATTCCCCGCTTCAATATTTACGGCTGTAATTTTCTATTTAAGGAGATTGTGCCATGGGATCTCGAAGTAATTTGTACTGTTGGGAAATTATGCAGTGTGAAAATCCAGAAGGCTGTCCAGCCAGAATGAATCCCAAAAAACCATGCTGGGAGATCGCCAGTGAAGCTGACGATTACCGAATGGTTAATAACATTTGCAGGGACTGTATTGTGCATGTGCTTAAAGCCGACAATTCTGTTTTATCCAAACAGGAAATCAAAAAAGTAATGAATAAAAAGCCCAAAAGGCCAGTTGTAAATTGGTGCCTCGATATCGAAAGCTTGCAGCATGAGCGTTATTAAACGCCCTTAGTGTCCCCCCACTAAAAATTGATATCTGAGCACGTTATATAACTTCCTCCTGTTCTTAATAATGTTATAAAGCCTGATGGGCAGCAACCCCCCTTCTTGATTTCAAGGAGGGGGGTTTTTATTTAACATTGGGAAATCTGCTCCACATGATCTGGCCAGGGTCGATTGGTTCACCGGGTGCTTTGAAAAAATTTTCTCGTTATTCTGCAGCAACCTCTGAAAATTTAAAGAATCTTTTTTTGCTGATATGGTAAATATCAGGTATAGTTAAATAATTTATTGGATATGATAGTTTCTCCGCCAATCCCGCGACCGACAAATTTTGACATCCTATGGTTTGAGCTATGACACTGAATGAAAAATTGGCAGATTTTTACCAGGAACATCTTCCTGAAAGCATGATTGACGGCACCATGTTGAAAGGTCCCTGTCCATTCTGCAAGGATAAAGAGGAAGGCAAAGCCGGAACTCTGGTTGTTTACCTGGGAGCAAGAAGTTATTTTGCAGGATTTTTTCGCTGCCAGAGTCGTTGTGTACCAGGTGGGTTCGCTCTCCATTTTGCCAGACTCAGAGGCATAGATTCAGCCTCGGTTCCCGGCTATGATCCGGACCGGGAACCGTTTGTCCAGTCTTTGAAGTTTCCAAGCGGGAATATCAATCAGGATATCAATCAATATCATGACAAACTTACTCCAAATATTACAGCAGACTTTGCCAGGACCGGAGTAGGTGCCGATACACTGCGGGAATTAAAAATCGGTTATAATGGGCGCTACATTGTTTATCCATATTTTATGCAGAACGGTAAATGTTATACAGCGCACTGCATTATGCCGGAAGATGAAACGGAACAGTTCTGGCATGGAGATCAGTCATTTGCCGCTAATGGTCTGCAGATTTTTAATATCAGTGATATCGATTATTGTGAAAATGGTGCCCTCTTCGTTGTGGAAGGAGAAAAGAATCTTCTCTGCCTGCGTGAAATGGGGTTCCCCGGTATTGCGGTGCCGAGCGCAGCCGACCTGGGCGCTCTAGATATCAGACGATTCGAGTACATAAGCACGGTGTTCATGGTGATGGATCATTCCCCGGAATCAGTTGAAGCCGCCAGGACCTTTGCCGAGCAGGTGGGCTTCAAAGTCAGGCTGCTGCAGTGGCCTTCTCATCTTAAAAGGGGATTTAATCTGGCGCAGCTTGCTGAAGAAAATCCGGAGAATTTTACGGCTGAAGTAACCAGGATGGTCAGTGGCTCCCGGGCGTTTTCACCTTTCCGTTCCCCAGAGCACGAGTATGATTTGTTTCTTGGCAATATTGATCGCCAGCAGTCTGAAAGTTATCAGTCTCTGAATACCGGCATGAAACGCTATGATGAGGCGGTTGGCGGCATATACGGGATAAATATTTTCGGCGGTTCCCCCAAGGCTGGAAAATCCTGTCTCAGCATTCAGCTTGCCACTGAAATTGCCAGAAAAAAAATGCCGGTGCTCTATTATGATTTTGAAAACGGTGCCCAGAAGATATACCAAAGGACTTTGTCCCGTTTAAGCAGGTTAGCCGTAGATAGAATTGTGTCTCAACAAGTAACGGATGAAGAGCAAAGCCGCCTTAAAGTCGCCAGACAGGAATTGCAGGACATGCTGCAGTTCTTCCGGGTGGTTAATGACCGGCAGATAAATCCTGTTCTCATGCGGCGGCATATTGATTTTCTGCGGCATGAGACAAGAAGGGATGATGTCATAGTAGTGATTGACAGCCTGCATAAGCTGCCTTTCAAGGATTTTTCTGAACGGAGGACCGGGATAAATGCCTGGCTGCGGGAACTGGAATCCATCCGCGATGAGCTGCAGGTAGGTTTTCTTGTCATTTCGGAACTGAACCGCCAGGAAAGCGGCCGTTACGACGGAGTTCCACATATGGGGCTCTTCAAGGATTCAAGCGATATAGAATATACAGCTGATAATGCCATGATTTTTCTGCCCGAGTGGGAGCCGGTCGATATCAAGAAAGAAACCGAACGTTTTAATGCATTGTGGCTGGTGGCAAGCCGCGAGAACAGCCCCGGATTGATTGCCCGATACCGACTGGATTTTCCATACTGGGGCTTCTCCGAGGTAGAAGAATAATTAAGTATAGAGTCAAAACCTCTTCTTCTGGCCTGATATTTTAAAGGGTCAAGATTTTTTTGTAATGTAATAGAAGTTTTGAATATCATGGGCCAGCTGTTCAACCCTGACATCACCAAAACCGGCATCCTGCAACATTGCCAGCGCCTTTTCCTTCCCCCACATTGCTCCCAGCCCCGGCCCTCCTCCGGCAAGGGATACAGACATGCAGTGCATGCATGAGATTGTGTAGAGAAATGGTGCTATTGGGTGATCCATGTTATTTGCCACATTGCTTGAAGCAGCTATATCCTGCATCAGGAAGGTGCCGCCCGGGGCTAAAGCCTCGTAAACATTTCGCAACACCTGTTCCGGTTTTGCCTGGTCATGGATGGCATCAAATGCAGTGATCAGATCATATGAATTTTCAGGAAACGATTCTGCTGTGTCGTGGACAAAAAAATCTGCGTTGCCAAGCCCTTTACGTTTCACCGATTCCTTGGCAATGTCTATAGCTTCCTCTGATATATCCAGGCCTGAGAAACGGCTGTGTGGAAAATTTTCTGCCAGAAGAGAAACTGCACGTCCGCTGCCGCAGCCAATATCAACAACATCAATGCCTCTTACCAGAGCATCAGACACATCAGGCACCAGGGGTAAAATATAGTCTTTTAACGCTGCAACAACCGTCTGGCCGCTATCCTCCGCCATGACTTCATGAAAACGTTTATATGATGAATAGGGGACCCCGGCTCCATGTTTGAATGCTTCAAGCACCTCGTCTTCAACAGCCCCCAGTACAGCAATGTACTGGGTAAAAGCTGCAAGATTATTGGGCGCAGATTTACGCGTCAGGCAGGCTCCATGCTCAGAAGGTAATGAGTAAGTATCGTCCGCTGCCTGATGATCTATTATTCTGGCTGTAGTAAGAGCACCAAGCCACTCCCGGACATACCGCTCATTGAGCCCTGCAGCCCTTGCAATTTCTTCACTGGTCGAAGGGGGCAGGACTGTCATGGTATCGAACAACCCGGTACGGTGTCCCAATGATGTCATCAAAGCCAGAGAGCCGAAATTGAGCATATCGACTATCCGGCCTTCAAATGCTTCTGCTTTGGCAACATCAAAGTTTGTCGTATTCATTTTTTCTGCCTCCTTTAAAGCAGCTGAGAATTGTTTTCATGTTTAAATGCAATTCAGTAAGAACGTAACAAAATCGAATCAAGATTTTTTTATTAAATCCCCATTTAATTAAGATAGTTATTAGTGTAGTACTGTGCAATCTGCTTGATTTTTCTGATTGGGGGCTTACTATTAGAACAATACAAACAAGAGGACTTACATATAGTAACCCCATGATTTTATTGAAATCAAAAACCGCTCTTTTCTTGATACCCCTGATTTTTTCCAGTTTGTGCTTTGCGTCCCAAACATTTGCGGAAAGCGCCATACAATGTCATTGTTTTAAACACCGAGACTATAATGCAACCGACAGATTTGCTGCTGACGAGTATATCCTGGCAACAAGCTTTAACAGTTTGCTGGCAAGATCATTTGCTCTTCCCAAAAGGCAGATCGTAATGATCAAAATGAACGAGGGGGTAGCCCCGGATGACCTGCTGATCGGTTTGAAAATTTCAAAAACAACAGGGATAACCTTCCAGGAATTTTTCAGGTTACGCCAAGAGAAAAATACCTGGGCAGAAATTATATCCGGACTGCCGCTCGAGAAAAAGATCAGGAATGATCCACTGTTGGAGGCTCTCAGGTCCGGCATGCCTTTTGAGGAGGCTGGCCTCAGGGTTGCTGAAGAAATTATGAGTGAATTTTACCAGGTTAAACCTGAAGAGATTAAAAAACTGGGCAAAGCCGGCCTTAATAAAAAGGAAATAAACCTGATTTATATCCTTGCTCATGCTAGGGAACAAAGGCCGGAAGTCCTGGTGAAGCTCTACAAAGAAAAAGGTAAAAGCTGGAGCGAAATTGCCTTTAATTTAGGAGTTGAGCCCAAAGTGGCAGGCAAACTGATTCAGGCTTATCCTGCCAGGGAAATAACAGAATAAGTCTCTGCCATTGCAGGATAAGGAAGGAGAAAGGCACGTCCCCAATGCACCCCCGTATGAAAAGAGAGCAGAAAACCGTTGAACACATGATCGGTATTTACTGCAGGGATCATCACCTCACCGCGGGGAAACACTCCACAAGGGTGTATAAACTCTGTGATGAATGCAGGGGGCTTGTAGAATATAGCCGATTCCGGCTTAAAAACTGCCCGTTTCAGGAAAACAAGACAACTTGCGGCAACTGTCCAATTCATTGTTATAAACCTAAAATGAGGGAAAAGATCCGTGAAGTTATGCGTTATTCCGGGCCCCGTATGATGTGGCATCATCCCCTGCTGGCCATAGGACACATGATTGACGGATTAAGAAAAGAACCGGGGCTGAAGAAAGAAAAGTGAGTGCGTGGCTGAATAAAAAGTCTCTCCTGATATTTGGATTGCATGTTGCTGTTGTTGCTTTAGGAATTACAGTATTTCTTGGTTATTATAAAAAAAACAAGAACGTGTTGAAAATACTAGAATATCCCCATCCCACCCTACGTGAAATCTCAGAACCTATAGACCATATTGATAACCAAATCGTTTCCTTAAGTAATGCTATGGTTGCCACATTGCGCTACCGGACAATGGTTGATTTTGTTGTAGACAGATCAACGCCCAGAGGGCTGGCAGCTCCACAGGTAGGCATAGCAAAGAGACTCATTGTCTGCGGTTTGAATGGGGAGATCAAAGTAATGATTAACCCTGAAATACAGGAAAGGGAAGGAACGTTTTCAACGCATGATGACTGCATGTCCGTCCTGGAGGGTGATAATAAAATTCTGAAACGTTCTGCTTTTATAAAGATAGGATATAAGGATTTGGACAACATTGAAAGGACCTTTACTGCAAGAAGCCATGATGCAGCTTTACTGGAGCATGAAATTGATCATTTGAACGGGGTGCTGAATATAGATTACTGGGAAGATGGGCATGCCCTAACTTCGACTAACTACTGATTTTTTATGCGGAGATACTGTTTTAAACCAGCTTTCTGTCAGGCTTTGAGATGCTAATGTGTTCTATGGTTATTCTGAGGCGTTAGGAGGATTTTTTAAGAAAAGTCAAACAGCCATACTATAATCGGTTGAACCTTTTCCCTGACGGATAAGTTTTATGAATTTATCTACCAGGTAGGGGTCCCACTGCCCCATGTCTTTTTCTTTTTCAAAGATGGAAAGTGCAATGTTTTCGCTCATTGCATCCCTGTATACTCTGTTGCTGGTCATTGCATCCCAGGCATCGGCAATGGCTACGATGCGGGCTAAAAGAGGGATGTTTTCACCGTTCAAACCGTCGGGATAGCCTTCGCCGTCCCATCTTTCGTGGTGGGAGCGGGCTATGGCAGCGAATTGGTCCGAGGTTTCCAGACTGTCGAGAATCTCAGAGGTAAGGGTAGGATGTTTCTTGATAATTTCAAACTCGGATTCATCCAGGTCGCCTGGTTTTTTTAAAATATCATCCGGTATGCCGATCTTGCCGAGGTCATGCAGCAGGGCTCCCTGGCTCAGTGAGCGCAGTTCTTCTTCATCAAGGCCGAGATGTTCGCCAAGGAGCATTGAATACCGTGTGACATTTAATGAATGGCTCGAGGTGTTGTCGTCTCTTGCTTCAAGAGCTTTTGCGAGTGCGTACAGTATGCCCATGGTTATGACGGTTTCTGGCCTGCTAATTGCGGCCGTACAGTTTTTTACCTAAAAAAGCTTTTATGGGGATAAAGCTCAATTATACAACATGTAGTTATGACAAAATTAAAGTACACACTATATAGCATATATGTTTTGTGCTAGGCAACAGGAAAACATGAAAATATAAAAAAAGGGTCTTAGGGCAGGCTGTAAGGGGATAGGTTTCAAGTTTTTAAAACCGGAATACATTATCTCTTAAAATAAATACCTTCTTTAAAAATGGATCTATTGGTAGGAGTCTACCAGAAAATTAAGCAAAAAAAATGGACTGCAAAAAGCAGTCCATTTTTTGTACTTTTGATTGCTGAAAATTATAATTTTACAACATTCGCAGCAGCAGGGCCTTTGGCGCCGTCGACAATGTCGAAAGAAACGCGTGCACCCTCATCAAGAGACTTGAAACCATCTGCCTGAATTGCTGTGTGGTGAACGAATACGTCCTTGCCACCATCCTGCTCGATAAAACCAAATCCCTTAGCATCGTTGAACCATTTTACTGTACCTTCTGCCATCTTGTACTACTCCTTTATTACGGGTTCCTTCTGGAACCACTCATTAATAGGGCCCCGGTGAATTATTGTATAAACCGGGTTGGCAGTCTTGTTAATGCAAGCCCTAAAAACAAAAAAACCGCACTTTCTTAATCGAATAGTGCGGTGTGTCTTCTGTAATTACTGACTACAAACATTTACTGCACGTGAACTCTTCTAACTATAAGCACTTATATGATTAATAGCAATATATTCTTTTCAATAGAAAAATAAATACAGAAACATTTCCAGGTCGAATGATTTTCTTCAGCGCTGCTTGCTCAATCTTTTTTTTACTTTATTAACAAAGTCTTTGCAGCATCCATACACTTCGTATTCCAGGGTGTCTATATTTTTCCCCTTGACAATAATCGAAGGTTTGCCGCCATGCTCCATACAAAAGATTGACGAGCAGGTAGCCTCAATTTTTTCAGTAACATGTTTTAAAAAAAGAATATCCAGGGCATCGCTCATGCTGTCCGGTTGTACAGTTTCACCATTTATTTCAAAAGAGACATCAACCATTTATCACCTCCAAGATGCTATAATTGCCCAATATAATTCAGAATAAAATCTGTTAGCGGGCAGCATTGATAGTGCCACAATGTGGTATATCATTTGTTTTATAGCACAGGGGTGTTGCCATAAACAACCTTAAAAATAAATTCAGGAGAATATTTGAAGATAAAGATGCAGGGATAGATTGGGTTATTTGCTTTATGATGGGTGAATCCCCTTCAGTGGTTTCAAGGGGTTAAGGCGAAAGCCTTAATAACAGGTCTTAACGGCTTTGATTAATTTAAAAAGGATGCGGGGGAATCGTCCTGCTTAATGGAGTCAAGCAGTTCCACAAGCTGAATCCCGTCAATCAGGTTGATGGGCCGGCCTATGGCATAGCGGCGTGTATTTTTAGTAAAAATCCCGGTTGTGAGCAGGAAAATGCCGCTGGCCTGTTTTTCATGCATGATGGCGGAAAGTTTTTTCACTTCCCGCAGGCTGACTTTTCTGTTGCGCCAGTACCTGGACTGCAGGAGGTAAAGGTTGGCACTTTTGCGCATGACGAGGTCAATGCTGGGATCAGAGGTATATGGGTCGTTATCCATTATCATGTATCCGGCTTTTTTGTAAGCTTTAGCCACCTTATCATTTAATTCCGTCCATGAAAGTTCCTGGATCTCTGTGATATCTTCCCTCAGTTCATGCAGTTTTTTCTGTTTGTTGGATTTGAAAAACGAAAAGGTGGCCGGTGCCAGGAGAGCCAGTGCAACCACCGGCGCAAAAACCGGGCCGAGTGAAACATGGGCATCATTGACAAGGGAGCCCTGATTTTCAAAAAATGGAATACCGTATTGAAAAAAAAGATAAAAAGAAGCAGAAAGACTGACACTGACCCACCAGGGAATCTGGGCCAGAAAATCAAATAAATTCAAGTCTTTTCTCATGTAGTTCTCTCCAATTGGAGTTGCGTCCTCATGATAAAAAAAGCTGCGCGGGGACCAGGCACTGTACAAGAAAATGCTGCCACAAAGTGGCATTTAAAATATGCAATATAGCATGTTGAAAGACACATAAACAATGAAAAAATTGTGCTGCTTTTAAAAAAGACCACAGAGGCGGACACATGGCTGGTTTGCGAGAATATAATTTTTAAAAAGTTCAGAATCCCCTGAGTTATTCCTGGAATGTAAGTTTAGTTACTAATAAGAAGTTTTATATGGCAGCATTTAACCATATTGTATTATTATAAAAAAATTGTTTCGCAAAAGGCTTAATCATGCTGTAAAGCATTACGTATTATTTCATCGATTTTCACTCAACCATATAAAACAATACCAAAATACAATAAGCTGTATACTGCCTTATGCCGGGAGTTAGCGTATCAAAACAGGACGTAAGTTTCCCTGAGAAACCTGCTTCTGAAAAAGATTTTAACGAAGCAGTACAAATAGTGAATTTTTTCCTTCTGGCCTGGAAAAATTGCAGTCTCTATCCGGAAGGACATATTGCGGCTATAAAAGCGCTTCAAAACCTCAAAGCTTCTTTTGAGTCTTTTTTCTCACACCACAACTCTCTACGGCTTACGGCAGAAAAAAACAAACTCCTTTGGGGCAACACCATTCTCCTGGAGGGGTCCTCAGACAACCAGTCAGAAGATTTTATTTCCTTACTCTACCGTGACGGTATTCAATGGCTTGAATTCTATCATGGTTTATCTCTTGACGAACTGGTGTATTTTTTCTCCGTAATGAAAAAATACAGGATGCTGGCTGAAGAAGCAGAAGGGGATATCGTTACCGGTCTTAATGATGGCAATCTGGAACATATAGATTTCAAAGCTGTTGATATTTTCTGGGAGGATTTGCCTCTTCTTGACTTTTCAACTCTCAACGCAGAGTTGCCTGAGACACAAGAACCAGTTCAGCATAAAGAAATTGAAGAAACTGAAGATTCTAAAGGTTCAGATCAGAGAGAGACTCAGGTCAAGAGTATTGCCGATCCGTCCCGAAGTAAAATGCTGTGGAAAATTTCCTCTTCAGAAAAAGATGAACTGCAAAAAATGATTCAGGAGGAGGAAAACTGGGACAACAGTGAGGATGTTCTGGATGTGCTGCTTATTATCCTCCGCAGTCAGACAGAACGGAACAATTTTTCTTCAGTACTTGATTTTGCTAAGGAAGAAATTGTTGAAACCATTGTGCAGGGAGAGTTGAACCTGCTGCTCAATTTTTTTCAATCAATATACCAGCTCCTTTACAGGGACCCATCTGAAGAGTTTGAATGGCGACGGCCGGAGATTGATCAATTTTTTCAGGATCTTTCCAACCCGGAGATTTTTGATCTTATCACCGGTAAGCTGATTACGCTGCATGAAGGAAATACAAAAGAGATACAGGTCCTGCGGGAGATATTTCTTTATTTCCCCCCCCCAGTTATTCTTTTAATGGGACCGGTTATTCTGCAAACCAAAGTATCTGCGGTTCAGAAGATGATACTGGAAATTATAGAGTACTTAAGCCTTAAGGATATGGAACCTGTGGCAATGCTCTTAGACCATCCTGACCAGAAACTAGGGGAAAAGCTTCTGCCCGTACTGGGCAGACTGCGGGGAGAACAGAGCTATAATGTTTTTTTAAAAATGAGCGAGCATCCCTCTGAGCTAGTGCGACGGGAAGCGGTAAGGGTGTTGCTGAGCAGAGATTCTCAAACTGTTTTAAAATTATCCCACCTCCTCAATGATCCGAGTTTTGAGATTCGTAAACTGATACTCGCAGGTATTGCAAAGCATAGATCTGCAGTGCTGGAAAATTTGCTGCTGAAGCATATAAAGGAAAATAAAGATAATGAAAAAACAGTATATATTCTTGCCTGTTACGAAGCTCTTGGCCGCTGCGGATCTAATAGAATGATCCCACACCTGCGTAAGGTGCTTTTTGATCATGGGTGGAACCGGTTTGTAGGATTTGGCAAGCCGGTGCACAGGGAAGGTGCTGCCATTGCACTGGCATTGCTCCACACTGAGCAGGCAGAGAGTATTCTTCTTAAGGCTTCTAAAAGCAGGTTTAAAGTGATCAGAGAGGCTTTTGATAAAGCTATGAGCATGAGAGCCACATCCGGAGAAGAGACCAATGGCTGATGTTTCAAAGTATAGATCCTATTCCCGGCTTGAAAAGTTTATACAGAATTTCTATACCCTGCTGCAGACAACCAGGATTCACAGGGATAATCATAAGCTGGTTATCGAGGGAGTTTTCAACTTCTCTAAATCAATTGCGGCCTGCATGGAAGGTAATTCGTTAGTCATCAAAATAGTGAACAGCCGTTTGGTTGTGGAGGATGAAAATCTCCCTTATAACAGGACAACAAAGAACCTGATTGACAACATGGTTAACTATTTTGATGCCCGTGGTTTGGAGGGTGTCCGGTTATTGGAGCCAATTAAAAAAGCCTCGGCAAAAGATATCCTTGAGTTCATACATCTGCTTGTTGGCGCCGGGCAGCGGCAGGATTCACAGGACGCACAGGCCTGGCTCGCAGGAGGCTTGAAGGCAAAAAACATATTATGGGTTGAAGTAATTAAGAAACCTGCAACAAAAACCCCCGAAAAGGCTGAGGAATTCTCGTTCAGCAGTGAAGCAGAATTAAGGGAAAGAGCCAGAAAAGACTATAGCTGCATTATTGCTTCATTTAAAGAAGTTTCTGAAAAGATTACGGGAATGGGGCAGGTAGGCATGCGGAAAATAGTGCGTGTGGTTCAGGATGTGGTGACTCATATTATTGATGACATCGAAGTCTATACAGCCATAAGCACACTCCGGGTATTTGATGATTATACTTTTACGCATTCAGTAAATGTTGCCATCCTCTCCATGTGCATGGGCAAACGAATCAATCTCTCACGCAATTCTTTAGAACGTCTTGGAATATGCGCCCTATTTCACGATCTTGGGAAGATTAATGTTCCATACGAAATTCTGAATAAGGCTGGTAAGCTTGATGACAGTGATTTTAAAAAACTCGAAGAGCATTCATTGAATAGTGCCCGTCTGATAATCAAACTCAAAACTACACGTGACCGCAAAGCCAAAATCCTGCTGCCGCCATTTGAGCATCACATGAAATACGACCTGTCCGGCTATCCCCATGTTAACTGGAAGAAACCATTGTCACTCTTTGGAAGAATTATAGCCA
>JBHPCH010000072.1:0-12520 GCA_042576125.1 Thermodesulfobacteriota bacterium
CTAATTAAAACAGGAGGCGGGCCTTCTTGGCTACCTGTCAGACATTATGTCTATCAATCTACAGTTGTGAATCATTCCTGAAAGTACAAGGTGTACGGTGGACACCTTGAGTCAAATTTTGTATTACAAAACTAAAGAGGTTGGCAAGAGATATGCATTTTTGATTAACATAAACAAGTACACCAACGCCTATTTACCACCACCAATTCTCCTTCCTCAATTTTATAATTTGCAGACATCACATTATCTAATAATGAAGATGCACAGCAGATGAAAATGTCCATCATTCTGCTTGACAGAAGATTTAACCTGATTATATATAGCCATATGGGAATATAGTTATTAGGATAAAGTTAAGGAGGCTTTATTTTGCTGAAAGAATATTTAAAAGTAATGAAGGCATTATCAGATGGCAATCGGACTAAGATAGTGAAGATGCTGGCGCAAAAAGAAATGTGCGTATGCGAAATGAAGACGGCCCTTAAAATGGCCCAACCTTCTGTTTCGAAACATCTGAAAATTCTTGAGGAGGCCGGTCTGGTTGAAAGCCGCAAGGAGGGCATGTGGGTGAATTATAGTCTGCCGAAAAACCCGGAAACGTCATATGCCAAACATATGCTTGGAGTTTTAGGCGACTGGATAAATGACGACAAGGAAATTATCAATGTGGTCCAACAGGCAAACATAGTGGACCGCTGTGAAATAACCGGACGGTGCAGTTGAGGGGATAAGATGGACTGGAAAAGAGAATGGAAGCCTCTGCTGTGGATTGTATCAATATTCATTGCCTGCTATTATCTACCCATAGGCAACTCCCGTTTTGACAATGCGGTGATGGAATCACTGCATCTTGTTAAGTGGTACGCCCAGGAGCATGTCCTCCTCTGCCTGATACCAGCATTTTTTATCGCAGGCGCAATTGCTGTTTTTGTCAGCCAGGCCTCGGTCCTGAAATACCTGGGCGCTAAAGCCAATAAAATTCTGGCCTATGGTGTTGCCTCTGTTTCTGGCTCTGTCCTGGCAGTCTGCTCCTGTACAATATTGCCCCTCTTTTCAGGTATCTATAAAATGGGCGCTGGCCTTGGACCTGCCACGGCATTCCTTTACTCAGGGCCGGCAATCAACGTACTGGCCATCATCCTTACTGCTCGCATACTCGGGCCAGAACTCGGAATTGCAAGAGCCATCGGTGCCATCGTTTTCAGTGTCATCATCGGGTTGCTCATGCATTTCTTTTTCAGAAAAGAAGAGATGGAGAAGGCTGCTGCCCAGGCCGCCATGCCTGAACCGGAGGTTACGCGGCCGCTTTGGCAAAATGTTATTTATTTTGGAGCCATGGTCGGCATCCTGGTTTTTGCGAACTGGGGAAAACCGGGCGAACCGACCGGTATCTGGAACACGATTTACACTAACAAATGGTTAATCGCCAGCCTCTTTTCCGCTGCTCTCGGTATCATTCTTATGCTCTGGTACAACCTACCAAAGTGGCAGGTGATTGTGGCAGGCTTGCCAGCGGTAGTTCTTACCTTCATTTTTTCAGGGCATCCTACCCTAGCCTTTGTGGCTGGAGTGCTTGGATTGAGCCTTCTCATCAGCCCAAGAGAGGATGAAACCGGCGAGTGGTTCAGGGAGTCATGGGGATTTGCCAAGCAAATTTTGCCGCTTCTGCTGTTCGGGGTACTGATTGCCGGGATTCTTCTTGGTCGTCCTGGTGGTGAGGGTCTCATCCCTTCTGAATGGGTCAGCCGGGCAGTCGGAGGAAACTCCATATTGTCAAACTTTGCAGCCTCATTTGCCGGCGCATTCATGTATTTTGCCACCCTAACAGAAGTGCCCATTCTACAAGGTCTGATCGGCAACGGCATGGGCAAGGGACCGGCATTGTCCTTGTTATTGGCCGGCCCGGCTTTGAGCCTGCCGAACATGTTGGTGATTCGAAGTGTCATGGGAACGAAAAAAACCGTTGTGTTTATCAGTCTTGTAGTGATGATGGCAACACTAAGCGGGCTTATTTTCGGGTCCATATTTTAAAATAATACAACGCAACTGGAGGAAATCATGGAAATAAAAGTATGCGGTCCAGGCTGTCGCAAATGCCACGAAACAGAACGGGTTGTTCAAGAAATGGTGGAAGAGGCTGGTGTGAAGGCAACGGTTGAAAAGGTTTCAGATTTTAATGAAATCGCCCAGCTTGGTGTTTTCTCAACACCGGCTGTGGTCATCGACGGACAGATCAAATGTGTCGGCAAAGTACCGACCAGAAAAGAAGTCCTGACATGGATTAAATAATGGATGGCCCGTTACAGCGCACGCTCCGGGTCGGCAAGATCAGCATTGGCCTGTTTGGTCTTGATATTGCCCTGAACCGGGTCGCCGGGAATGTATCCTTAAACAATAAAGTGGCTGCCAGGCAGGTTTTTGAGGAAATATCCCGTCAGAACTATGTGCCGTCAGGTGCCACAGAATCATATCTGCAGGCTATTGAAGAAGTAATTGGACGTATGCGCGGGGGAAATGATAACCGTAGCGGTGACCTTGTCATACGCATTCTTGGACCCGGTTGTGTCTCATGTAACAGCCTGCAAAAATTAGTCATTGAAATAATGAGCGATACGGGTGTTGCCGCCGATGTCTTCCAGGTGCACGATCTGGATGAAATAGGGCGTTTTGGCGTCATGCAGACCCCGGCCTTGGTCATAAACAACGAGGTAAAATCCAGCGGTCGCCTGCCGACTCGCACAAAAATTGAAGAGTGGCTGCGGGAGGCAATTGGTTAGATTAATTTTCAATTTGTTAAAAACAATAAAAGAAATGCGCTACATGAAACGTCGCATTGCGGGTAGCTGCAGCAGTAAATCTTTTTCCTCTCGTTAATTATAAGTTCAGGAGATACCATCATGCGATTCTTTTTAAAATCATTCTTGCTACTGACCATTCTAGCAACCACAACTCTTTCATCGGCAGCAGAAATGGAAAAACCCCAGACGATGAACATTCCTGTCAAAGAGATGATCACTTTAGTTGATCTGGGAGCCAAGTCATGTATTCCCTGCAAGTTAATGGCACCTATTCTGGAGGAGTTGGAAAAAGAATACAAGGGGCGGGCAGCGGTCATTTTTATAGATGTATGGGAGAATCGGGATAAGGCAAAAGAATTTAAGGTGGTTACAATACCAACCCAGATTTTCTACGACAAACAGGGACAAGAGGTCTATCGTCATATAGGCTTTTTCGATAAGGAATCGATCAAGGAAAAACTTGATGCTCTTATAGCGGAATAAACTGTTTTGGACGAAATACTAATTGGCGTGACCAACTGGCTGCGAGCCGGACCTGCCTTAGCTATGCCTGCAGCATTTCTGTGGGGTATGGTCAGCGTGCTGCTGAGCCCCTGCCACATGGCGTCCATTCCGCTGCTGATTGCCTATGTGGCCGGACAACACAGGATACTGCCGCCCAGAGTTGCAGCAGGTTATGCCGTCCTTTTTGCCACAGGGCTTTTTTTGACAATTGTTATTATTGGTACCGTATGTGCACTTCTAGGCAGAATGCGTGGCGATGTCGGCCCCTATTGGCAGGTTGGTGTCGGTCTGTTGCTTGTTTGGGTAGGGTACACTTTTTTGCAACCTTCTGTCTGTTCTGCTACGGGTGGAGTCATACAGCGTTTCCAGGTAAAAGGGCTTTTCGGAGCTTTTATCCTCGGCCTGGCCTATGGTTTTCTTTCCGGTGTTTGTACCTTCGGCTTTATTGCACCCATTCTAGGTATCATCACGCTCCAGGATGCGATAGTTTATGGCTTTTTTATGCTGGTGCTTTTTGGAGCCGGCCACTGTCTTCCTTTGGTGGCTGCCGGCATTTTCAGTGCCCGTGTTATGGAGGTTATGGATAACCTTGCGTGGCAGAAAGGTGTGCTGATTATGAGGAAATCTGCAGGTGTCGTTATTGTTGGGCTTGGCTGTTACTTTATCGCTATACCATTCATGTAAAAGAGAAAATGGAATTAATCTGTGCAATTAAAGAATATTTATGGAGTATTTAAAGAAATACTGAGGGTATGAAGGAAAGCATCTGCCTATCCTACCTTCTCAAGTGATATAATATACACTGATAATAACATCTTCTGATAGTTCAGGTGTCTGCTATCAATGTGAACTTGTGAAAAGGTCTTACAGTGTCAAGATGTACAATGGACATGTTAAGTAAGATTTTGTATGACAAAACTGTAGATGTTGGCAAGATATATGTATTTTTGAATGAGTTAATATAACAACTAATATTGTTAAGTGGTCTGGGCCGTCTATACACAACAAACAATGGCAAGGATGTTTTATCTATCCATAGGAAGATAATTCAACTATTTTTAATTAAAATAAGGAGGAGTAAAAATGTGGGAAGTAGCTGTAGACAAGGATAAATGTAATGGCGATGAAGAATGTGTAGATGCTTGTCCATCTGAGGTATTTGAAATGGTCGATGGCAAATCTGATCCTGTAAACATGGATGAGTGCCTTGGGTGTGAAACCTGCATTGAGACGTGTCCCGAAGGAGCAATAACTGTCACTGAAGTTTAATATTGTTAACTTAAAACGCCCTGAATCTGGGCTAAACAATGGCAAGTTATCTTAACTTTTGATTAAAGATAATATTTAGTATTGTTAAGTGACTTGGGCGGTCAATTTACTACAAATATTGGCCATGATGATTAGAACAAAATGATGTCAAAATGGACAAATTTACCAAACCTACTTAGCATTTTCCGTCTCGTTGCTGCTCCATTTCTTATCTATATAGCCTGGTGCGGGAGACATAATTTTTTTCTTGTCCTGCTCGCAATTTCTTTAGTTACAGATGCCCTTGATGGTTTTATTGCCCGAAAGCTGGGGATGGTATCAGAACTTGGAGCAAAACTTGATAGTTTGGGAGATTTGGCAATTTATTTTACCGTGCCTCTTTGTGCCTGGTGGTTATGGCCGGAAATAATAATACGAGAAGTATTTTTTGTTTTATTGGCTATAGGAGCATACTGCGCGCCAATACTATTCGCTTTGGTAAAATTTGGAAAAATCTCAAGCTATCACACATTGGCAACTAAGATTCAGGCAGTGCTGATGAGCATCGCGTTTTTTATATTGTTTATTGCAGATATTGCCTGGCCTTTTCGATTGACTGTAATTTCCCAAATTTTTGTAGCTGGCGAAGAGATTGCTATTACTTTATTGCTCCCCAAATTACAAAGTAATGTTCAATCATTGTGGCATGTAATAAAACAAAAACAGCCTTAAATGTAAGTATAAGTTGGGAATTAAGTTAAGGTTTCCAGTGGAAATGTTGACTTAAAATAACTGCAACTATATTAACTGGCAAAGGCGTTAAAAACACATCAAACAATGGCAAGTTGTTTTTAGTCAATGAAAAAACAAAAAATCTTCCAGATTTCATCACTGGTACTAATGGTTATTGCTGCTTTATTAGTCGCGAAAGGGTTTTCTAAGAACTCTGAATTTCAAATTGCAGATCTTGCTGGCTATATCGGTTTATTTTGTGTTGGCTTATTTTTTTATTTTATTAACTCAAAGAAAAAATAGAGTAGGCTAAATAATTCAAGATAACAGTTGATATTTTTAATCGGCTTAGGTGTTAAATAACAACCAACAATGGCAAGGATATTTTAAAAGCGGCAATATCAGGTAATACTGGATATTGTCGAAAATTTTCACATTAATAAGTTGCTAGGACTCACAGTCAATCATGCTATGAAGGTTAAATTATTAATCGTCATTTTATCTCTGTTGACAGCATGCTCGTCAAAGCCATATGCGGTTAAATACATTGAAATGCCTACTGTGACTGGACAGGAAGAAATATACATAGTAAACCACGGTTGGCATACTGGAATTGTTGTCCCTGCCAAAAAAATTCAAAATCAACTTCCTAAGTTAAGGGAAAGGTTTGGGGATATACCTTATATTGAATTCGGGTGGGGTGATAAAGATTACTACCAAGCTAAAGAAATAACAACAGGCCTAACTCTAAATGCAATACTTTGGCCAACGGAGTCGGTTATTCATGCAGTAGCTGTGCCTAAGAAGGCTAATAAGTATTTCGCAAATAGTGTAGTCGAAATATTATGCCTTAGTGGAAGAGAGCACTCTTCTCTATTACGATTTATTTCAGAAAGCTTTTATAAAGATGAGCATGGTGAAATATTAGAGCTTAAGGGAGGAATATATGGAAATAGTCAGTTTTATAAAGGGGTAGGTAATTTTTATTTCATGAACACATGCAATAAATGGACTGCTAAAGGACTAAAAAGCGCAGGAATGGACATACCCCCTACCTTTAAATTAACTGCTGACAGTATTATGGATTATGTGAAGGAATATAGGCAAGCCCTAACAATAGGTTCCACCGGACATTCAAATGCTGCGCCGTTTCGCTCTACACCTTTTGAATGCCGTTGAACCAAAGCGTTATCAGTTTTTCCTTCTGATAAACTTAAACATCCTGCAACAAGTGTTAACTTTCCCACCACATACAAAAAGTTAAACATTCGTATAGTATTGTTAACTGCCGACTTTCAATAACTGCTGATATGTCTGACAGTGTCAAGTAGAAAAGACCTATCCATTGCCCCCTGTTTTATTTGGGGTTTTTCATTTCATATGCAGGGCATTAGCAGAGGTGAGATCCTGTAACGACGGTTGAGCACGCTGATATTCGCGGGTTGGTTACCGCCTGACATAGGTTCGTCGTGGAGCTGCCTCTGTCTATGAGCTGGAGTTTGGCAATATGCCTATCCAATAGCAGGAACGAGGGTTCTCCTGACCGGGATCCCACCCCTGCCAATACCCTGGATAGTTATTTATGCTGCAGCTCTTACTTCCTGAGCTATAGCCCACATGAAAGCAGCAAGTTCACGGGCAATAGCTATAACAACCACGTTATTCGGCTTCTTTCTGGCAACCATCTTTCTGTAGCGTGCACACAGCCTTAATTGTGCCTTCCATGAAATCTGGCAGATGCTTTTCGGTAAATCCCGTTGCCGTTTTATCAAGGGGTACGTAACTCGAGCATGATGCTTATATGTCCAAGCACCTTCCACAAGCACTCGACGGGCATGGCCGTTGCCGGTTTTTGTAATGCCGCCCCGCCTGATAGTTTCACCGCTGGAATGTTCCGAAGGAACCAGGCCAAGATATGCCATAAGTTCTTTTGGATTCTGGAAGCGGGAAAGGTCTCCCAGTTCAGCGACTGTGATGGTCGCACAGATCAATGATACTCCTCTCAAGGCCTGAAGTGCCTTTACCATGGGAGCCATTCTCCATTCCTCCACAGCCAGCCCGATCTGTTCTCTCAGTCTTGCTACCCGCCCAGTGCATTCATTTACCGCTTCGATATATTCCTGGAGAGCAACCTTCTGGGCCGGATACCTCATGCCAACGGATCCTAACCAGTTGAAATAGGTCCTGTTCCATTTTGTTTTACCCGGATAAATGAGATTGTTCCGTAACAGAAAACTGTTTAAACGTTGTTTGGCTTTGCGTTCCGCCACCCTTGCATCATCACGTGCTCGACCCAGATCACGGATAGCCTCATCCTCCGGTTCTGGCACATAAATGCCGGTCAACTCTCCGGCCCGATACAGCCGGGCCAGATTCAAAGCGTCCCTACGGTCGTTCTTTATACGGACACTATTGCGCTTGGGGATCATGGCAGGGGATGTAACAATACACTTGAAACCATTGCCGCTTAGATAACGATACAGTGCAAAACCGCAGGGGCCTGCCTCATAAATAAACCTGAGTTCAGCACCTGTTGTTGCAAGCGACTTAATGACTTTATCTATGGCGTCAAAGGTGTTTTCAATTGTTCCATAATGCCTGATCTCTCCCTTGCGTCCTTCATCGGCAATCGCAACTGAGATCGTTTTAGAATGAACATCCAATCCGATGAATTTTATGGTAGAATCTCTACTCATGGCTTGCCTCCTTTGGGTAATCGGTTATTGTTCTTGGGGAACAATCCCAATTAAACAGGAGGCGGGCCTTCTTGGCTACCTGTCAGACATTATGTCTATCCATCAAAAGTCGTGAATATTTCCTAAAAAGACAAGATTGCCAATGGATATATTCAGTCAGGTTTTGTATTACAAAACTCAAGATGTTGGCAAGCAATTTTGACCACTTATCTCTTACCCAGTGCCCCTGCTTATGAGCGCTGAAACTCCGTTTTAGTGCATTTCGGGCAGGGAGGAATCCGGCCAGGGTGTTTCAAATGGATCTTTCCATCGCAGTTGGTGCATATAAATTCCCCACCATGAGAGATCTCACCGGTTTTGTATTTCAACGAAGTATCCAGCTTTTCTCCCACTGTCTGGCTCCACTCACTTAACCCCTTGGTGACGTTTACCAGAAAGGCTCCACCCTTGTCACGGGAGAGTTCATATACGTGTTCTGCCTCCTGGGCAATGTCGTGCCAGAGTGCACCGCCTTTGTCGAGCCAATTGTCAAACTGCTCTTTGGCTTCCTCTGTTACTTCATTGAGGTGTTCCGTTGTCGAGGCAATATCCTTTTTCAGGGCTGTAGAAGCCTTGCCAATAGCTTCCATGGAGTGCCCCCCTGCCTCTTTTAATTCAGTGGTTGCCTTGTCAATTGCCTGGCTTATGGTTTCCCCATTTATCTTGTCATGGAGTTCGCCAAAGATTTTGCTCACCCGCTGCCGCATTTTTTCGTATGCTGCAAGCTCCTCATCCGTGGTCTGGTCCTGCTTTTTTTCAGTTGTCATGAGCACCTTCTCCTCTATTAATAATCGGGATTATCTGTGTTTCTGTGTCCTGAAAATGAATTTATATCTATATATCCAAATATTAATCACTTTTAGGTTATACGTCATTCGCAGCAAGAAGCTTTGTTTTAATAAATATTGATTGATTGATCAGTCAACATTGCCACTGGACATCTTAACTCAGTATGTGGTTGGAAATAGTTTCTATTTTAGCAAGCAATGTTGACTTGTCCTGAGGGTCAGGTTTTATTTGTGAATACAACAATGGAAACAATTGTCCACGCTCGACGCGACACCTCTGATTCACCAGTTGATTTTTAATTGCAGCCCCCAAACCGACTTGATAGGGGCGTGGGCCTGCAACGTGTTTTCCGTTTCGCTCGACACCCCTGATGATCGCGGAATGTTTTCCATTCTAAGTCGGCGGAAATTGACTTCGGTGTTTACCCCGAGAATCAGGTTTACTGTTTCATTGAACACCCCAAGGGGGTCAGTGATGAATAACACTGCCTTGTCCGACCATTCTAATTCGCCCGATTTAGCCCTAATCCGTTCCCGGATTGGGGTAAACACAAATTCACCAAGCAGGGAACCTGCTACAGGCGTCACGATCAAATCCTGAAAGGAAACAGGTTCAAAAAGGGCTTCTGCCCCATATTCGTACAATGTGGATAGGAGGACGGAGTACCAAAAGGATTGCGTTTGCTCGAAGCCACGCTCTCTCGCCCTGATATAGTACGTTGCTCCCCAATAGGGATGCAGAATGTAATTGACCCACCATTCGTCATCATCCCAAACAGGGTTAGTTACATTCTCCTTCCATTTCTCTAAGCTGTAGTTGTCCTTGTCCTCCTGGCTCCAGCCCGAGAGCTTTTCTGGCGCAATGTACAAAACACCTATTGCGACGACCTGATAGGCAAGAAAGTAGACGGTGTCCAATTTGATGCCTCGCCAATCAGGATTTTCTGCCGGGGGGGCCTCCCAGCGATAGCCCCCGCCAGATTGTTTCACACTATCATCGAATTCTGCAGATGGTGTAAACTCAAAGTAAGACTTAGGCAGATGACCGCTCCATGGTGCTGCCATGAACATCAGATCAGATTTCACCAGTAAGGGGTGGGGTGGACTCTCATGCCTGACTTTTGCAACAGGTGCATCCTGTATTGCCTGCATCAAAGCATCACTTGGATCTATTGACGCACAGCCGGGAAAAACTAGGAAGAGAAAGGATGTTAGGCTTAATAATTTGTGTAAAGTGAACATTCTTCTTTTCACCCCATTCCATGATTAGGTGACAAGTAATCAATTTCGGTTAGTACCCCAAAAAGGAGATGTTCATCAATCTAGTAGTTTCTGATATATATAAATATCCTATGAATCTTGAAGCAGGCTGTCAATTAAAACGTATAAATTGACGGAAGTTGAAACTTGAGATAGCTGCTGATATGTCTGACAGTGTCAAGTAGAAAAAGTAATCCATACCCCTGTTTTATAATACATAAAAGCTGTTATTTTGCGGAAGTTGATACTGAAAATAACTGCTATCAATATGAACTTTTGAATTGGTCTTGAAGTATCAAGATTGCCAGTGGATATATTGAGTCTAATCTTGTATGACAAAACTGAAGATGTTGGCAAGACATATACAATTTCCTTAACAAATTGTAGTTATTGCTTTCGTTAATAAAGGAATTGTTATATTTAGTTTCTAAGAAATGTGACATTCACACCATCAAGTTGAATGACAGAAAGATATGTTCTGTTTGTAATATAGATGTTTCTGTCTATAATTACTTTTATGTAACTGTTCGATGCAACTGGGGGTTTTAAAATGGCCAATTCATCTCGTGGAAAAGATAATTACGAGTCAATTGAAGATCTGCTCGAACAGATGGGTGAACCTGATGAATCTAATGATTCCAGTATCTCGAATCAGATTGATTACGAATCAATAGAAGACTTGTTTGATGAACAGACCCACCAACTTGATGAGTTTGAGGATGTCAGTCTCTCCAGTTGTGTTTATGAACCTGTACTTGTTAGCCTTAAAGAGAAAAAACTGGAATCGCGACTGGATAAGTCTTTTTACCCTCAATATGATGAAGAAATTACCATTATAGATACTGAAGATAATTCTTTAACTATTCCAATAGATGATCTTCATTATCTGTCTTTTGTCAACTTGCCACTACAAATTGACCTTTTGAAAATCAATGATTTCTCTGAAGTAGTAAAAACAATCAATGGCGATTCATTTAGAGTCCGTATTCCTCGTGATCAGAATTCTAATACTGGTTTTTTCGGCTTAATTGAAAAACCTGAAGATCGGTATAAATATATTTTCTTCCCTTATAGAAATATAAAAATCCAATATCAGCAAAGACCCATTGGTGATATTATTCTTGAAAAGAATTTTTTGACAAAAGACACTCTTAACAATGTCCTTCGCAGACAGAATCAACTCAGAAGTATTCGTCTAGGGTCAATTATTGCAAAGAGAGCAAGTCTTCAACCACATCATATTGAAAAAGCACTCCAAAACGTATGGGAGAATAGACCAGAGAAGAAACTGCGTTTTGAGAAAGAAAGATTAAGAAAAGAGGCAACTGAAAGGCTACTTGTTGGACAAAGGCTGCTAAAAAAAGAAGCCAACAAAAAACTGCAGGTTGAGGAAGAAAGGTTTAAAAAAGAAGCCGAAGAAAAATTGCTTCAAAAACAGGAAGAGTTGCGAAACCAGGCTGAAGAAAAGAAAAGAACTGTAGAAGAAAGGTTAATGAAAGAAATAGATGAAAAATTGTCACAAGAAAAAGATAAGTTGCAGAAAGAGATAAATAAAAAAATGCGGCTTGAGGAAGAAAAGCTTAATAGAGAAGCAGATGAGAAGTTGCTTCAAAAACGGGAAGAGTTGAAGAAAGAGGTGGAAGCAAAGAAAAGGGCCGAGGAAGAAAGGCTGGATAAAGATATAGATAAACAACTTTCCCAAGAAGAAAATGAGTTGAAAAAAGAGGTGGAAGCAAAGAAGAGGGCCGAGGAAGAAAGGTTGAGGAACGAAATAGAAAAAAAGACTCTCAATGAGAAGGAAAGGTTGACGGCTCTAGTAAAGAAAAAATTACTGCTTGAGGAAGAATGGCTTAAAACAGACAAGGTTGAAAAAGCTCCTACCGGTGATATTTTGATTGAGGCAGGGATAGTCACCCCCCAGACTGTTAAGCAATCATTGGCTATTCAAAAGAAAATACGGGAAATGAAACTCGGTGAACTGTCTATTGAAATGGGTCTTGTTAACGAAGAACAAATGTGTAAGGTGTTAGCAGAAAAGTTCAACAAACGGTTTGTAAATCTTCAAAAAACAACTCCGACAGAGGACGCTCTAAACTGCCTACCCCGGGATCTTATAAAGAAACTAAAGATTGTTCCAATCGACTTGAATAATGAAAGGTTGATAATAGCAACTTCTACACCGGACAAAAATGATCTAATTGATATTCTACATGAAAAACTTTCTTGTACTTTTGAATTGGTTGTTTCCCCTCAAAATCAAATAATTGAAACCTTATCAAACTTACCTGACTAACTAAATAATCCTTAAACGATTTTTACTTTGGTCGGATTTGACATTCTGATATTCCCGAATATCAAAAGACTGAACACTTGTATATAATACTCACTCCATCGTTAACGATAACTGCTGATATGTCTGACAGTGTCAAGTAGAAAAGACCTATCCATTGCCCCC
>JBHPCH010000073.1:0-12459 GCA_042576125.1 Thermodesulfobacteriota bacterium
AAACCTTGAAACCTTGAAACCTTGAAACCTTGAAACCTTGAAACCTTGAAACCTTATCTTTCAGGAAGCCCGATCACTGAGGCAAATCGACCGGTATCACTGTCCCTGCGGTAGGAGAAAAAGTCATGATTGCAGCAGGTACAAATTTCTGCGACGTGGATATTTTCAGGCCTTACGCCGGCTGCACAGAGCTGGTCGCGGCTTATGGCCCAGAAATCAAAATAATTTGGACGAACCTGATAACCATGCAAAGCTGCAGGGAGTTCCGAGCGATAATTAACAAATTCCGCACAGCATGGCCCCAGGGATGGGCTTATGGCTGCTATGATATCTACCGATTCTGTTGAAAATGTTTGACTCATGGCAAAAACCGTTTCAGCGATGATATTTGCCACGCTTCCCCTCCAGCCGACATGGGCAATTCCTGCTGCCTGCTTTACGGGATCATAAAGCATTACGGCCTGGCAGTCAGCCTGCTGGATCATCAATCCCAGGCCCCGCAGGCTGGTGATCAGCGCATCATAGCCGTCGAGTTCAAGGTCGCCGGCCGGCTCTTCATTGACATAATATACCCGGGAGGAGTGGATTTGCCTTGCCGAAACAAGGTGCTTGTATCCGTGGCCCCTTTTTATTTTTTCCCGGTTGGCCGACACATTGTCGGAACTGTCGCCGAGCCCGTAAGACACATTGTTGGAATCCCATGGAGCCGGACTTATGCCACCATGACGGTTGTATATACCGTGAATTACAGGAAGCTTTTCAAATTCCTGGAACTTGAGGATAAGATCAGTTGCAGTAAGGTCAATATGCTTATTTGTATCCATCCGGATCCAGGAGAAAAGATTTAATCGTTCTGTCGCTGCGGCAAAGGATAGTGTCATGTCGCCAGTTTGCATCATCCTGCATTGGATAATCGACGATGGCGTGCAGGCCTCTTGATTCCTTGCGATAAAGGCTGCTCTGTACAATAAGTTCAGCCACCAGGGCAATATTGCGCAATTCAACAAGGTCAGGGGTCAGGAGGTAATCCCTGAAATGGTGCGCTACCTCCCTGAGTATTGGATCCAAACGTTTTTTCACCAGGTCAAGGCGTCTTTCCCTCCGGACAATCCCGACGTAGTTCCACATCAGGCGCCTGATCTGGTCCCAGTTATGGCTGACCAGTACGTTTTCATTAATCAGCCTTGCCTTGCCTGTTGACCATTCAGGGGACTTATGAAATGGTGTAGCTAAAATTCTCTCTTTTTCCCTGTCGCAGGCCAGGTAAGCCTGGTGTGCGAAAACTACAGCTTCAAGCAATGAGTTGCTGGCCAAACGGTTGCCGCCATGCAGGCCTGTGCAGGCAGTCTCACCAAGTGCAAAAAGGTTTTCAATATTTGTCCTGCCTGATAAATCAGTCAGAACCCCTCCACACATATAATGGGCTGCAGGGACAACCGGGATCGGTTCTTTTGTGATGTCAATTCCGAAAGAAAAACAGGTTTTATAAATGTTAGGAAACCGGCTTTTAATAAAGTCAGGCTCCTTATGACTGATATCAAGATAGACACAGTCATCGCCGCTGGCCTTCATCTCGGTATCAATTGCCCTGGCAACAGTGTCTCTGGTTGCAAGGTCTCCCCTGGGGTCATATTTTTCCATGAAATGGCGTCCTTTTTCGTCTAGCAACCGGCCGCCTTCACCCCGGACTGCTTCTGAAATCAGGAAATTTTTTGCTTTGGGATGATAGAGGCATGTTGGATGAAACTGGACGAACTCCAGATTGCCAACCTTGGCGCCCGCCCGGTAGGCCATGGCAATTCCATCACCTGTGGCAATATCCGGATTTGTCGTATAAAGATAGACCTTGCCGCAGCCGCCAGAGCAAAGAACAGTTACCCTGGCCCGCCAGTTATCTATCTTGCCGCTTTTCCGGTCAAGAACATAAGCGCCCAGGCAGAGGTCATCATAATTATTATCAGATGGGTTCACTCCGGATTTAGACCCGATCAACAGGTCAACCGCGAGATGATTTTCAAGTAAACGTATGTGGGGATTTTCGGCAACTTTATGCAGCAAGGCATTTTCAATCTCCCGTCCGGTAAGATCCAGGGCATGGGCGATGCGTCGTGCTGAATGACCGCCCTCGCGGCCCAGGTCAAGCTGAGGAGTATCATGTGCCCTTGTTTTAAAATGCACCCCAATATCAAGCAGTTCCCGAACGCGGTCTGGTCCGTTTTCAACTACCATGCGGACCACCTCTTCCTTGCACAGTCCGGCTCCGGAGCGCAGCGTATCCGCTATATGCAGATCAAATGAGTCATCTTCAGAAAGAACTGCAGCAATTCCACCCTGAGCCAGGTTGGTGGCAGTATCAACTTTTGCCTTTTTAGTGACAATGGTAACCTTGCCTATTTTTGCAGCTTTTAAGGCAAATGACAGTCCGGAAATGCCTGTGCCGATTATCAGAAAGTCTGTTGAATATGCCATAAAGTCACTCCAGGAAAGAGATAGGTAACACAATGCTAAAGAATTAGACCCTTTTTATTTATGTTCATTTTCTTTGCTTACCTTTATGCCCTTTAGGGTGCAAAGTAAACGAACCAAAAGAAAGGGTAGCCAACCACTTGTCCGCCAGAGGCGGATACCCTGCGTTTATGCCCCTTGAGGGGTGCTGCTCGCAAAGAGAAGGCGCTTCGGAAAGTCGCGGAGTTTTTTTTACATCCCGCCAACAGCGAGAAGCGCAAGGTACCCGCCGCAGGTGGGCGTGAAAGACGGGTGCCCTTTTCTTGCTTCTTCTTTTAGGCAAGTAAAAGAAGAAGATCTAAATTAAAACAATGCTTTTCTCTACCATTGTGGGCGGATAAAATCAAAAAGATTAAATTATTGAAGGTTGCAAAAGCAGCAGATAATAAGCTGTTATTTTCTTGGTTCTTGCATTTTTATTCAGTCGTTATAAAGTAATTGCCTGAGAAAGGCGGTGACGGGAGGGTGAATTTTTCTGGAGGGAAAAAATGGCTTTAATGCACCTTACTATAATACCAATGGGCACAAATTCTCCCAGCATAGGTGAATATGTCGCTGATATTCAGAAAGTTCTTGAAAAAACCGGTTTTTCCTATGATCTTACAGATATGGGTACAATAGTTGAAGGAAACACAGAAGATCTACTGAAACTGGCATCCCAACTCTCTGAAAGGCCTTTTTCAAAAGGGGTCAATAGGGTTTTGACCCAGATAAGCCTGGATGACCGCAGGGATAAAAAAGTTTTAATCGGAGCTAAAAAGGCATCAGTTCTCGACTATCTTGCAAAGATGCAGGAGTAGGTTTTTAAAATGGCTAATAAGAAAAAAGAAAAAACAAGAAGTATAAGGATTGCTCCCTTTGTCACCATCCTGATCTTTCTCGTTGTGGGAATAGTTGGCATTATGACAGGTGAAGCGGGCAGGGTTCTTGAGCAGGCAGTCCAGGTCTGCCTGAGCTGCATTGGCATAGGATAACAATGGAAACTGTCAGGAAGTGGATACAGACGATTTTGGCCCTGCTGGCAAATGGCTCATGGTCTTTCCCCTATACCCGTACAATTTACCAGGGGCCCTTAAAGGTGGTCTGTTCGCCTGGCTTGAACTGTTATTCCTGCCCTGCCTCAACAACATATTGTCCCATCGGCTCTTTGCAGCAGTTGATGGCAGGTATAAGGATTGCCCTGGAAAATGGGCAGAATTTTTTTGGTCTTTATGTTGTCGGCACCATGGGGGTCCTGGGTGGAATCTTTGGTCGCCTTATCTGTGGCTGGGCCTGTCCTTTTGGATTGATTCAGGAGTTACTGCATAAAATTCCTTCAAGGAAATTCAGCATCCCGAGGAAACTCAACTATATCAAATACTTTTTTCTGCTCTTTTTTGTTATTCTGCTGCCCTTATTTGTTGTTGATGATTTCGGTTACGGTGAGCCCTGGTACTGCAAGTATGTCTGCCCAGCGGGCACCCTTGAGGCCGGCCTGCCCATGCTTATGCTGCAGCCAGAGTTGAGGCAGACAATCGGTATTCTCTTTTTTAACAAGTTGACGATTTTGATTGTTTTTATACTCTGGTCCATTGCGGCCAGCAGGCCATTCTGCCGGACAGCCTGCCCCCTTGGGGCATTTTATGCATTATTTAAAAACCTGAAGCTGGTAAAATTGCGACTTGTTGAAGAGAATTGCACTCAGTGCAAGGCATGTCATGCAGTCTGTCCAATGGGGGTAAAATTTAATGAATCACCGGAGGATACGGAGTGTATTTCATGCCTGAAGTGCATGGATAAGGCCTGTAAGTTTGATGCAATTTCGCTTGAAATAGCAGGACTTCCGATTGGTCAGAAATCACGACCCGGGATACCGTCCGCTGCTAAGTGATATATCTAATTTTATTGAAGATAAAAGCAAAAAGTGGGATGTCATTTTTTGATTCTTTTCTGAACATAATGTATGGCTACAGACAGCGAGAAGATAAAAAGTATACCGGGCTTATAATCATACTTTTTCTCCTCATTGCAGTATGGCCTGTCTGTGCGGAAGCTGCTGGCTTTACAATGGTCAGTGTGGCAGGAGAAAAAGTAAATCTACGTAAAGGTCCTTCTACCAGGTATCCGGTTATATGGGAGCTTGGGAAAGGCTTCCCTTTAAAGGTTATTGAAAAAAAAGGCAGCTGGTACAAAGTGGTTGATTTTGAAAATGATGTTGGCTGGATTTATAAGAATCTTGTTACCACAAAGCCGCATTTGGTTGTTAAAGTAAATAATAAAAACAAGAAACGGGTCAATGTCAGAAGCGGCCCCGGCACAAATTATAAAATAGTCGGCAAGGCCGAATATGGTGTTGTGTTTGAAACCCTCAAGCGGGGAGACGGTTGGGTCAAGGTAAGACACGAGAAGGGCTTGACCGGCTGGATTAAGCGCAGCCTGCTCTGGGGTTGGTAGATTTTTATAAAAGTTTGTCTATACTTTTAAATTCCCTGTTCTGGGATATTGCGACCTCCTTGTTTGTTAGCATTCCCCCATAGGTGTTAATGCCTTTTTTGAGAGCAGGATCTTCCTTGGCTGCCCGAAGAAGACCTTTATTGGCAATAGCAAGAGCATAAGGCAGCGTGGCATTTGTCAGGGCAAAGGTTGAAGTCCTTGGTACTGCCCCCGGCATGTTGGTAACACAGTAATGGATAATTCCATCAACCTCATAGACCGGATCAGAATGGGAAGTGGGTCTTGCTGTTTCAACACACCCTCCCTGGTCAATCGACACATCAACAATTACTGATCCCTTCTGCATAAGTGAAAGCATGTCCCGGGTAATTAATTTCGGTGCTGTCGCGCCGGGAACAAGAACTGCCCCGATAACCAAATCTGCCTGGCTGATCTCTTCTTTAATGTTTTCCTCGTTTGCGAGGCGTGTTGTTATTTCACCTTGAAAAGCTTTCCTAAAGTTTGTCATGCAGGTCGGATTTCGGCACATGACTGTCACATTGGCACCAAGGCCGACTGCCATCTGGGCGGCATTAGAACCAACAGTGCCGCTGCCCAGAATAACAACACGACCCGGTTCAACCCCTTCTACCCCGCCAAGAAGCACTCCTCTGCCACCAGCTTCCTTTTCAAGAAAGTGAGCTCCCACCTGGATGGACATGCGGCCGGCCACTGAACTCATTGGGGAAAGAAGCGGCAGGTAGCCGTCATCATACCCCACTGTCTCATAGGCAATTGCCGACACTTGTTTCTCTAGTAAAACCCCGGTGAGTTCCGGCAGTGGCGCCAGATGCAGATAGGTGAAAAGAATCAAGCCTTTACGCATGTAATTGTATTCCTGCTCAAGAGGCTCTTTGACCTTCATAATCATTTCCGCTTTGTGGTAAATCGCTGCCGCATCAGGGAGGATTTCCGCCCCGGCAGACTGAAATTCCCGGTCGGAAATGCTGCTACCAAGTCCCGCCCCTGATTCAAGAATGACAATATGCCCTGATTCTGTGAACTTACGGACGCCGGCCGGGATAATACCGACCCGGAATTCCTTGTCTTTTATTTCTTTAGGGATCCCGATGATCATATGGTTTCTCCAGAAAAAATTTTCACTGAAGGGCAATGCATTGCTAAATCAATGTTAAAGTAGTCCAAATCAGCAAAACTTGACAACCTGTTTCTTGTATAGCAGTCACAGTCAAACGCAGGAATGATTTCACAGGATCACAATTAATGATTAAAGTATGTTATCGGAAAGTGTATGGTCCTGCAGAGAATAAAGGAGTTTAAATGGAAATAACCTTGCTGCTGGCTTTGATTCTGACAGCCGGTTTTATGGCCGCAAAGGCCGGTCAGGTATTTCGTCTGCCTTCTGTCACCGGATTTATTGCAGCAGGGGTACTCCTCGGTCCCTCAGGATTGCATGTCATAACTGCAGAAGCAACAGGGAATCAGCTCAGGCATTTTACCCAGATTGCACTGATGCTGATAGCTTTCGGCATTGGTGAGCACCTGGAATTAAAACGGTTGAAGGTCACTGCCAGAACAGTACTGTCAATCTGTCTGGCGGATACCGTTGGAGCCCTTCTGCTGGTCGCCGGGGTGATATTCTTTGTTATCTGGGGGGCCGGGACCGGTGGACCCGGATGGCATTTTAAGGATTACCTTGTCTTGTCCGTAATACTGGGAACTGTTTCTATTGCCACTGCACCCGGAACCATACTTTTCATAACTCGGGAAAGCAGGGCCGTCGGCCCATTGACAACAACCCTTCTACAGGTGGTTGCAGTAAATAACGGTTTGGCCATTGTTTTTTTCGGTGTGAGTCTCGTGCTTGCACGGCAGGTGGTAGGAGCTGATCATACCATTTTGGGAACGATACTGACCATCCTGGCAAAAATTTCTTTTTCCCTGCTGCTTGGGGTGGTAACAGGGCTGATCATAGACTTTATCATACATCGTCTGCGCGACAGAGGCGAGATGCTTACAGCCGGCCTTGCCCTGCTTCTTTTATGTGGCGAGATGGCAAGATTTCTGAAACTTTCGCCGCTCCTGGCAGGTATTGCCATCGGCTTTACCATAGTGAACAGAGACCGAAGGGATGTCAGGCTTTTCAGGACGCTTAATGCGTTTGAACCTCCTATTTATGTTCTGTTTTTTACCCTTGCCGGCGCCCACCTTGACTTTTCCGCCTTAACTATTGCAGGCTGGCTTGGGTTTGTTTACTTCCTCCTCAGATTTGTAAGCAAGGTTGCAGGAGGATATATGGGGGGCGGCCTGGCAGGGGCCGAGCATTTGCTCAGAAAGTATCTGGGGATGGCCCTCATTCCCCAGGCCGGCGTTGCTATCGGACTGGTTTTTCTGATAAACGGCGACCCGGACCTTAATAAATATGCTGCGATTCTGACCCCGACTGTACTGGTAGGCGTCCTGTTTGCCGAGCTAATCGGGCCGGCCTGCACAAAGTATGCTTTAGAAAGATCAGGTGAGGCGATTGTAGGCAATGGCAATGGAGCAGGGATTGAGCCAGCTAAATGTGACAGTTTTTTCCCTGATGAGGTACAAGACGCACAGCTTGTACCGTGGACATGGGAAAAACTTACACCCGATTCATCGTCAGAAGGGTCTGTTGTTTTCGGGGTATCACACCCGAGCACGGTCGGTGGTCTTGCAAGAATGGCAACTTTGCTGGCCCATCATTTAAAGGCACAGCCTGTGGCAGTGATGATTGAAAATGCCAAAGGAATAAACATGGATGCTGAAGAGTTATTTGCAATTGCTGCACAGGAAACGAGAAGCCTTGGCTATGCTCTCCATACCACTGAAATAAGGGCGGAAAGCATAGCAAAGGGGCTTGTTGCAGCTGCAAAGGAGAAAGGCGCACTCACAATCCTGCTTGGATACCCTTTTCAGAGAACGGAGCATACCTTCAATAAAATAGTTGAAGATATTGCTGCAGAGACACACTGTCCTATTACGATAGTCAAATTTACGGGCATGCTGCATACCGAAAGAATACTGGTGCCGATCATCAATTCCACCGATCTTGAAGTAATCGGCGATACCCTCTGCGCCCTTGCCCATGTGGGAAAACACAACATCACATTGTTGCGCTTGCTTGCAGCAGATGTCCTGGAGGATGATATTGCTGCTTATGAAAAAAAATTACACAACTGGGCGACGGGCAGGAATTTGCCTTTTGTAAACTGTATTGTGACTATGGCGGAAGCACGCCTGGAAGAAATATTAAAACAGGCCCCGTGCCATGATCTTGTTATTATGGCAGTATCCAGAGGATCGGGAATCAGGAAGCTTCTGATGGGGTCTTTGGCAGACGATGTGGCAAGCAGCTGCCAAAGACCGATGCTGATAGTACATAGGCCGCGGCTGTGACAGGCCTGCTGTATTCTTTTGGCACTTGCCCTTGACAACTTGGCCCAATCCAGTTATCCCAATAAGCATGGGACCATATCGAATTAAAACCATCAATCGTATAGCGCCGGAAGGTCTGGCACTTTTCGGGCCAAATTATCAGGTTGGGCCGGATGTGGCCGAACCCCATGGTATTGTGGTGCGAAGTGGTCAAGTCGAAACAGGTGATTATCCTGGGCTTCTCGCAGTTGCAAGAGCCGGAGCAGGAGTAAATAATATCACAGTTGATAAAGCCACGCAGCAGGGAGTCTGCGTTTTTAACACTCCGGGTGCAAATGCCAATGCTGTCGCAGAATTATTGTTTGCCATGCTTGGTGTTGTAATGCGCCATATCCATCAGGGAGTAGAGTTCTGCAAGGAGCTTTCAGGGATGGACGATTCTGCGATCACCCAGGCTGTGGAGTCTCGCAAATCTGTCTTCCGGGGTGTGGAACTGGCAGGTAAGACCATGGGTGTCGTTGGGACAGGTAAAATAGGGGTAATGGTTGCAAATGGTGGGGTACAGAGGCAGATGAAGGTGGTTGCCTTTGACCCGTCCCCGGCTCTTGAAAATATACATGCCCTGTCCTATGACGTTAAACTCACCAGAAATCTTGGTTCTGTTCTGCAGCAATCTGACATTGTTTCCATACATGTACCGTTGAGCAAAAAAACCCATGGTTTGGTAAATCGTGAATTCATAGCCCAGATGCAGCCAGGCTCAACCCTTATTAATTTTTCAAGAGGGGAGATTGTTGAGGATGCTGCTGTCATTGCTGCCCTTGATGCAGGAAAGCTGGAGAGCTATATAACGGATTTTCCAAACCATATGAATCTGAATCATCCCAAGGTGCTTACATCGCCTCACCTTGGTGCCAGTACAGAGGAAAGCGAGGAGAACTGTGCCTGCCTGGCGGTTTCAGAACTGAAAGATTATCTGGAGTATGGAACCATAAGCCGCTCAGTTAATTTCCCGACCGTTGAATCAATTCCTTCAGGAAGCTGTCATGCCAGACTTATCATGATTAACAGGGATATCCCGGGCATGATAGGTTTTGCCTCCAATATAATCGGATCAAACAGGATCAATATTGCGAGCTATTTGAATGAGAGCAATGGCCTCATCGGATATAATATTATTGATGTTGAATCCCCAATCCCTGACGATGTAATTGCCCAAATTGAAGCACACCCGGATGTAATTCGTACCAGAATTATGGCCTGCCATAATTAGTTCCTGATCTGATGGCCCTGGTAAATATCGATTCCGTCCTGCGCAACCTCCTCCAGAAACTAAAAAAACTGAACCCACCTCAGGGCATTGAACTCCTATCGTATAAACGTAATCGCTCAATTGCGGTGTTATTGCTTGATGAGAATAAAATCCTGGTGCGGGAGCGCGGCTACCGGGATGAAGAGCAGATAATTGAAAAGTCTTTGCTGTCTAACTATATGAAAAAATTGATAAAATATGAATTCCCCAGAAGCAGGAAAGTGAGGCTGTACCAGGTGGATAGTCCTCTGGAGCTTGAAAAAACTCGCAAAAAATTATGAGTTTAAGGATTAAACGTATTCAGGGTTAAAACCTGTTTTTCTAAGGAGCTGACAGTGGGGATCTGTCAGTTTTCAGACGTGGTAGAAGTATCATTTGAAGAGGAAAAATATTCATCGTCAATATGATAGAGGACCACTGACTGCCGGGTGACGCCAATATTATTTTCACTCAGCAGCATCAGGAGGTGTTTCCCATTAATAAGCTTTACCTGAATTCCATCTGTCATGAGAGCAGCTTCTTTGCATTCCCGGGTAAAGCGCCCCAGGGTAATTAATGTACCCCTGAAACAAGAATGTCGGGAAACAGCTTCACGAAGTTGGTCTAAAGCCGGTCGGCCGGTAGATGTTTGATAACGCTTGACATGGATTACTTCAGTAACAGTGCTGATGCCGAATTGAAAAGAAGCTGTCACTTCAACGCCTTTGCGGCCGCCTTCCTTGGTAATCTTTATATCTTCATAGCCCATTGACTCGAGCAACTCCAGTACAAGGAATTCAAAATCCTTTTGCTGCATAAAGGCAAGCAGGCTGCTCAATTTGTGCATCTGTTCATGATTAAAGGCCTTTATTGCCCTGATAACATCACGCTTCTGGTCAAGATCGGCCTGGGTGAACTGTTCGGCATAGTCCAGACCTTTTTTGGTTATAAGATATGTTACGCCTTCCCGGTCAACATAGCCCCTTTCAACAAGATTATTCAGTCTGCGTCGCAGTGTGTCTCTGATGGTCGCCTGGGTTCCAAAATGGGAATGCTCCCTCAGAAAATCACTCCATTCAGGTAAAAGATCCCTTCGTTTGGCAGTAGTTTTACCGGCAAGAATTCTTAAGAGCTGGGGGAGGCCCTCCTGATCATCAATTTCCTCAAGGAGTTTCTGGTCACTGGCAAGAAATGCCTGTCCACGGGGAGTTGATTGGTATACACCAAAAACATTATTATTCAACAATCCGTTGTTATTAATAAAAAGATATGAACCGTATACGTGCCGCGGATTTACTTCAAGGTTGCTTTCCTGCCAGATGCGTTCGGCCAGAACTGCAGATTCACCGGATAATCTTTTCTGGATCCACGATTTCGGATTTGTCCAATCAACAGGTTGGCGTGGGGTGCCGGTCTGCTCTTCAATAGATTTCAGCATTGTCTTGATGGCTGTCTGGGAGACACCTTCAAATATCTGCAGCAGATGGCGAACTTCAGAATAGAGGGGAAATTGAGGTGTCCTTACTTTAAGCGTCTTTTTACTCATGAAAACTCCTTGGAAAAGCGGTCATAGGTCTACCGGTAGATGACAAGTTTTTCTCCTGGATGGATGTAGCTATTGGGGTTTAGATCATTCCAGGCCATCAGGGAAGACAGGACTATGTCGTACCGTTGAGCAATAATAGAAAGGTTATCTCCTTTTTTTACAATGTAAATATGCATTTTGTTTTCCTGTCGCCATTTTTCAGCAAGGCTTGCGAAATGCGAATGAAATTTTTCTCCAGAGCCTTTGGGAACTGCTAAGATGTGGCTGCCCTTCAGTAAATCATCCCCCCTGATTTCAGGATTGAGTTCTTTGATCTTCTTAAAATGTGTCCCGGCAGCCTGGGCTACAAGGTATAAAGGCGTTCTGCCGGGCAGGTTTAGTTTGACACGGTCAAAAAATACCGGCTGATAAAAATCATCGGCTTCAAGATCAAATCCATAGCGGGATGGATTTGATAAAATAAGTTTGACAGCAACTATTTTGAAAATATAGCGTTGAGTTTCCAGAGGGAGATAAAAATCGTAAAAACTATCGACCATCTGGCTTTTCTTTTCATCCTGGAGCCGGTCTTCTCCAAGGTTATATGCAGCGGCAGCCAATGTCCATGAATTGAAAAGTTCATACAGTTCTTTCAAATAACTTACTGCAGCATCTGTGGAGGCAAAAAAATTGCGTCGCTCATCAATATTCCGGTCAATGACAAGTCCATATCTTCTTCCTGTGCTTTTTATGAACTGCCAGTAACCTACTGCACCCTTTGAAGAGCCTGCATGGGAAAGCAGAGCGCTTTCAACCACGGCAATATATTTAAGATCAGCGGGCATATTGTTCAGGGCCAGGGCTCTTTCAATGTAGGGAAAGTAACGTGTGGCACGCTTCAGCCAGAGAATAACCTGAGGTCTGTTCCATAGAATGAGGAGTAACTCCTTTTCCAGTCTTTCCTGTATTTCATCAGAATCAAGCGGTACCTGTTCTCCACAAAAATTTATAGGCCCCTCAACCTTGATGGCTGAAACAAGTGAGGGCAGGGATGCCGGGGGAACAACATCTGTTGTTTGTTCAGCTCCACTGCTGCCGGAGAAACAAAATAGAAGCATGAACAAAAACATAAAATGTTTTTTCATAATTTCTCCTCCCTTCAAAAAAGCACGGTTAATGGAACGCAAGCTTCCATTTTTCTCCGTCTCTGCTTATTGCGATATCATCCTGGTTAATTGTGTTAATGAGATAGCCTGAAACCATATCTCCTTCACGAAGGATCCGGTTGTTTATCACAGTTATT
>JBHPCH010000074.1:0-12312 GCA_042576125.1 Thermodesulfobacteriota bacterium
GTCGGCAATGTCGTGTTTTAAGCGTTTGTAAAAGTCGCGCAGGGAATCTATGAATATTTCAGGCCCAACCCTGTTTTTCAGCATATGAAAAAACATGGAGGATTTATTGTAACCGACTGCACGGGCTGGACGACCTTCGCTGTTACCATGCCCTGCATTGCTGAAGTGGCGTAGTGTTAGGTCCATATCAGGCCTTACATAACTTTGATACTTAAGAATCTGTTCCTTTCTGTATTTTACTTCCTCTCCCTTGTCTGCAGCAAAAGCCTGGTCTGCAAGATAAGTTGTCAGCCCTTCAACCCAGTTGCCCTTCCGGGAAGACATTCTGACCCCGCTGCCGAACCAGGAATGCAGGACCTCATGTCCCAGGGAAGTATCAACGATAAACGGCAGCCTTACAACAGATTGCCCCAGGAGTGTAAAGGTGGGCATGGCAAAGCCGGTGGGCAGCCTGTTTTCGACAATAGAAAAGCGTTTGAAAGGATATGGGCCCAGCATTTTTTCATAGCGGTCAAGATACTGTCTGGCATTTTCGATGTATTGACCTGCTAATTCGCTGTCTTCGGAATAAAAATAGGCAACCAGTTCTTTTCCTTCACCAAATTCCCTCCGGGTTATTCTATAAGGCCCTGTAACAAAATGAATGCTATGCAATGGGTGAGGAAAACGAAAAGTCACCTGTTTTTTATTATCTACCTGAAATGTGATTATTTCATCCGCTTCAGAAACCGCCTCAAAGTCGTCAGGGATCTCTACTGTCAGTTTAAATATCATTTCACGGTCAGCAACAGGGTGCCAATGGTCTAAGAGTGCTATACCTGTTTTGCTGATCATGTTGTATGAAGCATAATCAGGTTGGATTTCACTGTTGTAAGTGATAAGAATCTCTTGCTCTTTAGAAGATTTTTGAATGTCAAGATAATAACTTTCAGGAGTTGTTTCTCCCGGTTGACCATTCACCAGGATTCGGGATACATTAAGACCTGAGAGATTAAGTTGAAGGCCAACACCTGCCGGCAGTTCTATACGGGAATTTGCGCTATAAGAATTTGTTTCCAGGTCAAACCCCATGGAGATATGATGCACCGGCGCACTGAGGTGGTCAGCACGGGCAGGGTGGGATACGAAGAGTTGCAGGCTTAAAAGCAGTACGAAAAAGAATAAAACAGTGATGATTAGGGTATTTTTTACGGTCATATAAATTCCTGTAGCTGAATTAATGAAGAATTTTTTTTTATTAAACCTATAAACTGTCAGCTAAGCTGTTAACTAGTTGAAAGACAAAGAGGAATTTCTGAAAGATGGATCATCTTTCCTGTGTGTTCGTTTTCTTTGCTTGCCTTTATGCCCTGTTTTTAAGGGTGCAAAGAAAACGAACCAAAAGAAAAGGCAGCCGTCCACTTGGCCCCGCGTTTTATCGCGGGACTGCCCTGCGCTCCTCAAAACGACCGGGAGTTTGAAAACTCGCTACGCTCAGACAGGTCAAACTCCTGTTTCGATCGTTTTTGTGGTGCTCGGCGGCGTGAAATGGCAAAATATAAAAACATATTTTCTCTTTGTTTTGTCTGCTAACCCTTTTAGGGGTTGTTTGTTAACTTACCAATATACTAAACACGCTTAGGAGAAAAGGAAAGCGATTCACTGAATCAATAATGAGAAAAATTGCGAATTAAGAATTGTTTTTCCATGGACCCTTGAAACCTGGACACCTTGAAACCTTGAAACCTTTACTTTACAAACTGATCGCACTGAACGCCCGGTATACCCATTCCTGTCTGGCCCTGTTTTACCTGAGGTCAGAACTTGAGGAGAATTTACCGGACTGCAGTCCGGAAATTGTACAATACACCATCAATGACCCATACTACCCCTTGTTGAGGAGAATAGGGGGAGATAACCCTGAAGCACTCTTTTTTTCCGTGTACATCTGGAACAGTTCATATATGCAGCGTTTACTGAATGATCTTGTAAAGATACTTCCTGAAACACCTTTTATTTTAGGCGGCCCCCAGGCAGGAGCCCTTGCGCAAAATCTGCCACCCCAAGTTTTTCTGCGGTGTTCTTTTTTTTATGGGGAGATTGAGGGGGTTGGAAAATCATTTTATCATGACCTGGCAGAGGGCAGACTGCAGAGAGAATACACCGGCAGAAAAACAAAGGCCTTTAAAAATCCTTATAGAAAGTCTGACTTTGCCGGCCCTTTGCTGAACAGACAAATCTATTATGAATCTTCACGGGGCTGTCCCTTCGGGTGCACTTACTGCCTGTCGGCATCAGAAAAAGGAGTGCGCCATCTGCAACCTGAACAGGTTTTTGATGAGATAAAATCCATCCTGCAATATTCACCGAAAGTTATCCGTTTTGTTGACAGAACTTTTAACGATCTTCCGGAAAGAGCGCTGAAGATTTGGCGTTTTCTGGCAGAACAGCCGGGAGACACCCTGTTTCATTTCGAAATGGCCCCGGATCGTTTTACGGAAGAAATGTTTCAATTCCTGCAGCAGGTGAGTCCCGGCCGGTTTCAATTTGAAATCGGTGTACAGTCAACCAACCGGGAAACTCTGCAAGCTATTAACCGGCAGTGTGACCAGGCAAAACTTGAACACAATATTCTGCAGCTTGTTTCTCTGGATACCATTCATTTGCATCTGGACCTAATTCTGGGTTTACCGTATGAGAACAGGGAGTCCTTTTCTCGTTCCTTTGCTGACGTCTTTTTGCTTGGGCCCCATTACATTCAAATGGGGCTTTTAAAAATTCTGCCCGATGCGCCGATCAGCAGATCTAAAGAGGAGTATGGTTTGGTTGTATGCGAAAATCCGCCCTATGAGTTACTGGCAAACAGATGGCTTGATAAAAGCGAACTTGGAGATCTGTTCTGGTTGGGGGAATGTGTTGAAGCATTTTATAACACCCGTTTTTTCAGGAACCTGTGGAATTATCTGCGTAGAATCCAGGAAGACATATTTGTATTTTTTGAAGTACTCCTGGAGGTTTGTCGCGGCAAAGGATTTTTTGATTTGGCCCCGACCCAGGAATTAATGAGTTCACTTTTGCTTGAATGTGCCCAGAGCCGATCTGACAAAGAGCTGGTCAGGGAACTGCTTGTTTTTGATTGGCTTCGCTGCGGTCATCGTTTTCTCCCCGAACATCTTGATCAGGAGCATTTTTTTATGGAGAAAAAATTTTTCTGGAAGAAGATGCCTCAAAACTGGGCAGGAGTCTACGATTATAAAACCCGTGATGAATTTTTTAAACAGGGCGTTTTTGTGAGGTTTTCAGCAAATCTTCTGAAGGAGACCGGATTGTCTGATGATACCAAACCCGGTTATGTGTCCTTCCAGGCAGGGAGGGAAAATAAAATATTCAAATTCAACAGGATTGTGTTTATCCCTGAATCAGTTCTTGAGGCTTGATCTGTTTATAAAGATTGTTATTTAGAAGGCTAATTTTGTTCTTCATTTTCTTTGTTTGCCTTTATACCCTGTTTTTAAGGGTGCAAAGAAAACGAAGCAGCAGCGAAGCGGCGAAAGAAAAGGCAGCCGTCCATTCGCCGTTTCACTGCTGTTCCGCTTTCAGCGGAATATCTTCGCTGCTCATAAAGAACGGACGATTTGGAAAGTCGCGAAGTTTATGCCCCGTTTTTTTTAGGGGTGCTCCGCCGAAGCTCTTTTTCCGTTCTTTATTGTGCTGCTCAGCTTCATGGAAAGGCATAACCATTTATGCCGTATTTTGTTTTATTAAGCTTTAGAAAACCATGGCTGTTTTCAATACATCATTCCGCCAACATATACTCCGGCACCAACAAGAAGTTTTTTTGTCGGGACCTTATAAATATAGGTAATCTTTTTAGAAGGTGATTTTTTCCCTGGCTTGGGCCACATGTAATCTACCCAACCCTGTCCGTGCTCAATGGCAATGTTAACAAAATGGACGAAGATCGCTTTGTCAGCGGAATCGGTTTGCAGGAAAACATGCTCATGCCGGGTAAGTTCAGGCTGCATGGGATGCGCCAGCATTTTCCCATTGAGATCCATGAGAAATACGTAGGAGTCTTTCCAGACAAAAGGGCCCTTGGGGTCACCAATCATCTTAATAGCTTCGTCCAGCCCCCGGGCATTTATCATTGCAGCGGCTTCATGGGTTTTTTGGACACATTCCTCGGTTGTTGCTTTTTCTCCGGCAAATGCGTGGGTGGAAACAAGAACTAAAGTTGATATGGCGAGAGCGATAAGTAATTTTTGCATTGTTTCAATCCTCTTTTTATTTCATTTCCTGCAGGTAAATATCATCGTAGAAGTTATCGGATCCACGGTTTTCCCACCGGAAGAACGTCTTTTCCAAATACCTGGGCATAAATTGCATGGGCCATCATATACCACGCTGATGCGGCGCACAGCATGAGTTCATACCCCGCAACCTTTGTCAGCTCAGGAAAACCGAAATGTGCCAGGTCAAGGAGAATGAACCCGACAAGAAGGAGAGTGAACGTTAAAGCCATTGCTCCATGAATTCTCATGGCAGGTATCCACATGATAAAAGTATAAATAGTCCAGACAACCAGGAACCATCCTACATCGCTTGTGCTTGAATGATAGATGTTAAAATGGTTGAGGATGAAAATAATCCCGAGTGCTATCCAGAAACATCCATAGGATACAAATGCACTGTAACCAAAGTTGTTGCCGCATTTGAATTCCTGGAAACCGGCTATCATCTGGGCCAAGCCTCCGAAGACGAATCCGAGTGCTACAATGGGTCCGATATCACATAACCCTATATTATGCACCTGCAAGAGCATGGTGGTGAGAGCAAATCCTGCAAGACCGACAACTGCCGGATTCCCTTGGGTTTTTTCTCCTGTAGACATGGGGGAAAACCTCCTGAAAAAATAAAAATTTACTTAATATTTCATGGTGTATTTAATGCGAGTAAGCCCGGTTCAAAATTTGATTTTTAGTCTATATAACATATTTAGCAGTGAAAAAACTAGGTATTTCTACGGATAAGGATAAAAAGTGAAATTATGCCTGAAAATTCTGAATTTTACTTTTCCTGAATATTTCCCAATGGGATTCTGCAGGAGGCCGGGTTACCGGATGAGGGAATAACAGCTTAAGGGTACTTTCAGACGGGGGGATACGTTGTCTAAATCTATAAGGTTTGTGCTTATATCTGAAACAATTCTGGAGTTCTGCTTTTTTAAACGCTGGAAAAAATACAGAAGACGGGATCGTGAATGACCCTCTGGAAGGGATTGTTGAAACATTATAAAAACTTAATTAGGAATTCTCCAGGGTTGCCTGCCATTCGATAAGCTTTTTTATATGGATTTTTGTTGCTTCCACCAAACGGGATTGAATATTTATCGCCTTGGGGCTGCTTAGTTTGAAGATATTGAAAAATGCACTCTCCAGTAATGACTTTTCAATATCCACGGCAATAGTTACGGCTTGTTTTAAATCAGTTTCAGACTTTTTAGCTTTAGCAATTTGTTTTTCTATGAAATCAATAGCTATTCTTGTGGATTGCACTGTGATTTTTGTCTGTTCAAATGATATTTTTTCATTTTTTAACCTGGTATGAAGCGTTTCAATCCATTTTGCATGCAGACGCTCTTCTTTTGCATAAGCCAGCCAGTTTTTTTTTGCTGAAGGGAAAAGGGCAGCAAAATTTTCATACAATTCAGCTATTGACAATTCATATATCAGGAGGAGCTGTATAAGTTCGTCTACCTGTTCCTTATTCATAACTTGCACCATTTTGTTGCCCTTTATGCTCAATTGATTATATCATGATTTATTGTACATAGTGTACCGCAATAGGCACCATTTTTGTTTTCCATGGCTTTTCTGAAGCCTGAGCAGAAGAGGGTCGCGGCCATTAACGCGTCTCCTCCAGTTCCCGGTTCTGACGCTTTTTCCTGTGTGCCAGGAAGGGGGCGACAAGTTCCCACAGACCCAGAAAACCAAAATACACCATCCCCGCCAGCAACGCCTGTTGGGGATCCCTTTCCCATTCTCCGGACCCTCGTCCAGGATAGACATTGTTTAACACTTCCTCGGTAAGGCCTGCGCGGGGGAGTCTTATGAAGATGGAGAGAAACGCACTGGATACGTAAAGAAACACACTTACTGCCGAGCGACGTATCATTATGCGAGGGCCATCTTTGGTATCGAAGAACATAGCGAGAAAACGGGAGGTCGTTACCCAGAAAAAGATCCAGAATAAAGTCCAGTTGTTGAATACGAGCGAGAAACACACAGCGAATATCGTATAGAAGAACACCAGCCCTAACATCAATCCAATTTTGTGGCTCAGCCTGGTCGGCCTACCTGCTTTGACCTTCCACTGGGAGAAAGCTGCAAAAAACCCGCCTGAATGGACAAGGATAAATTCAAGCGCCATTATGCCGACACCAAGCTTTACCCACCGACCTTCGTCAATCGCCATGGGAGTTTGCCATGTCATGACGAACAGCACTGCGAGCACCCAGCATGGCGCCGCCCCCATAACTCCTGTAAAGAGATTTTTTATGGACTCCATAATGACTGACTGTTTAGCGGTTTCGGCCAACAAAAAAAGGCTTTTGTCTGTTTTTGAAAGTTTGAGCTGACTCCTCGCAATATGCCCGCAGGGCAGATTGTCAAGTACGCATGGACTGGCAGGTTTCTCCTCAGGATGCGGCCCCGTGTCCCTCCTTTCTTGCTACAATTAATAATCCTTTAACCGGATTTCCTGACTGTTTCCTGATATCTGATTTGTTTTCTTCTATTAATTGTAATCCGTTACGCTCCAGACAACTCTGGATATATGTCCTTGAGTGTGCATAGCGGCCGCTGGGAAAGAGCCGGTAATACATGCTGTTGTTTTCAAGTCTTTCAACCGAGAACGCCATAATTCCTCCGTTAACAAGGTAGTAGGATGCGGACCTGATGATCGTATCCAGGTCCCCAAAATATACAAAAACATCAGAGCTGTATATCAGGTCGAATTTTTCAGGAAACTCCCAGTTTTGAAGTATGTCAAAAATTTCGAGTCGGTTATAGATTTTCTTCTCTTCTGCCTTTTCGAGCATTTTTGACGATACATCGACCCCGGTCAGTCTTTTTGCAAACGGCCGATAGAGTTGAGCGCCAAGGCCGGTACCACAGCCAAGGTCAAGAACATTCATTTCTTCAACTAAATACGGCTGCACAAGGTTAAACAAAAGCTCCGGGGTTTTGTATTCCAGGTCTTTGACCAGAATTTTTTCAAAAGTCCCGGCACACCGGTCAAATATTTTGCGCACATGTTCCACAGGGGCCGCATCAGGTGTTGCCGATGTCCCCAGGCTTTGAAGCATGAATCTTGTCGCTTCATCATCCGGCCTGGTCTCAAGCACCTTGTTGTAATGTTCCTCGGCTTCCTTGAAGCGCTTAAGCTTCTGCAGAGAAAGCCCGAGATTGAAATGGGCGGATGTGTAATCCGGTCGTATTTCAATGGCCTTAATGTATGACTTTGAAGCATTTTCACTTAAATTAAACTCATCCTGTGCCACCCCAAGATTGTTCCATGCCTCTGCCATGCCGGGAGCAAACTCCACAGCCTTTTCAAAACAGGACAGGGCTTCATCCGGGTCTCCTGTTTCTCTATATGCGACACCCAGGTTATTCCACGCCAGTCCATAATCAGGCTGCTTTTCCAACATGGTCCTGTAAATACTTTTGGCACCCTCGTGATCGTCCTTTCTCTGCTTCAGCCAGGCCAGGTTATAACTTGCCGGTAAAAAGGATGGGTTCAGGGCAGCTGCTTTCTCAAAAAAAATCCAGGCTTTATCAGGACGGGACTGATCCAGATATACCGTGCCCAGCGCATTCAAAACCTCTACCCAATCAGGCTTTTTTTTCAATATTTCCCGATAGCCTTTTTCCGCTTCGGTAAGCCTGCCTTCTCTATGGGCCAGGGAGGCTTTCTTGAGAATGTATTCGAAATTATCTTTCCTGCGCTTAGGCGGCAGAGAATATTTTTTTGAGCAGCGGGGAGTCATATTATTATTTGTTTTTGCTTTAATTTAGACGGTTATTATATCAAACTTCTCTCCTGTCAGGCACTTCCCTCCATCAGGTGTAACCTCAAAAGTATTTTCTAAACCAACCATTCCGAAATCCGAAATGCCAATTTTAGGTTCAATAGCGAGGGTCATCCCTTCTTCAAGGGGTAAATCGAATCCGTTTGCCAAAGCGGGATATTCATCTATGGCAAGTCCGATGCCATGGCCCACAAAAAATACTTTGTTTTTCCCCAACCCCATAAAGCCATCGCCCCACCCGGAACGTTCAACTCTGGCAAGACAATGGTTCCATATCTCACTTGGCAGTGTTCCCGGCCTCAGAAGTTCTGCAATCTGATCCTGCAGGGTGATACAAAAATTATGCGCTTCCATTGCCTTCACTGGTATGTTTTCTTTTTCGCCAAGCCAGTAAACCTGGGTCTTGTCGGTTATGTAACCGGCAAGGGTAAACCCGTTATCTACGGTAAGCGGTTTTCCCGGTGTCCATTTGACTTCTGCTGAACCCATATGAGGTGTCGCCGGATGCACGCCTCGTAGACCGACAGGGCCGTTAAAGAAACTTGGATAATTGGCGCTGTCTCCGACTGCAATGTGGCCAAGAAATACCTCTTCGCCATAATTTTCCATCCTTAAGATCCCACCATGACCTTCGGAAAAGAATAGTTCTAAAATTTTATGGCTTATTGCAAGCTCACTTATTCCTGCATGAAGAAATGGCGGGAGCAGCCTGGTTAAACATTTCGCATGTTTTGCCCCTGCTTCCCGAAGAATAGTAAGTTCCAACGCTGACTTTTTCGCACGGCACATGCCAATTATTTTGTCTCCGGGAATAAATTGGCTGGTTGACAGGTGCCTGGTAAGACTGTTTGCAAGAGCCCACGATAACCCGTTCATCTCAGCGGCTGCTGTTTCAGGGAAGGAACAGTTCAAATCGTTAAGAACTGTTTTAATGTCCATGTACGATTTGAATGAGTAAATATGATTTACAGGTGATTCAATTTTCGCTCTTTCTTCTCCACGCCTGCAAAATAAGACAGGTTCACCATTCAGGGGCAGCCACAAAACTCCATTGGCAAATGAACCGCTGAAATAATAAATATTGAGACGGGAAAACACTAATAACCCCTGGGCCTGGGGGATATATTCATGAAGGAGTTTTCTGCACCTGTCCCACCGGGAAGCAAATTCCTGTGCAGGAAAAGTATCGTTCAACATTTATATCTCCGGAAAGATTTTGTTATATGCATAAGGGAGCATAACGTTTGAGTTAACTTGGCGGGCCGGAAGAGTTCCCGTCAGCCATGCCTGTTTCTTCCCGTTTAGTACAGTGACTTGTTATGCATTTCTAAAATTAACTGCAGGTCTAAATTAAATGTTTATTCTAGTTAAATTTTATTTCTAAAAAAATAAATCTGTCCCGGTTTTTCTGAGGTTTTTTAAACAGTTCATCAGTGATAAGATTCGGTTAGCATTTGAGTGTTTCCCTCTCCAACATAAGAGCAGATACGTCCATCAGGTCTACAATTTTTACACCATCAAGCAATTCGTCTTCCGATATACCAAATTTTTTCAAGTCAATTTTGCAGACATACAATTGAGTATTCCCCTCAAGAATTATTGAAAGAGACTGACGAACTGGAGCTATATTTTCCTCTTCAATGGTTTCCGCCACACCTTTTTTAACCATTCTAGCGCCCTCTGCCATGAAAAATAAAGCAATATCGGCTCCTTCTAAAACCAAACAGGATACCAACCCCATGGATACACTTGTCCGATGAGGCTCATCATCGGAATGGCTAATTATCATCATGTATTTCTTCGACATTTCTCACCTCGATTGCTCACACTTTTTAAAAACAAAGGAAACACTTATGTAGTTATATTTTATTTCTAAAAATTAATCTGTCCCGCTTTTTGAAGCATAACGTTTGAGCTGAGACGCGTCGTTTTCAGCGAGTTGTTAAACGGTTTTTTCTGTAATAATTTTTGAGCAAATTTGTGCAGCAATATAAACTTCAATAAAGCTCCACGGGACGGCCCAGTAGATAATTCCAGAAGGTAGAACCCCCATATTTATCATTGCAAGCCAAAGTAACACGAAGCCTGTTATCCATGCAATTAATGCACTGCTAAGAGTGCTGAATCTTGTTGTGAGCCAAGCTAAGATACTTGCAAAGATGAAAGCCCATAATCCCCAAACAGCGCCATTTATTGGGGTTGATGGGAAAGTTAAGCCCATTTCATTAAAACCATTTATCCACAATTTCTTTATCACTAATTCGTTGCGGATAAATTCAGATACATTGATCCAGACACCTGACCCCAGAACTGCTAGTAGATATTTTTTCATCTGAATTATTTCCGGTTATCGCATAATGTTTGAGCTCAGTTGCACCCGGTTCAGGGCTTCAACTGCAGTGATTTGTTAGCCTCTGGAACCTTATTGTTAAATAGTTTTTTGAGTAATTCCGTTCTTTTCTTATTAACACCCATATCGCTATAACCGACTCTAGACGCTGAACGAATATGGATTACTTCTTGAGTCGAATCTATCCTAATTTCTAAATCATCCACAAATTTAAATATGGCCGAAGTAAAAGTAGCTGCAAGGTAATTGCCACTTTCAACCTGAACCTTGCCTCCCATTTCTCGAATTACATTTTTTAGAAGTGAAAAAGTATCAACTGTGCTGTTTTGAGGAATAATGATTGGATTAATGTAATGACTGGTATCATCCTTGTGCTCACTGCAGACGCAATTAGGCTTATTCGGACATTTCGAAAGCCTCCCTTCGACCAGTCCGGAGGCTTCTCCAGCCCTGGAAATTGTCTGAAAATTGAAAAGCAAAACAATGAAAGCGACGATTAAAGTGGGTAAAATGATGAAAACTGTTTTCATATGTGCCTTCTTTAAGAGGCTACGTTGAGGTAACTTGCGCCGCCAAAAAGCGTGAACGCGTCTAGCGCCGCAGATGTTCAAGGCGTCAAGTTGACCGATTTGTTAGGTGCTATCTTTGGCTTTTTTTGTGTTTCATTACGGTCTTGATGTGCTTCCCAAACTGCTTGTCTTTTTTTCTTTTTTCAAAATATGACATTTCATTATAATTAGATTCTTTGTTCATTTTTATGTAATTTTGATAGCGATCTGCTGATAATAAATCTTTTTCGACAGCGTCCAAAACTGCACATCCTTTTTCCTTAACGTGTGAACAATCGCTGAAGCGACATTTTCTTGATAAGGTTATTATTTCAGAAAACGTTTCATCAAGTCCGGTTTCTACCGAAAAATTACCAATCTCTCGCATGCCTGGCGTGTCTATTACCATTGCTCCACAATCTAGCTTAATCAATTGTCTATGAGTTGTGGCATGCCTTCCTTTACTCTCTTTCTTGCTAACTGTTTTAGTTATATATTTTGATTCGCCTATCAGATTATTTATTAAGGTTGTTTTGCCCACTCCAGACGATCCCAGAAGGCAATATGTTAGACCAGCTTGCATAATTCCTTTTACGTTGTCCAAATCGGATTCATTTTCGTTACTGAAGGGGACAACTTGCAAGTATGGCATAATCTTATGAATCTCCTCGGTTATGCCTGTAATAGCTTCGTGATCAAGCAGGTCACTCTTGCTCAAAAGTACAATTGGTTGAATTTTAGCATCGTTAACCATAACGAGATAACGTTCAAGACGCCGGAGGTTAAAATTTTCATTCAGAGATTGTACGATGAATGCAACATCGATATTGGCGGCAATCACCTGGAAATCTACTTTCTTTCCTGGAGTTTTTCTTTTCAACAAAGATTTACGTGATAAGACCTCATGAATTATTCCGAATGAATCTTCATCATAAAAATTGGCTAAAACCCAATCACCTACAACTGGATAATCAATGGGAGATGAAGCACTAAATATAATTTTTCCAACCAATTCTGCAAAAATATCAACCACGCCATTGCTTAAGGTATAACTATCTTTGTGAACAGCTATTACTTGTGCTATTTCAAATTTTTCAAGGCTTTCAAGGTCAACGGTTTCAAGGAACCTTTGATCAAATCCAAGTTGTTCTAAATTTTTCGGTATATTATTCATGTAGAATTAAGGCACCTAATGTGAAGTTCAGCAGCGGTTTTTACTGTCCGCTGGAACGTCTTGTTGGGATTCAGCTTCTCCGGAACCGAACCCCAAGTTACCGCCGCTTCTGACATTGTGCTGTCTTTTAAGGCTCATTTGTATGGGAAATAATTCGGTTGTTATTAAC
>JBHPCH010000075.1:0-12082 GCA_042576125.1 Thermodesulfobacteriota bacterium
GGGCAATGGATAGGTCTTTTCTACTTGACACTGTCAGACATATCAGCAGCAATGTCAAGACGGTAATTAAAACATCCTGAATCTTATATTAAGTTTTTGGAGTAATGTTTTCCAGCATGAGAGATTTTTAATCTAGTTTCTTATATAGAATTAGGTAATTATTTTGTTACGTAAAGCTATTTTGAATCTTCCCTCCTAATTTCCTGCCTATTTATAGGGGTTTTCTGGTGTAATAAAGACGAATAAACGGGTATTTTTCTTTAATTAAATGCTGTGGAGCAGCAGATACGATTACACTGCTTTAATATTGATATATGGGCTTTGCGTTTTATGTGCTGGACAAAAATTAAGTTAATAAGCTAACACCCTGGACTACCCAAGGGACTCCAGGATTTTCCGTCAATAATTAAGTATGGTTTCACCGGAATTCTTCGAACGTGTTTTCACCGTTTGAAGGAAGTATGAAAAATAAAGCAGTCCCCTTTTTCATGGGGTTTACAGTATGCTGATAATTATTCCTAACAAAAAGTCTGCGTAATTTCTGCTTGACTTCTCCGGCATCAAATATAGATTTTAGTATATAAGGGCGTTATGGACATGCAAGTCTGTCTTTCATAAGGAGGGCTCTCCAATGAAAGATGTGTATCAGAAATAACCAGGAGGAATCCTTTATGTCCGACCAGGCGACAAAGCTTTCCATAGAACAGCTACGACACCGGTTTGATCCGGCGCAGTTTGATTTCAAAAGCACTGAAGACCTGCCTGTTTATGAAGGTATTATCGGCCAGGAACGAGCTCTGCGGGCCATCTCTTTTGGAATCAATATTAGTAGCCAGGGCTATCACATGTATGCCCTGGGGCCGGTTGGCACCGGTAAAAAGACCATTATCCGTAAATATCTGAAAACGCACGCTGAAACTAAACCGGTGCCCGACGATTGGCTCTATGTCAATAATTTCAGTGACAGTGATACTCCGAAGGCGCTCAGGCTGCCGGCCGGTAAAGGCAGGGATTTCAAAGACGACCTGGACCAGCTGGTTGAGGAGCTGCAAACAGAGGTTCCCAAGGCATTTGAAAGCGACGAGTATCAAAAGGAACGCCAGGAGAGTAAGGAGTTTTTTAAACAGAGATCCAAGGAACTTTTTAGCAAACTGGAAGAAAATGTTAAGAAAGCAGGCTTCCGGCTGCTGCATGAACCTGAGACCATAGGCATCGTTGCTATTATAGATGGCGAATCCTTGACACCCCAAAAAATGGAAGAGTTGGACGATGTCACCCTGCAGGAGATCGAAAAGCACCAGAAAGAATTAAAAGAGGAACTCCAGAAGACAATGCAGCAGGTGCAGGAAGTGCAGAAAGAAGCCAAACAGAAGATGCAGGAGATCGACCGCAAGGCCGTTACTTTTGCTATCGATCATTTTCTTAATGAGTTGAAGGACAAGTACAAGGAGTCTGAAAATGCTGTTGCCTTCCTCGTTGAAGTCCGGGCCTTCCTGCTCAGGCATGTTAACTCCTTCAAACAGCTGAATAAAATGGCAGAGGCATCTCCGGAGCAGCAGCAGTTCATGTCAATACTGCAGGAAGATCAGGTTACCTTTGATGAATACCGCGCTAATCTCTTCATCGACAACAGCGCCACCAAGGGGGCCCCTGTTGTTCATGAAAAAAATCCCACTGCAGCAAATCTGCTCGGCCGCGTTGAATATGTGAGTCGGTTCGGCGCCCTGGTTACCAATTTTCGCATGATAAAAAGCGGCGCTCTGCATAAGGCTAATGGCGGGTATCTAGTGCTTGATGCCTTTGAATTACTTACCAAGCCGTTGGCCTGGGAGACCCTCAAACGGGCCCTGAAGAACGAGGAGGTGGTTATCGAAAGCCTGGAAAAGACCCTGGGCTTCATGACCACGCGCACCTTGGAGCCAGAACCAATCCCTCTGGATATCAAGGTAATCATCGTCGGCGACCCCCTGCTCTACTATCTCCTCTACAGTCTTGACCAGGATTTCCAGGAACTGTTCAAGATCAAGGCCGACTTTGATTTCAGCACCCCCTGGACCGAGGAGTCCGGCGAATTGTATGCCCATTTCATTGGCAACATCTGCCGTGAGGAGGGATTGAAACATTTCAGCCCGAACGGCGTCAGTAGGGTCATTGAGTACAGTGCCCGGCTTGCGGCCCACCAGAATAAACTGATCACCGTGTTCGGCGATGTGGTTGATATGATTCGTCAGGCCTCCTTCTGGGCCGAGCAGGACAAAAAGGAACTGGTGTCAGAAGCTGAGGTCAGGAAGGCGATTGATGAGAAGATTTTTCGTTCCAATCGCATCGAAAAGATCATCCAGGAAATGATTGAAGAGCAAACCATCCTGATCGATACCAAAGATATGGTGGTGGGTCAGGTGAACGGCATTTCGGTGCTGCCACTCGGCGACTACAGTTTTGGCAAGCCCTCCCGCATTACGGCGAGAACCTTTGTGGGCAGCAAGGGCATTCTCAACATCGATCGCGAAACTGAACTTGGTGGACCCATTCACAACAAGGGCAGCCTGATCATGACCGGCTACCTAGGCGGCAGGTATGCTGAGGATGTTCCCCTGGCATTTTCTGCCAGTATTACCTTTGAACAGCTCTATGAAGGGATTGAGGGCGACTCCGCCGCTTCCTCGGAACTCTATGCCCTCTTGTCCAGCCTTTCCGGTTTTCCTATCCGGCAGGACCTGGCGGTCACCGGTTCGGTGAATCAACGCGGCGAGGTGCAGGCCATCGGCGGGGCCAATGAAAAAATAGAGGGCTTTTTTGAAGTCTGCAAGGCCAAGGGATTAACCGGTACCCAGGGCGTTCTTATCCCAACAAGCAACATCAAGCATCTCATGCTTCGGGAGGACGTAGTGGAGTTCGTACAGGAAGGCAAATTTCATATCTATGGTGTCTCCACCATTGACCAGGGAATTGCGCTGCTTACCGGCAAGGATGCCGGCGAAAAGCAGGAAGATGGCGTCTATCCGGAAGGCACGGTGAACCAGGCCGTGCAGCAGAAGATCTGGGAGTTGGCAGCCAAGGCCCGCGTATTTAGCGGCACCGAACCCGAGGCAGAGAGCAATGAGTCAGAGTAAAAATAATTTCCCTGGTATGAAGCCTGAACCATGAAGGATAACAACATTGCCCGGCAGATCATGGAGGAATTGGTTTGGCGAACAGGTGATACCAGCAAGCATAGTAATTCCAAGCCTCCGGGACTCAATCCACATGCAGAAAAGGGTACCTGGCAAGCTCTTCCCTCGTAAACAACGTCATGCCGGCCCGCTGTCCCACTGTTTCAATCGCAATAACAGCATCCGGATCAGTAAAGGAGATTGTGCCGGAGGCACCTCTTTTTTCAAGGGCCTCAATAAGCACCTTATCAAAAAAGGTCTCTTCCTCCAGGCTCGAAATCCTCTTTTTAAAACCCCGCCTCTTCATGCGAATGTAAAAATTTTTCCCCTCCAACTCCCTTGTCCAAGAGAGAGCAGCCTCCTGCGCCTTTTCTTCAAACTCCTCGGCACTGGCAAAGAAAAAGGTTTGCGCAGCCGGCACAAACCTGGCAATGGCACCACGGGCTCCAGGCTTCTCGTCTATCATTGCCTTGAGCGTCTCCATTGCCTGCTGAATATCATCCACTGCCATGACCAGAACATTGAAAAAATCTGTTTTGCGAACGACCCCCAGCGGTTCCAGGAGTTCGCGGGCCAAGCTGTAACATCCCTCATGCACAGTGATGACAACATTCCAGGTTTCCATTGCAGCCCCCCTGTCCAGATTTTTTCAGCCTGATCTTGACTGGCTATAACTAAAAGGCTGTCACCATCAGCGCTCATAGGTGCCGATCAGCTCCGCCTGCCCCAGGATATGGTTCTGCATAACCTGCAGCAGCTTCTCTTTTTTAGATTGGCCAAGATCGGGCAGCACTATGTCGAGGGCATAAAGCTTGAAAAAATACCGATGGCGTCCTATGGGTGGGCAGGGGCCGCCATAACCGGTTCGCCCCCAATCGTTGATCCCTTCCAGGGTACCGGAAGGAAGCCCGCTCATGCCGGTGTTTTCAACCAGCTTTTTTATCTCGACCGGGATGTTGTAGAGCACCCAGTGCACCCAAGTCATCTTCGGAGCCCTAGGGTCTGGAGCGTCGGGGTCGTCTACGATCAGGGCAAGGCTCCTGGTGCCCGACACCAAGCCGCTCCACGAGAGGGGCGGGGAAAAATCCCTGCCGTCGCAGGTGTAAAGCCTGGGGATCGGATCATTGTGTGAGAAGGCCTGGGAGGAGAGTATAAGGGTCATTGGCTTGCCTCCTTTAGTTTCGCTACCGTGAGCGGACGCTATTGTCCCAAGGCAAAGGGTGGAGAGCAGGAAAATCAAGGCCACTCGTCCCAAACCGGCAAAAGTCGAAATCCGGCAGCTTTTGTGACATTTCTAGGATGACATGAAACTAACCTGTAATTGATTGTATGCTGATCATTACAGCATCCCTCTTTCCCTATGTCAAACAAATTTTTATGAGAATTTTAAATTGTGCCTAGGATTGTGCCCGGATACACTTTAGCCAGCTGAATCCTTGATTGACAGATTGTCCGTCTATTTATTTCAGGTTATCTGCGTGTCAGCATTCGGAGTGGTTTGAGATGGCCATCCCGTTTTTCAGCGTGGGCTGAAAAAGCGATTACTTATCACCATCACCTCACCTCTGCCAGGTTGTCAGCAGCTCCAGCACATAGTCTATATCCTTCTCCGTATGGCTTGCGGAAATCTGAAACCGCACCTCCTCATCGCCCTTAGGTACGACAGGAAATTTAATCCCTGTGGCCAACACTCCATGTTCGAAGAGAAAACGGACAAGCCTGGTTGTTTTCTCTGTGTTTCTGATCATCATCGGCACGATGGGATGCTCGCTGGCGATGAATTCATATCCTCCGGCCTGCAGACCTTTTTCAAATCGCCGGGTCAAGGAGCGCACCCGTTCAAGAAGCGCCAGCCCCTGCGGACTGTCAACAATCTCCAAGGCTTTCAAGGCTGCTGCTGCCTCTGCAGGGGTAATGGGATTGGAATAGATGTAAAAGGGCGCGCTCTCCCGCAGGTAATCAATAACCGTTTGGCTGGCCGCGACATAACCGCCGTTGACGCCCAGGGCCTTGCCCAGCGTGGCCACCAGCACACCCACGTGGCCCCCCGTATATTCTTCCGTTCCTCGCCCATTCCTTCCAAAGGCCCCCACTCCATGGGAGTCATCAGCCACCGTAAGGATCCCTTCCGGAAAGTCCGATTCATACTTTTCAGCAATGGCCCTAATCTTATCCAGCGGGCCGTGATCACCGCGCATGCTGAAAATGCCGTCAGTAACCAGAACGGCCCGCCTGGCTCGGCCCACATGGGCCTGGAGTTTTCTCTCCAGCTCATCTGTTTGCAGATGTCTGTAAATCTCCTTGGCCGCAGGCCGTGAAAGACGAATCGCATTGATAATACAGTTATGGTTCAGCTCGTCACTTATGACCACTGTCTCCTTGGTGATCAGTTGCGGTAGCACACCCATGATTGCGGCATAAGCGGCATTGAAAATCATAGCAGCCGGCCGGCCGTGAAAGGCGGCCAACCTTTCTTCAAGATCCAGGTGGGGTTGAAAGGTGCCACTGATGAAGCGCACTCCTCCCGGGCCGCTTCCGAACTTACGGACCGCTTCCTCTTCCGCCGTGATCACCGCGGGATTGAGTGACAGCCCCAGGTAGGAATTAGAATTCAATATGAGAAAGGGCTTGTCCCCATGACCGGATAGGAAACAGCGGGGGCCGAAGCCAGCCTCCGCAGGCTTGATTCCGGTGATGACATTTTCTTTTCCTTTGAGGATGCCCTTGGTGGCAAGTGTCTGAAGTTGCGCTTGCATCACTTTCTCAAAGTCTGTGCCCATCTCCACCCCTCCGTGATTACTTTTTCTGGTTTTGCTGACCGATACAAATAGACCCTGCCATGGCCAGATAATCTCCAATGTTGTGCAGGCTTAAGGGGTTCCCTTAATCTTGCTTGACAGTTTGGCAAGCATTTCTTCGGTCATACGGGCAAGGTCGTATTGGGGCTGCCAGTCCCAGTGCTCCCGCGCCGCCCGGTCATCCATCCTGTCGGGCCAGGAATCGGCAATAGCCTGAAGCACAGGGTTTATCTTGTGATCCATTACAAAATCAGGAATGTGGGTCCGGATTTCCGCAGCTAACTGGGCAGGTGAAAAATTCATAGCCGTTACATTGTAGCTGTTGCGAAACTCCAGTTTGTTCGGGTCAGCCAGCATAATATGAATAGCTGCCCGGAGCGCATCTTCCATGTACATCATGTCAAGACAGGTATCAGGCTTGAGAGGACAGGTGTAGCGTTTTGCCCGCAGGGCTCCGTAAAACATTTCCACCCCATAATCCGTTGTCCCCCCGCCCGATGGTGTTCTATGGGAAATCAGCCCGGGATAACGCACCCCGCGAGTATCGACTCCAAAACGTTGATGGTAGTAATCGCATAAAAGTTCGCCCGCCACCTTGGTCACCCCATACATGGTATTGGGCCGCATGATGGTCAACTGAGGGGTGTTTTCCTTGGGAGTTGAAGGACCGAAGGCTCCGATGGAGCTGGGGAAAAAGACGGCACAGTCCTGTACCCTGGCCACCTGCAGAACCGTATGAAGGCCGTTCATGTTCAGGTCCCAGGCGGACTGGGGCCTGTCTTCAGACACCCCGGAAAGGAGTGCCGCCAGATGATAGACTGTGTCCACCCGATATTTTTTAACAATGGCGAGCAGCGCCTCCCCGTCCCGAACATCCAGACTTTCATAGGGGCCTGCATCCAGAAAATCTTTGGAGGGTCTTTTTTTGTGGATGGTGGCAACAACATGAGCGCCGCCATAGCAGGTGCGCAGGGCTGGAACCAATTCCATCCCGATCTGTCCGGTGGCGCCGATAACAAGTATTTTCTTCATGGCCTTTCTGAAATTAAAAAACAGTCTGTTCCTCTATGGTACTCATCAGGGCCCTGAGGGCCTTCTTTACAAGTTCTTTTCGCAACCGTTTTTCTTCCTGTTTCTCTAAATCAGGGTCACCAAACGGATGTGGAATGGCAATGGTAGGTACAATCCGGTTGGCACCTACCGTTTTGGAGATGGGGACAATGGAGCAGGCATGGACCACCGGAAGTCCGGCTCTTTCGATTTCCTTGGCCATCGTTGCGCCGCAACGAGTACAAGTGCCTCAGGTCGAAGTGAGAAGGACTGCCTGTACTTCTGCTGCCAACAGTTCTTGAGCAATGGCTTTTCCGAAATCCCTGGCATTGGCAACAGAGGTGGCATTACCCACAGTGGCGTAGTACAGCTCATGCAGGCAGCCGACGGCTCCTTCCGCCTCCAGTTCCCGTATCATATCCAGAGGCAGCACACGGTTGGGGTCTTCCATGGCAAAGGTAGGATCGTAGCCGCCATGTGCTGTCTGATGCGTTTCAGAGGTAAGTGTCAATAATCCCTTGAGGGAATAGATCCCAAACTTCTGGGCATTGGCAGCTGCAATCCTGTCCGGATTGCCACGGGGGACAATGCCGCCGGAGGTCACCAGGGCCAGTTTGGCCCGGCTCATATTCGGGATGGCCGGAGCCGGGGCCACCCGGTCAAAAACCGGCATTTCATACTCGGTTTTGTAAGGCTCGCCAGCAATTTTCTTAAGGAGCATGCTCACAGCCCGCTGGGCTCCGGTGTGGGAATGGAAAAAATTCTGCCGCCGCCCTTGGGGGATGTAATGATTCTCATCCGGCAGTATTGCTTTCCCTTGAAGGAGCTTAATGGCCAACTCCCACATCCGCCGAAGGCTCTCTTCCATGGAGGTGACATCCTCACCGGCGAGGCTGATCAAGATGTCGTGACGATACTCTTGGACAGCGGGATTATCCGGAAACATGGCGGTGAGAACCAAACAATCGAAATGCTCCTGAACAGCCTTGCACACTGCGCCGCAAGCCAGACCGTAACGCCCTGCATTAAAGCAGGGTCCGGCGAGGAACAGCTGCGGGGTCTCGGCCGCTTTTTTCTCAAAACAGGGGGTGAGTGCAGAAAGAATTTCCTTTACTGCCGTCCCTGTGTTCTGGACCAGATAGTTATCCCCGGCCACAATGGTTGCCACAATTTCAAGGTCGGGAAACAGTTTTTCGAGCAGTTTTCCCGGCCCCCTGGCACCCTGCAGCAGAGTCGGCTCCAAATTGGTTTTTTCTTCCCCGCCGATTCCTCCAAAAAATTGATTCAAATAATGGATCGCCTTTACAGTCATTCTCAGACCTCCCTGGAACTGAGGGTTTGGAAACCAAGTTCATTGGTAGCACCGATAATACCCTGTAGTTCAATTTCCAGGCTGCCGTCCTCCAAAAGACTCTGAGGATAGGCGCCGGCCAGATGGCTCAGATCCTCCAGTGGCCCAAGCAAACGGTCCATGGGGGGAAGGACGATCCGTTCATTGGCATTTCCTACTGAGATCAGAGCTTCGGCCTCCGGAGTGGCATCGGCCAGAGACTGGGAAAGGCCGTCAGGCCCGGCATATTCATCGGTAATGGAGACGACCTTAATGCCGGCCTGCTCCAGACCACGGGTCAGAATCATCTGGTCGGCATCAGGATTGCCGAATCCCTCCTTGGAGATCACCACTCCCTGGGCCTTCAAGTTCTTTATCAGTTGGATGGCCTTTGCGGCCGAGGTCTCTTTGCCAGTAAGGCGTGCCGGTTCATTGCTGAGAACCACTCCGACAAAATTCAGTTCTTTTCCGTGCTTTCGGTAGAGCTCAGCGATAATAGGGTTGTTCTGATGATGGTAAGTGGTGTTTTTGTCACAGGCGGAGACACAATTGCCCGAGACAATTCCGCCATCCATGAGCAGACGGGGGGCAATGATGCAAGGGCTTAGCCTCTTTGCGTCATCTCCGAACACATAGGTGTCGTGCAGCAAACCCTGGCTCAGGAGTAAGTACAGATAAGCTATACGCGGCAATTCCGGGGAAACAGTCAGACTCTCCAGGTCAGCAAATGTGCCCAGCGTATCGGGCTCCACAGCGCGGCCGGTTTCAGCGATGTATGCTGCTGCCGCAAGACCGGTCTCCCGGGCCGCTTCCTCGTGCTGGTGTGGAGAGATGTCTTTCTTCACTTCAATTTCCAGAACCAGATTCATGGTCTGGGAAAAGGGGGTATGCAGAGCACCGGGGCCGCTCATGTCTATGATGCCTTCCTGGTAGCCGACGATCTTACCGCAGGTGACCACGGCAACCTGTTTCAGGACCTGGATTCTGCCCTCGCCGGTCGTATCGCCTGAGACCTTGCACCTGGGCTCAATCACATCCTTGACACAGAGTATCCTGGTGGACTCCTCTTGCCTGGCCAGAAAAACATCAACCTTTTTGAGCCGCGCATCCCGGCGGCAGAGAAACTCACTCAGGGCCGTCGGATTCACGACAAGGCATCTCCCATCAAGCCTGGTCTGCCGGCCGAATCTGGTATCTTCAATGAGGATTTTTCCTATTTCAAGTCCCATATACAGTACTCCAAAGTCAATTGAAAAAAGTTCGGTTAGCCCTGACGGATATCTGCCATAGTCTGGCAAATAGCCTGCTGGACCTCTTCTTCAAGCTCGAGCTCATACATGGCCATTTCCCGTTCCCAGATATCGGCGGGAATCAGCTCCTTGAGTTCAAATAGATGATAGCTCCGGATTCCCAGAGCAATGCCGGCCAGGGCCCCGGAAAAGCTGAGATCACCATTTTTAAAGGTCTGGGCCATGATCCGCAGGGTGGGTACCTGGTTTATTCCAAAGACAATAAGAAGGTTCTCCGTTCCATGCTCCTCTGCCAGCTTTTTGACTGCTTCCTGTTCCGTAAGACTTACGGCACCTGCCGCGGTTCAGACAAAGCAGGCGGTAGCCTCGTAGACGATGGTGGCGGAGGCCGCCTTGAGACAGGTGCTGACGCAATTGCCTGAGATGTCGTCCCGTTCTCCAAACACGATAACCTTCTTGTCCTTCAGTGTGCTGATGTTGTTCATAAGTTACTCCAGGTCTTTAGGAGGCCTTAAAAAACTGCCCTTGCACCAAATGTCTAATTTACACCCATCAGTTCTACGTTTTTCACTTCAATCCGGGATTACGCTCCAGAAGGAAGGAGACTCCATCCAGAAGGTCGGTGCAGCGACTGAGAAAAAGACTGGCCCTTGACAGGAACATGACTCTTCTCATCTCCCCTTTGCGGATTGCTTCCACGGCATGTCCCAAATATGGCACAGCCGAAGGGATATGTCCCTGGGTGGGAGCAAAACCGGGCATGCCTACCTTATCGATCCAGCTTTGCATTGCCTGCTTTTCAAGTTGTTTGGCGAGAACGGCCATGGCTCCTATTTTGCGATAATTTTTCCGGGCCACATCCCCTGAACCGGTGTATTCCATGATTTCAGGGTTCTGAAGTTCCAGGGCATACCTGTCGATGTCCGTGCACCGCAATCCCAGGTTTTCAAGGGGCCGAAGCAGGTACTGCCGGAAAACCGATTCTTCCGAGGTGGAGGCCCCGATATCCACCTTGCCTATGGCGCCGGGCTCAAGCCGGATAATGGGGCTTTGCCCGTCATCAACAGTGACAAGGAAGGCCATGGCAGCAAGGCAGTCATCCAGAATTTCCAGATCGTGCTCCAAAAAGGCCTGAAATTTCATCCCCAGTTTGGCAAGAGAACCGCCGCCGACAACCACCACCTGCTGAAAAACCTTGGCCTGAACCAGGGATGCGGCCATGACCAGGGCGGAACTGGGGGCAGCGCAGAAATTTTTTATATCCATTCCTGAGGCATTGACACAGCCGGACATCTGGCCGATAGCCTTGGCCATGCCGCCCCCGCCTCTCTGGTAGCGATCGCCGCAGGCCTCTTCTCCGCAACTGATCAGAAAATCAATTTTCTCGGGGGAGATGTTTTCACGATGGATAAGGTGTTTGAGGGCCAGGGTGCCCGAAGCCTTGCTGGCCAGATTTTCCAGGAGAAAGTTGGGGGCGAGGTTTTCATCGTCCTTTCCCTCAGAGCGTAGATCACCAAAAAAATAGCCGTAGACTTTGTCCCCGTCTTGAAGCGGCAGGCAGGGATTGGTGCGCCGCTTTTCCGCCAGATAGTTTGGTCCGGCCGGTTGAATTTCCCTGAACTGATCTGAAAAGTCTGAAAGCAACGGATGAGTTGCAATGGCCTTGCCGAGTGTCTCCAGAGCAGCTTTCTCAACCTCAAAAAAGGGAGGGCTGAAAATGTCGGCCAGTTTGAGCAGCCCGTAGAATGTCTGCTGGTCCATGATTTCACCAAAGGGGCCTGTGGTTTCCAGTGTTTCGGAATGTGGCCGGTGCAGGTACCAGGGTCTAGGAATGGCGGCCAGAAGGTCGGGTGATATATTGCCGATGAAAGTTTGGTTGGGAGGGTAGGCCACGGCCTTGGAAAATGGGCGTAGGTGTGATTGAAGCTCTGCCGCAATGGCAGGGGTCTGGGCAAGTTCGCGTTGCGGCTTGGAACCGTAGCGCACCAGATCCGGGACATGGATCAAGCAATAGGCGCAATTTTTAACAACCGGGTAGTGGTTCATCATCCTGCCTCCTTCTTCTTGAAGAATCAAGCCAAGAGTACAACCTACATCTATCATATCATTTTTTGTCAATAAAATGAATCAGCTGTCGTGGGGTGCCAGGAGCACGGTAACTCTGCGAGTATATATTTGTATATGCGTTGTTATTGCCACAAATGACGGTATGGACATAAAAAAATGAATATAGAAAATGTCAGACGTTATGTCTAAACTCTTACAAATCAAGGAAATAATTTTGTGTTCACCATACTTTTTCTTTTTTCATTTTTGTTTTCACAAACTACGATCAGATGCCGGTCAGATGAGATTGATACATTAAGATCAACAAAAAAACCCACCATTTCTGGCAGGGTTAATATATCCACTGTACATCTTGACACTTCAGGAATGATTCAGAACTTTAGATTGATAGACATAATGTCTGACAGGTAGCCAAGAAGGCCCGCCTCCTGTTTT
>JBHPCH010000076.1:0-12004 GCA_042576125.1 Thermodesulfobacteriota bacterium
GCGATTTCAGGCAGCTGAACAGCATTCAGCAAAGGCATAAACACAAGTAGAGATATATACGAATAAATCAATATTCACATTTTCGTATGTATACTCTTCTTCTTTTGCTTGTCCAAAAGAAGAAGCAAGAAAAGGGCACCCTGCTATCCCGGCCTTTCAGGGTTATCAGCTTACAAAACAGCTGATAATTGACACCTTGCGCTTCTCGCTTTTGACGGGACGCTGAAAACTCACCGCCTGCGGCGGTTCAGACAGGTCCAGCGCCTATTCCGCCAAAATCTGTGATGCTCAGCGGGACAGAATGGGACTCCTAAAAACATTACGATTGTTATTTAAAAAGCCATTTCACGCAGCCGAGCACCAGAGAAACTACCGAAAAAGGAGTTTGGCATGTCTGAGCGAAGCGAGTTCCCAAACTCCCGGTAGTTTCGAGGAGCGCAGGTTATCCGCCTCTGGCGGACAAGTGATTGGCTGCACTTTCTTTGGTTCGTTTCTTTATGCAAGTAAAGAAATGAACATATATTTATATAAAAAATGATGATCTATAACTAATTACAAAATTAACTTCTCACTTCTAAAAAATTTCTATTACTACCCTCCCAGTAGTTTCTTCACAATTCTTAGCCAGTCTTTCTCATCAAGCCGCCGCAACCCTGCATCCCTGGCAAGTCCGAGTGCCTCCTGGTATTCAGCATTGCTCAGTCTTCTGTCAATGGGCGGACATTGGTATGCCTTGCCGCATGGCCTGTATTGATCCATCACATTTACATAAGTATCCCTTGACACCTTCCGGGCCAGAAAACGCATTATTTTTCCGGTCTCATCCAAACCTCCCGGCATGACCAGGTGCCTGACGAGAAGCCCTTTAACAGCGACGCCATCGTCATCCAACACAAGATCGCCTACTTGCCGGTGCATTTCCAGAATAGCAACCCGGGCAACCTCCGGATAATCAGGTGCATTGGCATAACGCTTTGCCGATTCTCTGTCCCAGAATTTAAAATCAGGCATGTAAATATCTACAATACTTTCCAGAAGTTTAAGCGTTTCAGGGGAATCATACCCGCTGCTGTTATACACCAGCGGCACTGTCAATCCCTTTTCAATTGCTTTGGGCAGGGCGGAGAGAATTTGAGGGACCACATGGGACGGAGTGACAAAATTTATATTATGACAGCCCTGACGCTGCAAACTTATCATCATTGAAGCCAACTGCCCGGCTTCGGTTTCCAGGCCCTGACCAAGGTGACTGATTTCAAAATTCTGACAGAACAGGCAGAGAAGATTGCAATGGGTAAAAAAAATAGTTCCGGAACCACCGCTTCCGACCAGGGGACTTTCCTCGCCAAAATGGGGGGCGTAACTTGAAACTAACGCCTTGATGCCTGTCTGACAAACACCTTTTTTATCTGACAGTCTGTCAATTTTGCAGCTCCGGGGACAAACCCTGCAGGGCGACAGCATCTTTTGCGCCTCTGCAATACGTTCAGCTAACGCCCCATGCTCATGAAGTGTAAGATATGCACCGTGTGTCATTTTTTCTGCACAATCAGAATAAAAAATCATATAATGCACTAAGGCATTGCACAATCTTGTTTTTTTCAAACAACTTTGTTAGTGTGGCGCCCTAGTATTTCTACTTATATTTTAGTAGAAATATTATACCGGAACATACTGAAATATCTATCGGCAAGTTTTAATAATGAGGATATTATGGGTTTGATTGGTTCCCTCTATCGTTCATCCGTTGGCAAGAAGAGCATTATGGCCGCAAGCGGCCTGTTGCTCTCGCTTTTTATTTTAACCCATATGCTTGGCAACTCTATCAGTTTTATAGGTCGCGAAGCATTCAATAACTATGCTGAAAAACTGCACTCCGTGGGTGGCCTTATCTATTTTTTTGAAATCGGGCTGCTCGCCCTGTTCCTCATTCATATTATTACCGGCATTATTCTCTATTTTGAAAACCTGCAGGCCAGACCATCCCGGTACTCTGTTAACTCCAGTGAAGGCGGCCGCACTCTGGGCTCACGAACCATGCCCTATACCGGTGCTATTATACTTGTCTTCATCATTGTGCATCTGATAAACTTTCATTTTACCGACAAAAGTGTTCCGGTTGCTGACCTTGTCCGTGAACTCCTGAGCAGACCGGCCCTGGCAATTTTTTATATTTTTTCTTTTATCGCCCTTGTCCTGCATTTAAGCCACGGAGCCTGGAGCCTGTTCCAGTCAGTCGGGTTCAATCATGATAAATATAATCAGATCCTCCTGAAAGGGGCATTGGCCTTCAGCATTCTGGTGGGCACAGTTTTTATTCTCATTCCTGTCCTCGCCCTGATTTCCAGAAATTTTCTTCTCTGATACCTGTGAACAATAAAAAGGATTTATTAATCATTAATGAACAAACGACGACCATATATTTAAAATGCCATTTCACGAAGCCGAGCAGCACAAAAAAAGACGGAACAGTGCTGGAACCTGTCTGAGTCACTGCAAGTGACGAGTTTTGCAGCGCCCGGCTTTTTCGAGCAGCACAGGGAAGCCGCAGGCCAAGTGAGCGGCTGTACTTTCTTTGGTTCGTTTCTTTATACAAGTAAAGAAATGAACAATAAAAAAATGCTTACAGGTATTAAACCAACACCAGTATTAATTATCAGGCCCTGTTTAATGACTGAGTCGGTTAACAATTTCTTCAAGGATTAATTCATGAAGCTCGACCCAAAGATTCCAAGTGGCCCGTTGGCAGAAAAATGGGATAAACACAAATTTGACAGCAAACTTATCAACCCTGCCAATAAGCGTAAATTCGATATCATTGTTGTAGGTTCAGGTCTTGCCGGTGCTTCTGCATCTGCTTCCCTGGCAGAACTCGGCTATAATGTCAAAACATTCTGCCTGCAGGACAGTCCCCGCCGCGCTCACAGTATTGCTGCCCAGGGCGGCATAAATGCTGCCAAAAACTACCAGAACGATGGCGATTCAATCTTCCGGCTCTTCTATGATACTATCAAGGGGGGCGATTTCAGGGCAAGAGAGGCCAATGTATACCGGTTGGCCCAGGTCAGTAATAATATTATTGACCAGTGTGTGGCCCAGGGTGTGCCCTTTGCCCGGGAATACGGCGGGCAGCTGGCAAACCGTTCATTTGGCGGAGCCCAGGTTTCGCGAACTTTTTATGCACGCGGCCAGACAGGGCAGCAGCTTCTTCTTGGTGCCTATTCAGCCTTGATGCGTCAGGTCAAAAAAGGCAAGGTTGAAATGATGCCCCGGCGTGAGATGCTCGATATGGTAGTTATTGATGGTCAGGCCCGGGGCATAGTCACCAGAAACATGATGAACGGCGTCATTGAAACCCATGCTGCCCATGCAGTGGTACTGGCGACCGGTGGATACGGTAATGTCTACTTTCTGTCGACTAATGCCATGGGCTCTAATGTTACAGCTGCCTGGCGGGCCTATAAAAAAGGCGCCTGCTTTGCCAACCCCTGTTTTGTGCAGATCCATCCAACCTGTATCCCGGTACACGGAACGTATCAATCCAAACTTACCCTGATGAGCGAAAGCCTGCGCAACGACGGCCGGGTCTGGGTTCCCAAGAATCCAGGAGACAAAAGGCCGCCTGCAGAAATACCGGAAACAGAGCGCGACTACTATCTGGAAAACAAGTATCCCAGTTTCGGTAATCTGGTTCCGCGGGATGTGGCATCGAGAAATGCCAAGGAACAGTGTGACGAGGGTAAAGGTGTCGGACCGACAGGTCTGGCGGTTTATCTCGATTTCAGCGAAGCAATTAACCGTGACGGCGCTGCGGTAATTTACCAGAAGTATGGCAACCTCTTTCACATGTATGAAAAAATTACTGCTGCCAATCCCATGCATGAACCCATGATGATCTTCCCGGCCGTGCATTATACCATGGGCGGGCTCTGGGTTGACTACAACCTGATGTCCAACATACCAGGACTATTTGTCCTCGGTGAGGCCAACTTCTCAGACCATGGCGCTAACAGACTTGGGGCCAGTGCCCTGATGCAGGGACTTGCAGACGGTTATTTTGTTATACCCTATACCATTGGCAATTATCTTGCCGGTATCCCTTCAGGAGCCCCGGATGGAGACCACCCGGCCTTCAAAGAAGCAGCGGATAATGCCACTGGAAAAATAAACAAACTTCTTTCCATAAAAGGCAAGAAAACAGTTGATGAGATTCACCGGGAGCTTGGGCTCGTGATGTGGGATGCCTGTGGAATGGCACGGAACGAAACAGGACTGCAAAAGGCCCTGGATAAAATTCCTGCCATCCGGGAAGAGTTCTGGCAGAATGTGACAATTCCCGGCAGCGGCCAGGAATTAAATCAGTCCCTGGAACGTGCCGGCAGGGTTGCAGATTTTCTTGAATTTGCCGAATTAATGGTCATAGACGCACTTTCAAGGAAGGAATCCTGTGGATGTCACCTCCGTGAAGAAAGTCAGACTGAAGAACATGAGGCGAAGCGTAACGATGAAAATTATTCACATGTGTCAGTCTGGGAGTACACCGGGAAAGACAAAAGTCCTGAGTTCCACAAGGAACCCCTGGAATTTGAAAATGTGCAGCCATCGCAGAGGAGTTACAAGTGAGCGATATAGAACTTACCCTTAAAATATGGCGGCAGGAAGGACCTGGCGCTAAGGGTCAGCTTCAAACGTATGCAAGCGGCCCCATATCAACTGATATGTCCTTTCTTGAGATGCTTGATGTCCTCAATGAAAGATTGACCATGGAAGGCAAAGAACCTGTCGCCTTTGACCATGACTGCCGTGAGGGCATCTGCGGTATGTGCGGTGCGGTTGTAAACGGACACCCTCACGGGCCTGAAAAGGAAACCACCCTCTGCCAGCTTCACATGCGGCACTTTGAGGATGGCGACACACTTGTCATTGAACCCTTTCGGGCAAGGGCATACAGAATAGAAAAGGATCTTGTAGTTGACAGAAGCTCCCTGGATAAGATGATAACTGCCGGAGGGTTTGTCTCGGTAAACACCGGTGGTGCACCCGATGCCAATGCCATACCGATTCCGCAGAAAAATGGTGAGGAAGCCATGGACGCGGCCGCGTGCATCGGTTGCGGCGCCTGTGTTGCAGCCTGTCCCAATGCCTCGGCGATGCTCTTTGTTGCCGCCAAAGTATCACATCTCACACTCCTGCCTCAGGGTCAGCAGGAACAGGCCAGGAGAGCCCTCGACATGGTCAGGGAAATGGATACATTAAACTTTGGCAACTGCTCCAATGAGCGTGAATGCGAAGCAGCCTGTCCCAAAGGTATATCCATACGAAATATTGCCCGCTTGAACAGGGAATTTTTAAAAGCGGCTCTATTCTCCGACGAGGAATAATCCGGACTATTCATGACCATTTCAGAAAAAGCCTTATATCTTTCTGAAAACATGTTACTTTTATTAAATATTAGAGACCGTTTCCAAAATACACATTGTATTGTATCTTTTATTGAGTAAAGTTTTTCTGAAATGGTCACCACTGGCGAGCCGATGTTGTCATTTCTGCAACGTCATCGTGAGATTTGCATACTACAGTATAGCGAACCTCCCCCTAACTCGCATAACCTGCAACCTCAACGCGTGAATCTTCCGGATAACTGTGGGCACACCTTCCATCCTGTCTTCCCTTCTCCCTGTTTTTCTCATCATCATTTGCGGATATGTGCTCAAAAAAAGCAACTTTCCCGACGATAAATTCTGGGCGGGTGCTGAACAGATAGTTTACTATATTCTCTTTCCGGCGCTCTTGTTTTCCAGCAGTGCAGGAGCCTCCTGGGAATTCTACTCCGTTTCCTCAATGGTCCTGGCAATCCTTGCCACCATGTTTGTCATGAGTGGAATTCTTCTTGTCCTGCGTCCCAGACTTACAAAAAAAGATGCCTCGTTCACCTCTATTTTCCAGGGCTCAATCCGGTTCACCACATATATTGGACTTGCAGCCGCATTTTCCCTTTTCGGTGAAGAAGGATTGTACCTGGCAGCTGTTCTCATTACAGTTCTTATTCCATTGGTGAATATTCTCTCTGTAATGGTTCTGGTCCGCTATGGTAGCCAGCAGGAAGGTGGCTGGTATTGGATTTTTACCACTGTGATAAAAAATCCACTGATAATTGCCTGCCTTGCAGGAATGACCCTTAATCTCCTGGGCTTGAAACTTCCTGAAATGGTGGAGAACTTCACCACCATACTCGGTAAAGGTTCTTTGCCGCTTGGACTGCTGGCAGTGGGCGCCTCCTTGCAGTTCAATTCCATGAAGAAAACAGGCCCGGAAATTATTTACGCCTGCCTGCTGAAGTTGTTATTACTGCCAATGCTCATGTGGCTCAGCTGTTCACTTATGGGCGTTGACAGCCTCTCTACTTCTATTGCCGTTCTTTTTGCAGCCCTGCCCGGGTCCCCTTTATCCTATATCCTGGCAAAACAGCTCGGCGGTGATACAAAGCTCATGTCTTCCATCGTTGCTGTGCAGACTGGCATAGCAATGATCAGCCTGCCTGTTATCCTTGCCCTTGTGACCAGATAAGCCCGATTATGTTGCCGGAAAAAAACAAAGATAATTTCTCACTTGTAGCCCTCATAACGGCAAACCTCATTCCCTTTATAGGTATTTTCTTTTTCGATTGGGACGTAACCTTTATTGTTCTCCTTTATTGGTTTGAAAACCTTATTGCCGGCTTCTATAACATCTTGAAAATGGCACTTCTGAAAGTCGATCGGACTCTTAAAAACGCAAACAAATTTTTTATCATTCCTTTTTTCTGTTTACATTACGGGGCATTCTGTGGAGCACACGGTTTATTTCTGACCGTTTTTTTTAAAATTGGTGAGTCATCATCACCTTTTCCCGCCAACCAGGAGACCTGGCCGATGCATCTTGTCTTCATCCAGATACTCCTCAATGTCATAGCCAAGATCTGGGCCAATAGACCTCCGCAGATGATCTGGGCACTGCTGGGACTCTTCATAAGCCATGGCATCTCATTCTGGGAAAATTATATTCTTGGACAGGAATACAAAACCGGCAGCCTGAAAAAACTGATGCACCAACCATATCAGCGAATCATTGTCATGCACATTGCCATCATAGCAGGCGGCATCTTTGTCATGCAGCTCAACTCTCCCCTGCCTCTTCTGATCATCCTGATCATGCTCAAAATATTTTTTGATCTGTATCTGCACAAAAAATCACACAGGCCCAAAAAGCAGATGACAGAGGATGATGCAGCCCAAGAAAAAATGGGGATTTCCGATTAAGTTATTGGATGATTTCCATTTAAAATGCCTAGAAATAATAGTAACATTCCTGGATAAATCACCCAGTATGACATTCAGGCAGGTAAGTTTGCCAACGCTTCAATTATTTCATTGTGTGGAGAAATAACCAACTCGAAAGGACAAGAAAGCATTTTTTTGAGTATATCACTCAGATTGACACTACTCGGATTAGAAGTGGCTATTACTAACCGTTCATTCTGAAAATGAATTGGTATAACTCCCAGTTTTTTTATGACATTGCGCGGCAAGCAGCCCAGAGCCTCATCGGTTGGAGTAATTTTTTGCAGGCTCACAAACCTCTTATTGAATTTCTCTGCCAACACCTTATACATCTGGTCTTCATTGATATAACCCATTTCAACTAACAACTCTCCAACCCTGATGTGCCGCATTCTCTTTTGAATTGCCAGTGCCTGCATTACTGCCTGGGACGAGACCAGGCCTGCTTCAACTAAAATATCACCGGTTGGCCGTTTTTCTTCTGCATCATTTTTAAGCCATTCTGCTACAAGTTGCAGTTTTTGGCCTGCTAATTTCCTCAGCCTTTCCTGTTCCTGCTGCATTTTTTCATCTGTCTCTTTCCGCAGACTTTCTTCTGCAGAACGCTTCTTTTCTTCCGCCTCAGCCTGAAGCCTTTCCTGCTCCTGCCGCAGTTTTTCATCTATCTCTTTCGGCTGCCTTTCTTCCTCAAGCCGCTGTTTTTCACTTGCCTCTATCTGCAATCTTTTCTGAACCTGCTGCAGTTTTTCATCTATCTCTTTCCTGAGCAATTCCTCCTCAAGTCTCAGTTTTTCACTTGCCTCTTTCAGTAGCCTTTCCTGTTCCTGTCGCAGTTTTTCATCTGCCTCTTTCAGTAGACTTTCCCGTTCCTGCAGCAGTTTTTTATCCGACCTCTTCTTCAAAGCTTTTTGCAGTATTTTTTCAACATCCTGCGGTTTCAGATTTGATCTCTTTGCAATGATTGAACCCAAACGAAGATTTCGAAGTTGTTTCTGTTTACGCAGGACATTCTGTAGAATATCTTCTGACAGGAAATTCTTTTCCACAAAAATGTCACCAATCGGTCGTTGCTGATATTGGATTCTTATATTGTTAAATGGAAAGAAGATATATTTATACCGATCTGCAGGATTAATAACTAATCCGAAAAAACCACTGTCGAAATCTTGACCACTGGGGATCTGTACTTTAAATGAAGCGCCTGAGAATGTTTCAATCACTTCAGCGAAAGTATTGATGTTCAAAATATCAATTTGCAAGGGTATGTTGACAAAGGCCAAAAATTGCAAATCCTCTAGGGGATGGATTAGACCATTCCCGTCAGAATCTACAATGGTTATTTCTCGGTCATATTGGGGGTAAAAAGATTTCTCCAGGCGGGATTCAAACTTCTTTTCCTCCAGCCCCACCAGGACAGGTTCATAGACACAGCTGGATATACTGATATCCTCAAACTCACCAGATTCTTCCACTTGCTCATCAGAAAGGTTTTTAATTGATTCGTAATCAACCTGATCGCGTGAAGAATGGCCCATATCAAAATTCCCTTTTAGAATGATACTTCTAACAGACTAATTGCACACGCAAAAGCTCATCCGTTTTTCCCGGTATTGATTTGAATTTTCTTAATATAGCGGTTTGTGTGCCATGCATAGCGTTTATCCAAAACATAATAAATTTATGTAACATTAAGCAAGAACTACCATGTGTTAGGAAAAACACGGCTTCATTAAGTCCACAATACCTACCGACGTCTTTAGTATTATTTTTTGACAAGTTTTCTTACAATTATATATAAAAAATACATTTCACATGCGAGCTAACCTCGCCAAGGAGTTCTCTCCGTTGAAAGAGGTTTTTAATTAAGTGCATAGGCATTCAGTGGGATTTTTCCTATTTGAAGGCTTTTGTGTTTTGGACTAAATGATATGAAAAAAGAAAATACATAACTTTTAAAAACAGCCTTATTGATATTTTCATTAACAGTCTTATCGGGTGCTCTTTTCTTGTTTCTTGATGTTCCGGTGGCGGTAATGATGAAATCAGTGGTTGGATAATACCAGAGAATATATCTGGAATTGGGGGGCAACTTTTAGAGATGGAGACGAATGATCAAATCCTTACAGGTTGCAAGAATATCGATTTAAAATTTCAGAAAATAATTGCCAGAAATGTTCAAGCACTTATCCTGATTTTTTAATAAAAATCTCAAATCAATTCAAAGTGCTTTTTGTTATCTTGAACAAGTCTGTTTTTTGTTGCTGATATGATAAATTTAATTACAGTCAGCTCTCCACAGGCAATTTTCCTGCCCACAGGAATTTGCTTCTCCCGTCTGAAAACAGGGGGTGTTCCCTTCGGTGGTCTGGATTGACAGTACCAGGTCCGCTTTTTTCATCTTGCCAACTTTCAGTCCCATACTTTTTGCAATATTTTGAATTTCTTTAACAGTCATTTTTGAACCCCCATTTTTTATTTTTTGTTCTTCACCTGAGCATAAAATTTCAATTTCATTTATCTAATTATTGATGTCAGTTTTCTTAAGAGCTCCAAGATAAAAGGCGAAATTTATAATAACACACCCCTCTCCCTTGCCACTGAGGCCCCAAACGCCGCCTTTGGTACCAGAGATAGTTTTCTCTGCATGAAATATCAATGCTCGCGGTAATTTCTTACCTTGTCGCGCAGGTATTCAACCATACATTCGGCAGTGATTGAGTGCCTGTTGAGAATCAGAGCCCTTTCATAACATGGCAGGGCATCCTCATAACGATACATAGAGTTAAAGGCAAGGCCCATACCCAGCCAAGCCTCGAAACAGTTTTTATCCAGGGACAGGGCAGCTCTATAATAGACTATAGCCTCTTCGGAATTACCTCCCATTAATTGAGCATCGCCCTTTCCGACAAACTGGATTATTTCCATTGTAACCTCCCTGATAAAAGAAATTAAACAAGCCTGACTGAAAGAACCTGTTTGCAAGCAGACATTATGATCAAATGAAGTTTAATCTGAATATTAACGCCGAACCTTTATAAAATTATTCTCACCCGTAAAACATATCTAGAAATGATAAAACCAATAAGCAATTTAATATTTGGAAATATTACCGATTAGTTGTAAATAAATGCATAAGAATAAGAATTAACACCAAGCAGATATGCGATTCAGGATTGTGGCTAAAGGATTGTAGGAGGTGTTTTCATGGCAGGAGACCTGCAGGAGATTTTTGTCCTGGCGCTTAAATATTTTTTTAAGAAATATAAGGCAAGTGGTGGGACACAGAATAAGTTAGCAATGAAGCTGAACGTCACCCAGTCTTATGTTTCAGCAGTGCTGAACAGCACGAAGAAAGCTTCCATTGAAATGCAGGAAAGGTTTTCCGAAACGTTGTATGGCCCCTACGAGGAGTTTCTGGCGGTTGGTCGCCGGATCAAAAACGGCCTGGACCCCGAATTCATTTTATCGAGCAACCTGGATGAGGGAGTTGAATTACTCATCAAAAAGCTAAGCCATTATATTACCGATCACCGACGTATCGAAAAAAGTCTGGTGGAGATGAAGAATTTTTACGAGACCATTGTCGAGAAAATGCAGTCCGGCGTCCTGGTGACTGACCAGAATGACGAAATTTATTATATCAACGGCTGGCTTCTTAATAAGTACGGTGTACCCAAGAAATCCCTATTGGGAACCCATATCCCCGATATGGACAAGGCTTTTCCATTAGGCCGGTTTGAGGAAATACTCAAGTATTATTTAAAGGCAAGGGAGACACTTGAGCCGCAAGAATTCTTAAACATTGCTGTTATCTCGCCATCCGGCACAGAAGCATACCGTTCCGGTTGGTGCATCCCAGTGGTTGACCACCGAGAGTACAGGGGCATGATAGTTACAGTTGATGATATGACGGAAGAGATTCTGCTGAGAAAAAAACTGGAGGAAGAGACTTGGCTGATGCGGGCCGCAATGGAAAGTACGGACTGGGTCGGCTGGTTGATACTTGATCGATCCAACCGGATACTCAAGCACAACTCCGTTTACAAGGAAATGTTTGGTATTCCAGAGAAACTCTTACAGGAAAATAATCCCAGAAAAAACCTTGAATGGGTTAAAAGCCTTGTGAGCGATCAGGACAATTTCCTGCATTTAAGTTTTCAGGTCCTTAAGCAGGAAAAAAAGTATACACATGAATTTGACCTGCTTGACGGCAGGCGAATACGGCGGGTTTCCTTACCGCTCTTCCGCGATGGTGAACTAGTGGGACGAAATATCCTGCTGTATGATATTACGGTGGCTTAAGGCTCTTAAGCACCTGGTGCATGTGGCAGGAATGAATTGTATTTCAAAACTTTCAAATAGAGCCTATTAAAAGTCTATTTTAACTGGAAACAATTATACATCTTTATAAAAAAACCTTTTTACACAACAAATATGTTTTTTGTGTATTGAGGCTTTTTTATATCAGGTGAGAACTTAAGTAATAACAGGATGGATTCAGGATGAAATTTTACAGCTTTTCTAAGTATAGATTTCTAGCCAATACATTGTGCTCTAAAATAAAAAATTTCCAGTTAAGGTGTACGCTGGCAATAGTAACTTCTCTGGGTGGTACTGCTAGTTAAGGTTTATAGACATAATGTCTGACAGGTAGCCAAGAAGGCCCGCCTCCTGTTTTAATTAGG
>JBHPCH010000077.1:0-11963 GCA_042576125.1 Thermodesulfobacteriota bacterium
GAAAATATTAATGAGATTCCCAAGTTCTTCTTTGTATATACAAGATGAATTTATTGATCTCCAAAATGTTTTGAATGTCGAATTATCAATAAATAATAATACAGTATATAAAGCAGGGTCTATTGCTTCGTTAGCAGGAGCTGCAATTGGAGGTCTGACTTTTGGAGGAGCTGGAGCAATAGTTGGTGCTCTGACATCAGGTCGTATTAAAAAAGGAAATATAAGTAGCCTTGCATTAAAATTACGCATGAATGACACTAGTAGACCTTTAATAGAAATTAATTTCATTAACAAGCCAGCTAAATCTTCAAATAAAGACGTAATAGCAAAGATGAAAATCGCTGAGGAATATTATACTGTTCTGGAATCTAGGTATCTTCGTCAGGGAATCCTCGATATTAAGAAAATAAACCGGTTACTAAAATTAGGAGATATACCACCGAGAGAATTAGAAGGTATAGTAGATTTCTCTGATTTTATTGACTCTGAGAAAGATAAGGCAATTAAGAAAGAACGACATTATGACCTAAATAAAAAAGAGATGATTAGGAATAAGACCTTTAGAGGAAGTAAAAAGAAGAAACTTGAAAAAGAATACCGGCTAACCAGAAGATACGATAAAAAAATATTAGACCTAAAACTAAAGATTAAGGATTATATAAAATATTGAATAATATCATAGGCATTATAAATAAATCATTATAGTTGACAGATTGTTATCGTAATTTCCTCATTTACCAACCAATTGAGGTATAACCCACCATGAACGATTTTGACGATCCTTTAGACCTGCTCGATGACGATGGTGATGGTGTCATTGAAATGAGTATACTTGAGGAAGAGGAAAGGCAGAGCAAAAAAGGTAGCAACAATAAAACTGGTTGCTTGTATTTCATATTGTTAATTAGTTTATGGGTAATATTTACAGGATTCATAGTAAGTCAGTTGGTATGATCTAATTTATATGTTTTTTAAAATTAAATAAGGAAGAGGAGGCTATATGAAACGTTTAGCTAAAGATCATAACGATGTTAAAGCTAAACTTAAAAGTCTATCTTTATTTCAGATAGTTTTAATAATTGGGGCAATTTCTGACATTTCATCTTTCTTTTTTACCTGCTTCATCACTACACAAAGAAATGCGTTGATTAAAAAACCAGCAAAACTTACACAAACTAAAAAAATGCCAAAAGAACGCCATTTAGTATCTGCAAGAGAAATACCTACAAGGATGAAAATCGCTGAGAATTGGACAAATCTTATTGAAGTAATGCGACATCAGGTTGCTGAATCAAAAATGACTCGAAATCAAACAACTGAAAATTCAAATCTCAGCAATACTGTAGATATAAGTCAAGACAATAAAAAAGAGATCGGGCTAGGACAAATAAGTTTTGAAGAAAGACTCACTAAGCTCAATAACTTAAAAGAAAAACAATTAATATCTGAAGAAGAATATAAACAAAAGAAAGCCGAGATTTTAGCTGAGATTTAATCTTTTTTCTAGGCAAATAGCTTATATTCAATTTTCTGAGAAAAATCTTTTTTTCCTATTCTTCCAGAGTCATGACTTGTCAATTTTAGTTTAATTTTATAGTAAAAACCTAGCACTTGCCTATCATTCAACTGGTGTTGAGCTATCACTAAAGTCTATGTAGCTTCTGATGCATGGATACTATTAATAAGACTTTCGCAAAGGGGTTATCTACTCGTTGCAAAAATAGTTTAATTGGTTGTTTAGGTGATAGGGATATTATTTATCAGCCTAAGAAGATCGCTGCAGAGAGGAATAAACTTACGCTAGCAAGGAATATTGGCTCTAAGTCCCTGAAAGAAATAGCCTTGTTATTATATGAGTTTTGTTATATTGATGATGTTGAGGAGTAGTTAGGATGAGAGCTGAAACATATAAAAGGAGGTTATATGAGTCTTATCGAGCAAGTAAAAGAAGTTATGTCTGAGCACACAGGTGCAGCTCACGTAAACGATATTGCTCAGATGGTTGTAGAACGTTTCCCTAACATACAAGTTCCTCCTGACAAGCTTCCCGTTAAAATCTCAGCTGTTCTTTCAGCTAATGCTAAAAAGAAAGGTACAAAAGCTAGTTTTTCAAAAGTTAAAAACAAATCTGGTGGTTTTAAAAGAGGAGTATACCGATTAAAAAGGAAGCCTGTTGTAAAACCTACACCAACTTTACCCCCTAATATTACTAGCCAGTACACAGGAAAGGCTGGAGAAGCAGCTGTAATCAGTGAATTATTATTTTATGGTTTTAATGCATCTGCTATGGCTGTTGATGATGGCATTGATATTATAGCTAGTAAAGATAATAATTATTTTCATATTCAGGTAAAGACATCTAATCCTTCTGATAATAGGGCTTTTGTATTCTCAATAAAGAAAAGTAGTTTTGTCGCCAAAGACTCGTTTCAAACATTTTACATTTTTATCTTAAGACAGTGTGATGACTATCGTTATTATAATGACTATTTAATACTCCCTAGTAGCCAGATACGACAATTGGTCGAAGTTGGCATTATTAAAGACGGGAAAAATTTCCCAGTTAGGATTCAAAAAGATAAAAGGGGGCGTTACGTCCTAAATGCCAAACAAGATGTCACTATATCAGTTAATACTTTCAGTCAATTAGCCTAAAAACTCTATCGTACCGGGTATTTTTTTCAACAAACTTCCCTGAGAGTAAAGGGACTTTTTTCTGGAAAATTCACGGCGAAGTTAACAAATAGGTAAGCTTTAATAGGGATATAGATTACATGACTAAAAAATTCTTTGACGAAGCAAAAGAACAATCAATTGTAAAAGCAACTATTGTTACAAAATATTTCTGGGCTTGGGCGAATGTGATGTTATCCCAATCACATGTAGAGAAAATTGCATATTTTGATTTATTCGCAGGACCGGGACGTTATAAAGATGGGACAAAATCTACACCTATGATGTTACTTGAAAAGGCTATTAATGATCCAAAGATTTGCGATGCCTTAGTGACTTTATTCAATGACAAAAATACAGACAGTACAGCCTCATTACAAAAAGATATTGAATCACTTAAGGGAATTAAAAAGCTAAAATATAAACCTGAAATAATGAACGGAGAAGTGGGAACTGAAATTGTAAAGAAATTTGAAAAAATGGAATTAATACCAACTCTTATGTTTATTGATCCATGGGGCTATAAAGGTCTTTCCCTCAGACTTATAAATTCAGTCCTGAAAGACTGGGGATGTGAATGCATATTTTTCTTCAATTATAATAGAATTAACATGGGACTTACAAATCCATTAGTTCAAGAGCACATGGCAGCTCTATTCGGGGAAGGACGTGCTAGAGAATTAGAATCAGAACTCAAGGATTTAGATTCATTTGATAGAGAACTTTATGTTGTCGAAGCTCTTGTAGAAGCATTGCACGATTTAGGAGGCGAATATGTAATACCTTTTCTTTTTAAAAACTCTACTGGGAAAAGAACTAGCCATCATTTGTTTTTTGTTTCAAAGCACCCGTTAGGTTATGGGATAATGAAAACCATTATGGCTAAAGAGAGTTCTTTTACTGAACAAGGTGTTCCTTCTTTTGAATACAATCCGGCTACTTCAGCTCTGCCTCGTTTGTTTGAGTATTCAAGACCTCTTGATGAACTTGCTGTTATGCTGCTTGATGAATTTTCTGGTCAAACACTTACTATGAAAAATATTTATGAACGTCATAATGTAGGTAGAAGGTTTATAAAAAAGAACTATAAAGATGTCTTGTCTCAGCTAGAAAAAGATAGCAAAATCAAAGCTGATCCCCCTATGTCAAAGAGAAGAGTTATTAAGGGCGAATTAACGTTTGCTGATCGTGTAGAAGTGACTTTTCCTTAAATATTAAGGTGATTTTTTATGGCTTTTAATTCTGAAATTGAATGGACAGAAGCAACTTGGAATCCAGTTACTGGATGTTCTCAAGTAAGTGATGGTTGCCTGCATTGTTACGCTTATCGGATGGCGAAACGTCTTCAAGCTATGGGGAACAAACGCTATCAGAATGGGTTCAATGTTACATTGCATCATGACTTAGTTGAGTTGCCTTTAAAATGGAAAAAACCCCGAGTTATTTTCGTTAATTCAATGAGCGATCTTTTTCATAAGAAAGTTCCAGACAGCTTTATTAAATCTGTTTTTCAAACTATGGCTAAAGCTCCTCAACACACTTTCCAAGTCCTCACTAAGAGAGCTGAGAGACTTGTTGAAATCTCTCAAAGTCTTGACTGGACTGATAACATATGGATGGGGGTAACTGTTGAATCAGGCGACTATAAAAATCGTATAAATTTGTTACGAAAAGTGCCTGCATCAATTCGTTTCTTGTCAATTGAACCTATGATTGCTTCAGTTGGGGAATTAAATCTTGCCGGTATAGACTGGGTTGTTGTCGGTGGAGAATCTGGGCCAGGTGCTCGACCAATGGAAAAGTCATGGGTTGAATCTGTAAAGGATCAGTGTCTTGCTAATAATGTACCCTTCTTTTTTAAGCAGTGGGGAGGAACGAACAAAAAGAAGGCGGGAAGGCTTCTTAATGGTAAAGAGTGGAATCAATATCCACAAAAAAAATAACAATCATAGTGAATAGCCAATTAATTAAATGCCCTACTTGCGGAATAGAGGGACAGGTAGGAGAAACTTGTTTTAAATGTGATACCAAATTGCATCGGAGTTTGACTCGTCCGATTTACGTAATTGATGTGGCTCACAGTGGTGAAGATAGAGAAGATGCTACAAGAAAAGTTATTAAAGGTATTGAAATCAGCCTTAGTAAAAATCATAAAGGGCTTAAAGTGATTCACGGGCATAGTTCTAAGTCTGGATCAGGAATAATAAAGGATCATATAATTAATCTACTACGACGAGAGGCTAAACGATTAAATACAAGGCTCGTTCAAGAGAAAAACAATCCAGGTGCTCATATCTTGTATTTTGATTAATCTGCAAAATTAGACTTGAACAATAGTCGTTACAGCCCCTCAATCTATCTTGGCATAGGGGTTGTACTGTTTTGCTGACAGAGATACGACCACATTTTTTCTACCAGATTTTAAAAGTTATTCTTCCAGCTCAACACCATCCAATTCTCTATTCTCATTGACTTTAGTCCATAATCTTAGTCAGTTATTTTTTGATTGGTTTTCTTTAATCATCTGTAATGCAAAGCCAAACCTATCGCAAGATAAGAGCGTAAAAGTAGTAAGTCTCATTATAGATAACTTAGCTGCAAGAAATATTGTAGCTAGCTATCTAACAAATTAAAATTGATTTATTGGGGGAAATAAAAGAGGGTCATATATGAGAAAAATTCTTTTAACTTCATTAATTCTTTTCACTGTATTTATCACTGGTTGTTCTAATCCTGAAGAAGCAGCAAATGAATTATTTGTTAATAAAGCTATAAAATTAATCAAACAGGCAGAACAATCTCAATCAACAAATCTTGAAGAATCTTTGTCATATTATAAAAAAGCAATTTTAATGATGGATAAAATTATTAAGAAGTACCCTGCAAGTTCTATTGCAGTCAAACTAGCTAGTGGAGATGAGGTTATTAATAATAAAACTCTGAATGATTACAGACAAATAATTGTTCCTGAGATTGAAAAAAGAATAAAAATTAAGAATAATCCATTATCCCTAGCATTAGATTTAGCTCAATCGACTAATATAGAACCAGAAAGAAGAGACTATTTCTTGAAATATATAGCTTATCATTATGCAAAACTTAATAAATTTAGCGAGGCGTTCACAACAATAGAAAAAATTGACGATATTGAGCTTAAAATACAAGCTATGGTTTCATGTTCTTTATGGCTCAATAAATTATCCTCAAGCAATGCAGCAATTGATTTATTAAATGAGGCAACTTTGTTGTTGCCTCATTTAAAAAACAAAGATTCTTTTTCAAAAAACAAGATAAGAATAGCAAAAAAACTTTATATTTTTGGTGATAGGGTAAAAGCAATAGAGTTTGTGGATAATGTATCTAAAGACCTGAAACAAGCAAATGTAAAAGAGCAACTTGAACTTATAAAAGAGACTGTGTCTTCTTATGTACTTTTTGGCGAAACCAGTAAAGCTCAAGAAATTGCTGAGTTGTTTATAACTAAAAACGACTCGGTTAGCAGTTTATCTGAATCGAATGAGCAAGAAAACTTAGCGGAAATTTATGCCCTTATCGGTGACATTGAAAAAGTCATTACAATTTTAAACCAAGCAACTAGTTCATTCCTAAAATATTTAAACTATCGTAGTGTTTCTTTTGAGTTAGCAAAAGCAAAACAATATGATTCTGCAATAAAGCTTGTAAAAATGACAGGTGATAATGGATATATCTCTGATACTTATCTTTTTATAGCTCGCCACAATGAAAGAAATGGAAATAAGGAAGATGCCATTGATGCTCTCAAAAAAATGGGGCCCGTTATATTAAGTCTCGATAGTCGTGAGGACAAAGCAAGGGTTAATGCTGATATTAGTATTTTATACACAGAATTAAAAGAACCTGAGCTTGGCATAAAATATGCTCAGGCAGCTTATGAAAGTTTTAACTCTTATACTGAGCCAGACTTAAGCGATATTGCCACAATAGCTATAGCATTGTTAAAGGCTGGAAAAAATAACAAAGCTAATGAGATAATTGGTCATGGTGAGAAAGTTTATATAGAAGAAATAAACAGTTCATATGTATCTTTAAGAGGTGTTTTTGACTATTTACAGGCACTAGAAGTGGCTGGAAGATTTACTGATGCAATTAGCAATTTTGAACAAATTCCAGATGGTGAACTTAACAATAATATTAAAGACAGCTTTTTTGTAATAACGCTTTATGGAATAGCTGAGCAAGGAACAAATGTTACCAAGGATAATTTAGATTCGTTATTACTTTTTATTTCTATTAATTATGGACAAAATTAATCAAATTGAAAATTTTTATCGTGATAACTGCTATACATTTACAGTCGTGAATCCTTCCTGAAATATCAAGATAGCCAGTGGATATGTTAACTGGATTCAATACTTTTATAATAATCTGAATATGCCTTTTCCCATTCTTCTTCTGTCATTGGTTTAGGCACAGCTAGAACATAGTCATTACAATTGTCAGGCCAGTCAATATTTCCGTCTTGATCAAAATAGACGACTGACACTTTCCTAGGCTCAATCTTTGTTTTCTTTACTAGGCTTCTCAGTTTAGAAGCAATTGCAGATATTCCTGACACTGTGAGCCTCCTGTAGACCCAAATTGAGTGATCAGAATTTTAAGGAAAAATCAATCACAAGTAACCCAGCTACCCCGTATATATAAAAAAAGGGGTTTAAGGGTTTTAAGGGGTCTCTAAACGTTCTTCTAGTTGTTGTAATCGCATCTCAAGGTCATTTAATTGCAAAACTTTAACATGCTTCTCAATCATACGAGACAATAGCTCCCCTTGACTCGGTGTCAGCTCCCCTGACGTAACTTTATCAATCAGAGTAGTAGTAAGCTTAGTTGCATCATCAATTTTAGTTATACGGGGTAATTTGATGCTAATAGGAGTATCTCTTCTTACAGGGCATATTCTCTCTATACATAGCTTTAAAGCTTGCATATTGCCCCTGAGAGCTAATTTGATACACTTTCTAGATAAACGCTCTTGTTCGTCTAAGAATATGTTCTCAACAGCTATAGAAGCTTTATTTCTTGAGCCTACAGGTCTTCCTTTAGGATTGCCTGACTGCCCCTTCTTCCATCGTTTATTTGCTGTATTTTTCTCTGTTTTAGCAGAAGATTTTTTCTTTTTAGTCATATCGGTCACAAATATAATTTTATTGCAAGATGAAATTTTACCTAAGTAATTGATTTCACATATAAATAATAGCAAATTTTGCTTGATGTTGCAATAGATATAATTTTTTGATATAAAATCATCATCTACTCATTTGATAATATTACCGGTATGTTACCTCAACAATTGATTCAATTTTCTCCTGTCATAGAACTCGCATAGAACTGAGCATAAAAAAAGAGAAGGACTACAACTAACTAAAGCTGTAATCCCTCTCTGTGACTGGAGCCACCCATCGGAGTTGAACCGACGACCTACTGATTACGAATCAGTTGCTCTACCAACTGAGCTAGGGTGGCCGAATGCTTTATGCTGCAGCTTTCTTACTTAACCTTAAAATTGGTTTTCAGCTATTAGCAATTATACATGACAGTGTCAAGAATTGTATAGACAAACTGTGACTGCAAAGATATTTCCAGTTACTCTTTCACGAAATATTTTTTTCAAAATATTTTTAACTTCAGGATAAAGATGTGGTCTTTTGCCACCTTGCCTTTATAAATAAAATGTTTATTATTAATTGCATATACTGATGAAACGGTGTTTATCTATTTAAATTCATTCTCTTTTTTTCAACAATGCAACAGCCCAAAATTAGGAGACACACAATGGTTCACGCACTTCACCTCAGAAAACAATCATTACTTATAGTTACATCTGTTTTAATGGGCCTGATCATGGCTTTATTCTCAGTCCGTTCTGCAACAGGAGCAGTTCCGCTTGATTTTGCCGACCTGGCTGAAAAACTCGCCCCCACGGTTGTCAATGTTTACACAACCCAGACAGTTGAGGTTTCTTCGGGTGCTCACCCGTTTTCTCTTCCTGATCAAATGGAAATCCCGGAACCCTTCAAACGTTTTTTTGGTCTTCCGGAGGCACCGGGGCAAGCCCCTAAAAGGGAAATGAAAAGGACCAGCCTCGGCTCAGGGGTGATTGTCACTTCTGACGGTTATATCCTTACCAACAATCATGTGGTAGAAGATTCCGACGAAATAAATGTAACCCTTTCCACCTTTGAAGAATACGAAGCAACAATCATCGGACGCGATCCTAAAAGTGATGTGGCATTGATAAAAATTAAACCCAAAGCCGATCTTCCCTTTGTCACCTTCGGCAATTCAGACAAATTGAGGGTCGGTGAATGGGTAATTGCCATCGGCAATCCGTTTGGATTACAGCAGACTGTTACGGCAGGCATTGTCAGCGCCAAGGGACGCTCAATCAATAACGAATCCTACGGCAACTTTATTCAAACGGATGCTTCTATCAACCCTGGGAATTCAGGGGGGCCGCTTTTTAATCTTAAAGGTGAGATGGTTGGGGTTAACACGGCAATTTTCAGTCGCACAGGAGGTAACATTGGTATCGGCTTTTCCATCCCTGTAAACATGGCTAAAAACGTGTTTGCCCAACTCAAGGATGAGGGCAAAGTTACCAGGGGCTGGCTTGGGGTAATGATACAGCAGGTCACTGCTGACCTTGCTGAAAAGTTCAATCTTGAGCGTCCCATCGGCGCCCTTGTCGGCCAGGTTGTGCCTGACAGCCCTGCAGAAAAAGCAGGTCTCAAGCCAGGAGACGTTATCATCTCATATAACGGGAGGGAGGTCTCCCAGATGAGCATGCTGCCTGCCATGGTTGCAAATACCAATGTCGGAGAAAAATCCAGTCTTATTCTGATCCGTGACGGAAAGAAGCAGAATGTTACGGTTGAAATAGGCAGACTTGAGGAAGAAGAAGCTATTCTTGCAGATACTGCAACAGGCACAAGCAGAAAGCTCGGAATGACTGTTCAGGAGTTGACACCTAAAATTGCCGAATCACTTGGCATTAAAGAAGATCACGGCCTGATAGTAACCGATGTTGCCCCTGACTCAGCAGCTGCAGAAGCCGGGGTCTTACGGGGAGACATTATCCTGGAAATCAACCGGGAAAAGATTGATGATGTTTCCCAATACCTGAAGGCATTACAGGAGACGAAAGAAAATAAAAGCCTGTTAATGCTCATCCAGCGTGATCAGCATACTCGATTTGTTGTTCTTGAAATTGACGAGTAAGAATATATTCCGGATCCATTGCCGGAATACGTTACCCTAAGAATAAGGTGCCGGCTTTACTGGCAAGCTCATCTGTTTTTCTGACTTCATTGACAAAGTTTTTGAGCTTGTCCGTATCTTTACGGCCCGGCTGGTATTCCACACCAGAATTTACATCCACTGCAAAGGGTTTTACCAGTCGGATGGCATCGCCAACATTTTCCGGATTCAATCCCCCGGCAAGAATAACAGGGCCCGGGGGTTGAATCTGTTCAACCAGTTTCCAGTCAAATACCCTGCCTGTACCTCCCGCCATATCCTTATGATAGGTATCAAGGAGAAAACCGCTCACAACTTCAGAGTAGGCTGCAAGCTCCTGGCTTTCAGTCTCAGGATGTACGGAAAAAGATTTAATTACGGGACAGGAAAGAATTTTGCAATACTCTGGAGATTCAGACCCGTGGAGCTGGACCAGGGTCAGGCGACAGTAATGTATAATTTCTTCAACCACTTCAATTTCTTCATCACAGAATACGCCAATGCTGTTAACAAACGGTGGCAATTCACCGGTTATTGCCCTGACTATGTCAGGATCAACCACGCGCGGACTCTGCTTCACAAAAATAAATCCCAGCCCATCAGCACCTGCAGCAACAGCCGCCCTGGCGTCTTCCTTTCCGGTAATACCACAGACCTTGATTCTCGTACGCAGCGCCATTTTTACTCCACTTTTTTTTATCTTCCTTTCAGCTGTTTTAAAGCTGCTTCACGGTCATGGGAGCGCATAAGGGTTTCACCGATTAACGCTGCCGTAATACCATGATCCTCCAGCATTTTCATATCGTCATGGTTTCTAATGCCTGACTCGCTTACCACAGGAATTGAGTCCGGAATCTCCTGGCGCAATCTGATGGTGGTCCCGAGGTCCACGGTAAAATCCCTGAGATCACGGTTATTGATACCGATCAGGCTGCTGCCCGCAGTAAGAGATTTTTCTAATTCCTTCTCATCGTGTACCTCAACAAGGACATCCATGTCAAGTTCTCTACTCATCTGCAGATAATCACGTATCTGCTCCTGCTCAAGAATGGCGGCAATAAGGAGAATTGCATCAGCACCATAATTGCGGGCTTCTTCGATCTGCAGTTCATGAATAATAAAGTCCTTGCGTATAACAGGAAGTTTCACTTTCTGCCGAACCAGGGGTATATAATCAAGGGCTCCCTGAAAAAAGGTTTCATCGGTGAGCACTGAAACTGCCTCTGCCCCCCCTTTTTCATAACTGGAAGCAATTGCAGCAGGATTAAAATCTGGAGAAATAACGCCCTTGGAAGGGGAAGCTTTTTTCACTTCAGCAATCACTGCAATTTCAGATGATTGTATTAAAGCCTGCATAAATCCCCGCGGAGGATCGACCGGCAATTCAGACCTGCCTACACCTTCTGTTTTTAGTCGTGCGACTTCCAGCTTCTTACGGGCAACAATGGTATCTAGGATCATGATCAGGAAACATTTTGTGAGAAATTAATAAGGGCATCAAGCTTGGCAAGCGCGGCCCCGGAATCAATTATCTGGGCCGCAAGTTCGACACCGCTTTTTAAACCCGGCGCCTTGCCTGCTGCATAGAGAGCCGCACCGCTGTTTATAAGAAGCATACTGCGCCTGGGACCTTCAGCTCCGGAAAGGACGTCACGCAGAATATCTGCTGATTCAGCCGGGGTCTCACCACCATTAAGGTCGGCCAGACGTGCGCGTTCCAGCCCCACATCTTCGGGACGCACGGTGTAGGTCCTGACTTCACCGTCAATGAGTTCAGCCACATCTGTATTGCCTGTTACCGTCAGCTCATCAACATTACCGGCACCGCAGACCACCAGAGCTCTTAAGGTTCCCAGCCTGCCCAGGACCCTGGCCAGCTTTTCGCATAAATCGGGTGAGTAGACACCCAGCAGTTGAACATTAGCGCCCGCCGGATTTGTCAACGGTCCGAGAACATTAAAAATTGTCCTGATCCCTATTTCACGGCGCGGTCCAATGGCATACTTCATGGCACC
>JBHPCH010000078.1:0-11950 GCA_042576125.1 Thermodesulfobacteriota bacterium
AATTAAAACAGGAGGCGGGCCTTCTTGGCTACCTGTCAGACATTATGTCTATAAATCATCACTAGCAGTCCCATCTAAGATGGTTACTATTGCCAGTGGACACCTTTACTGGTAATCCCCCTTTATAAAGTCAAGATGTTGGCAAGAAATGTGGACTTAATCAGTTTTCACGTTCCTAACACATTGTGGCACTTGTTTTTTTCTCGTTTGAGAGTTAATATTTTTTCAAATATGATATTGTTTCACTGAACCTCTGGCGGGGGTAAACTCCAATGAGTGGGCTTTACCGGGAAGTCAGTTATCAAGCCTCCGAAGGAACTTTTGTTTCTTTTGGAGGCCTTTGTGTTTTTGGGGTGGATTTAGAAAAACCATATTAACAAGAAGAGGAGGATTTTCCCTTGAAGAGAAATCTTTTCTCTAAAGGGTTTAATGTTTTCATTCTGCTAGACTGCCTTCTGCTTCCGGTCGTCCTGCTGTGTCCTTTATTATTCTCGATCTCTCCAAATAACTCACTTGCGGAAGAGAATTACGACGATACACTTTGCTGCCAGTGCCATAAGGAAATCGTTGAAGATTCTATGGATAAAATCGATGTACACCTCCCTTTTATCGACCACCGCTGTTCATACTGTCATGTCTATAGTGGGACAGATGAGGACGAGGAATTTCCTGAATTGATTGTATTAAATGTCCCTGATCATTTGCCCATGCGAACCAAAAAAGAGATTTCCATTACAATATGCTTGAAGTGTCACAAGGACTTTGCCCATCCGGGCAACCATCCGGTCAATATTCGTCCTCCGGAGAATGCAACTCTTCCGGACGACTTTTCTATCGGCCCCGATGGCCGCATAACTTGTGTTACCTGTCATGCCAGCCATGCCTCCGATTATGAATACAGGACGCGTTTCTGCTATAGAGCCAGCAATATGAAAGCGGGACATTATGCCGACATTGATGAGGCCCGGGCCATGGGAGGGTGCTTTGTATGCCATGTAGAAAAAGGCGTTTTACCAAAAAATCGTTTGTTGTCGAACCAAAAGCCTTCCACAAAAGAATAGGCACCTTCTGAAATTATTCTTGTTTTGGGTAAGTAATTCCTGCAAAGGCAAGGTCATAAATGACTCTTTTTTTGTGTTACACAAGTAATAATTTCTGCTATTAATCATCACTAGCAGTCCTATCCTAAGAAGTTACTATTGCCAGTGGACATCTTAACTGGTAATTCTCCTTTATAAAGTCAAGATGTTGGCAAGATATGTTGAGTATAGAAAAATCAGGTATCGATGATAGTTAACCAAATGTCGGTAATTAAATTTAAACCATCCCAATGGTTCAGTATAATCATAACTTACCTTTCCATACCCACAATTCTATTGGTTTGCGGATGGGATTTAAGTTGGTGGCAAGCGTGGGTCTTTTTTGTGCTGATCGTTACGGCTGGCATAGGGGGACGCATATGGGCAGAACATAGACATCCGGGACTTCTGGCTGAACGGTCTAAGTGTTTAAAGGCTCAAGATGTAAAGTCTTGGGATAAAATAATTGGCCCATTGATGGCGTTGAGCCTAACATTTCCGCTTGTCATAGTAGCGGGCCTAGATCACCATTTCGCATGGTCGCCCCTATTCCCGATCTGGATGAATTTACTCGGCTTTGTTCTGACAACATTTGGATACGCCTTCGCCTCATGGGCCTTGATTGAGAATCGCTTTTTTACCAGTTTGGTGCGTATCCAGAAAGATCGAGAACATGAAGTGTGTGATAGCGGTCCTTATCGAATTGTACGGCATCCGGGCTACGCTGGGAATATTCTCGCACTTCCAGGTATTGTTCTTGCTTTAGGTTCGGTATGGACCTTGATTCCAGTAGTCATAGCCATAATAATTGCCGTGATAAGAACGGAATTAGAAGACAGAACACTTCAAGAAGAATTGAAAGGATACAAAGAATATGTACAACGGGTACGATATAGATTGATTCCTGGAATATATTAATTTGTAAACATATTATCAAGCTGCCCAACCAACCACTTATGCCGACCCAAAAAGCCGGGCGGCACAGTTAAACGTTGGCTGCCGACTTTTAATAACTGCTATTAACCTTAACTTGCAGTCCCATCCAAAAAGTTACTATTGCCAGTGCACATCTTAACTGGTAATTCTTCATCAGTTACTCAACATTATGGCAAGACATGTTGACTCTAAACCTCCTAAACCTTATTGACAGCTAAGCATCGACTCATTAAGTCTCTCAGCCTGCAGACAAAAAGCCTCCATTCGAGCCTCGATGAGTTGAGGGAAAGGATTGCCATCGGTTTCTATAGCAATAAAGGGAAACTTGCGATCCCTGGAGAGGATGGGCATCCAACTTGTATCTGCACCATTATTAAACATGGCTTTTTTCTCTGTGGTGGTAAATTTTTCATTGAGGATTGCCTCTGCCACCCGGGATGGCATGCAACCGAAAGGGCCGATTGATATGATGCCGCAGGATGGATGCAGGATGTCATGAAAAGCTGACCCCACGGTAAGGATCGTTTCAACGGTAAAATTGGTAGAGATGTATTTTTTGCCTGCTTCAATGATCGGCTCTACCGGTGCCGTGGTACCGTCATAAAAAAATAGGCCCGAGGGAGCAAGCCTCCTGCGGATTGCCCTGTCGAAGTATTTTTTAACATGTTCCCTTATGGCAAACCCCTTGGTTCGTCCATGTTGAATGTTATTTTTAATCAGCCAATCAATAAATTTCATGTATTCGCTTATAGCTGCGGTACGCACTATGACACCCCTGTCAGCCATACGTTCGATGATATTCTGCAGGGAAATCGGGTCATGGCGAACATACATTTCACCGATCAATGAAATTTTCGGGAATTGCTCAAAAGTTTTTTTCAACTCAATCTGACTTAATCTTGCTGCGCTTTTAGATAGCTGGACTGCAAGAATCGGCCAGCGTTTGTCAATAACATCCATAATGGATTGATATTCTTCATGGAAAGTTTTTAAACCATCCTCGCGGTCTTTTGCCCCGGCAAGTATAGTCGACCACATCTCGTCAAACAGATCGCCTATTACTATAGCTCTCCATGCAACGCGCATGAAACTGTCGCCCAGGAGACAGTAGCCATTTTCTGAGGTGGGTGAGAATATGGCCACATTGGGTATTTCCAGTTTTTCAATAACACTCTTGGTGTAAACGTGATATTGACCCAAACGGCACGGGCCATTTGAACTGGCCATGAAATAAATCAACTCATCATTATGATCGCATCGATTCACATAATTAAGCAGTGAACCCAGAGTTGCCTGCAGGGGCAGACATTCCTTGCATGAGGCATGACCACGTCCCAGTTTAAGCACGTCCTTGTCTGCTGGCTGCAGCACTTCTGCCTTAATCCCTATTCTTCTGAAAGCAGCTGCCAGCAGTGGTGTCGCATAACGACTCATTGCTGGAACCAGTAGCCGCACCCCGGGATCAGTCAGTGGCAGCCAACGATCTTTCGAGGTCAATATGCCGGTTACACCGTTTTTTCCTTTAATAACTGCTGGGCGGAAATGATTTTTTAAAGAATGAGTAATCGGTTGGCTCTTTTGGATTTCCCGATAGAAGCGAATGATGTCAAGAAAAGCTTCTATTCTTGTCTCCAATCCAGCATCCGCAGTATGACTGTCCAGTTCCAGGGTCAGGGAAGGCTTACGGCCCATGATGTCCCTGAAATAGCTTACAAGAAATGAGTCGGGGCCGCAGGAAAAGTTGGTAACGTAAACACCGTAAAGTTGAGGATGTTTTTTTACGAAACGAGCTCCCTTAAGAATGATCTTTCCCATGGCCCAATACATGTTATCTTCATCGGCAATCTTTTCATTCCAATAAGGAACCATGTCAAAGGGGATTATGGTGATATTGCGGCTGGCAAATTTGGCCGGGATACCTTTATTGGCAACACTGGTAAAACTGTTGTATGGCCGGCCGAAGACAACCACACCGAATTTTTCAGGATCCTTTTCGATTGCAGCCAAGCCCTGACGGCCTATTTCTCTTATATCACCGGAAAATTCCTTCTGAGCTGCTGCGGCCGCATGCAGAGCCGTATCTAATTTGCTCTGATCAGCCCCCAGTTTCCTGGCAATTTGCAGAAAAGCTTCCCTGTCCTCAGTAAGCCCCATTGAAAAATCCAATCCCTGGAAAATAACTTTCTCATTGTTTGCAAATGCGGGAAAAGCTGTACTCAAGTAATACGGTTCGCCTTGAACTAAAACACACGCGCAGCCTCTCTTGTCAGGTTCATCAATGGCCAGACCTGTAAAATGGGGCATTAAAATGAAATCGATTTGTTCTTCCAAAAGTGCTGCGGCATAGTTATGGGCTATTTCAACAGGGAAGCAGAAAGCGGCCCCCTGTTGATCAGCTCCCCTGGGGTCCTGTTCGGAAGGCAAAACGAGGCGAAATCCCAGTTCCGCAAAAAATTGGTTAAAAAAGGGGAAGTAGGTATTAAGCAGAAAAGATCGATTCATGCCTACCGTCGGTCTGGTATCATCTGGAACATTAGGCGACAGGTCGCGGAATACACGGCGCTCCCGTTTGATTACCAGGTTATGGTCAACTGTTTTTACTTTGCGGTTATGTATAAGGTTATCATAGCGGTTGCAGATTCCTCCAAAAGGATAGATCTTCTCATTGATCTTGATGCGTGAAATTTCGCAGTTCCGGTCACAATCCTTTCCCCCTCCACATCTAAAGGGTTCACAGTATTCGACTTCGCGCTCTATCAATTCTTGCAGATCATACTGCAGTGATTTGAGCAGCCCTTGCTCCATCCGACGTTCTACTTCAAGGGCTACGCCAAAAGCACCCATGAGTCCTGCTTCTGAGGGTACAACAACGCTTTTCCCTGTAAGCCCGGCTAAGGCAGCTGGTACGGCCTTATTATAACAGACACCGCCCTGCACAAATACCTTTTTGCCTACAGGACGGTTTCCTTTGACCCGGTTGCTGTAGTTCATGCCAATGGAGTAAATCAGGCCAGCTACAATATCCTCCAAAGCCACGTTTTCCTGTATGGCCTGCTTGATATCCGAGCCGATGAAGGCAGCACACTGGTCATTAAAGTTTGGTGGAGCCTGAGCCTTAAAAGCTGTATCGCCTATTTCCGTTACATCCAGCCCAAGACTTTCCTTGGCCGCCTCTTCCAGAAAAGAACCAGTACCAGCACTGCATGCCTCATTCATGGCATAGTCACTGGGCACTCCATTGGTAATATATGTGTATTTAGCGTCCTGCCCACCTATCTCGAAAATTGTGTCCACTTCAGGATCAAAATGAATGGCAGCTGTTGCATGTGCCACGATCTCATTTATCACACCATCAGTCAACGCGTGCAATCCGGCAATTTGTCGACCTGAACCAGTCACTCCTAATCCCTCAATTGACACTCGAGTGTTCAGTTGTTCGGCCAAACTTTTGTAGACATTTCTTGAGGCACGGACAGGGTCGCCATTGGTTCTTAAATATTCGGCCGCGACAATAGATTTATCACGACGTCGCATTAATACACCTTTGGTGGTTGTGGACCCAACATCCAAACCGAGAATAACTGAATCCCCCTCTGATGCAACACCACGCTCCTGATGTTTATAATCAACAAGGTTTCTGCAATTGGAAAGAGGTTCGTGCATTGAGAGTCCGTTCCGGTGTTTAACAAAAACCTTATCTAGTGCGATGAAGGGCGTGGTTTCTTTATCCAGAGCCCAGAGAGCTGCTCCCAAGGCTTCGAAAACAAGAGCCTGCTCTGAAATGTACAGATCAGGTATAGCTTCCTGCAGGTAATGCACCATGCTCTGATTGTCGGTACATCCTCCAACCAGCATAATTGAATTCTTGGGCAGTTTTTTAAGCAATTCCAAAATTTTCCCCGACATCATGCGAGCCAGGCCTGCAACTACACGGTCCTTGGCAATTCCCTTGTTCAGGGCATGGGTACAATCACTTTTGCAAAAAACAGAACACCGGCCCGAAACCTTGTACGGCTTTTCCGGTAGTTCCATTTCACCCACCTCGTCAAGGGTGATGGACATGCGACCCAATTGTTGAAGAAAAAATTCACCCGTACCTGAGGCGCATTTATTTCCGGTATGGATTTCATTCACCCTACCATCGTCATCCAGCTGATATATCATGGTAGTCTCGCCGCCCACGCTTATCACAACTCTGTAAGGATGATCTGCAGGTAAAATGAAGCTTGCGGCCAATTCCACGGCCTCTGGTTCAGAAATGCCCGAAAAATTCAGCATATTCCTGAACTTGCGCCCGGTTACGCAAATTTTAAATTCCTGAATATTCTTTATTTGTCCAAGCAGTTCGCGGAGAATTTTTTTCGGGTTGCCGTCATGGGCTTGGGAATTAGAAAAAAGAATTTCTACGCCTGTCTCGATCTGTTCCAATCCAACTAGGGAGATTGTAGAGGCACCAGCGCATATTCCAAGGGTTTTCATAGGATAATCCATTTTTAAAATTTAAAAATTTTAAAAAAAATTCAAGCCTATAATCGAATAATTATTACATATATTATACTGTCCATAATTATAAAATAAATCAAAAATTAAAAATAGGTGGAACACACCCTTCAGATGTTAAACTTACTGCTATAAATTAAAACTTCTGAATTGTTCTTGAAGTATCAAGATTGCCAGTGGATATATTGAGTCGAATCTTGTATGACAAAACTGAAGATGTTGGCAAGATATGTGCAGTTCTTGTTGACAAGTTGACCGATGATCAATTATTGGCAAATTTATGCGACGAACCGGGGGTTGATTTCACAGAACCGCCCCGAATTTAACATGGGAGAAAAAGCGATTACTTATCACCGACTCTACTAATGAGATGATGCAAAGATGAAAAGTACGGATTCTCCATCTAGGTTTGCCTTCCTCAAAGAGTGGCGCCACGATCGCTTCAGGCTCCTGCTGCTGGTTATTCTGGCGCTGCTCGGCTGTGTCCTTCTCTACCAAGAATATGGCCCCAGGCTTTCGCCTCCCGCCACGGGGGACAGGGCAAGTCCGCTGGCCATGGCGGCGCCGGAAACGATCAACCTGCCCTGGCTGGGCGAGGTTCGGCTTGCGGACGCCTCCCTACCTATGCTCGCCGTCACCCTGGGGCTCGTGGACGGCTTCAACCCCTGCGCCATGTGGGCGCTGGTCTACCTCATTTCGCTCATCGCAGGACTAAACGACCGGCGCAAGATCCTGCTTCTGGCCGGCACCTTTGTGGCCGCCTCGGGCGTGCTCTACTTCCTCTTCATGACCGCCTGGCTCAATGTCTTTCTCATCGTGGGCTACCTGCGACCGCTCACCATCGGTGTCGCCCTCTTCGCCCTGGGAGCTGGTGTGCTCAGCATTCGGGAGTTCGTGGTTGGCACGGAGGGGTTGGCCTGCCGGGTCACCGACGCGGCTTCAAAGCAGCGCACCTTGGGCAGAATGGAGTGTATCGTCCGGGAGCCGGTCACCCTCGCCTCTCTCATTGCCATCATCGCCCTCGCCTTCACGGTCAACAGTATCGAGTTCGTTTGCTCTGCAGGGCTGCCGGCTATCTTCAGCCATACCTTGGCCCTGCGGGCGCTCCCTCTCCTCCACTACTACGGTTACATCCTCCTCTACGATCTCTTCTTCATGCTGGACGACCTGATCATCTTCACCCTGGCGGCCCTGGCCGTCGTCACCAACGTCGGCCTGCGCTACTCCAGGCAGTGCAAGCTCCTGGGCGGGGTGATCCTCATCACCTTGGGGCTTATCATGGTCTTCCGGCCCGAACTCCTCCGCTGAAAAGGCAGAGGTCATAATCCTGAAGCATCTGAGAATGTAGGAAAACAATACACCCGTTGAGCCTACTCCCACTGACTTAATTTCCGAAAAGAACTACGAGCCTTATGACAATGGCTGGCCGCATTACGAGGAACCGTCAGTCATGATAAATTGAGCCTGAATAAAAGTTTGTCCTTTTGAGCTGATGTATGTGTGCGCTGTTTTTAGGTAATTTTTTGAGGGTACACTGATTAAATAAGCTTACTGCTTAAGATTTCTGCTATCAATTGAAAGTCGCAAATCATTCTTTTAGTATCAAGATGTACGGTGGATATGTTGACTTCATATAACTGCAGAAGTATTCAATTCTCACACCTCTTCCAAATACTGAAGATAATATAATACTGTAAACTCACTGACAGTTCCGGATTGTGATTTCTGCATATACGAGAATTCAATAGATTGGTGCCATATTTAACATTGGCATTAGACCTGGTTGTTTCCTGGCAAACTCAAAATAATGTATCTTTTGGCAAAATTTGCTTATTGGGCAAAGGTGCAATTTGCGGTGCACATATCACCTCAGTTGCGAGTGAGACAATTTGCCACATTTACTTAACTCCCGTCCCCTGTCATTATATTATAAGTGAACCGCAGGTATTGTCTTGGTGTCCAAAAGCATAAAAGGTTGAGAAAACATGGGGGGGTGGTTATGAAAAGGTTAATTATTATTACGCTGGTTTTCTTGTTTACTGCAAGTGCAGTAACAGTATATGCCGCTGGAGGCAAGAATCAAGGCACAACCGGTACAGGCACAACTTCAACTGGAACCGGTGCCCCAGGAACCGCTTCCCAGCCGCGGACAGGCAGATAATCACATAAGGCTAAACCGGATGATTGAATAACCATGAATTTTATAAAATCCGTAAATTTTTGAGTAGGAAATTTGGGAATAAAATTTAAGCCAATAGGAGGCAGATATGTATGTTCAGAACTGGGTGAATTTTTTTAAAAGTTTAGCTTTCAGGCCCATATTTATTTTTACAGTTCTGTTTGTTTTTATGGTCTTGGGCAGTTCTGTTTCCAACCTCTTTGCCATGGAGAAAGATCACCCGGCAATGACAGCTGCAAAACAGGTTCCGGATATTGAACATCCAATTAAGAAGCCTAAAATGTACAGCAAAACAATGCGGTGTCCAAATTGCGGTATGATGATCAACATGTGGGCCAGGACCAGGCACTCATTCCATCATCAAGAAGGTGATTTAACGACCTGTTCAATCCGTTGTCTGGCGGACAAAACAGTCAGTTCCGGGGCTGATCCGACTGATATTCAGGTGGCGATGTATATTGATCCGGATAAAATGATGCCGGTTGAAAAAGCTACATATGTCATTGGTTCAGCAGCCCCCGGTACAATGACAATGAAATCAAAAATTGCTTTTGCGGACAAGGCCTCAGCTGAACAGTTTGCTTCAAGTCACGGCGGGGAGGTTGTTGATTTTCAGGGAGCCTTTGCAGCAGCGAAGATGGAACTGCCGAAGTCCAGGATGATGATAGACAAGAAAAGAAAGAAAACAGGCAAGATAAAGGAGCCAACAGAAAAGGATGGTTGCACTGTCTGTGGTATGTATCCGGCAAGATACCCAAAGCATAAATGTCAGATATGGGCTAAGGATGGCAAGACCCTGCATTTCTGTTCGACTAAATGTATGGTCAATTTTAATGCTGACCCGGCGAAATATGTGAAAGAGCCGGCCGGGACAAAAATGGCATGGGTCACTCTTTATTCAGACGGGATGTATGAAAGCGCTTTCGGCGCATATTACGTCGTTGGGTCACAAATCAACGGCCCCATGGGAAGAGAGGCGATTCCATTTAAGCTCAAGAAGAATGCTGAAGAGTTTTTAAAGGCTAATGGCGGCCAAATAGTCAGTTTTTCCCAATTGACACCATCACTTATTATGAATGGCCAATGACAGAAAATGCCCGAAGCTTATGATTTAATAAAAAAATCATCCAGGGTGACGGCTTTTGAGTGATTAACAAATCTGCATGTTTGCAGTTGTGTGGTTTTGTGAATGACCTCCGGCAGGATTAATAACCTTTAATTTTGCCAGGCCAGATAATTGTGTGGAGTTGCAGCCGCAGCCTGACCGGTAAATGGTCATCGAGAATCCAGCCGGCAAGAGTTGCAGGGAGCAGATTGGCAGAAACCGGTGAAAAGGTAACGGTTGTTTTATTCTGCAGACCGTATGCGGAAACTACCTGAACGGCCCAGTTGTAATCATCCCTGGAGCCTATGACGAATTTGATCTCATCCTTCGGGTCCAGAAGATCAAAGTTGTCAAAATCCATCTGTTCATGCATCCCGCTTCCCGGGCATTTCATATCCATGATTTTGACCACGTCTTCGGGAACATCTGCAAGGCTGAGACTGCCGTTTGTTTCAAGCAGAACCGTCCTGCCTGCTGCCAGTAATTTTTCCAGAAGAGGATAAATTCCTTCCTGCAGCAGAGGCTCTCCCCCGGTAATTTCAACAATGGCACCAGGATATTTCTTCAGTTCAATAAGTATCTGGCTGATACTGAATTGTGGGTGATTCTCCTCATAGGCATAACGGGTATCACAGTAAGTGCAGCGCAGATTGCAATCTGCAAAACGGATAAAAAAGCATGGATATCCGGCAAAGGATGATTCTCCCTGGATACTGTAGAACAGCTCAGCGATCTTTATCAGGGGGTCACTCTCCAAAGTAGGTTACACCTGAATTATCTGTTTCGCATACAGTGATACTGTGAACTCCATAACGGTCGGCAGAAAGATCATTTTGCAGATTATTGAAGATATAAACAGCAATATTTTCCGATGACGGATTGATAGTTTGGAAGGCCTTGTGATCGTTTAGATCATGGTGGTCAAGTGTTTCAAGAACCTTTCCTACCGCCTCTTTTACAACTCTGAAATCAAGCCCCATGCCAAGATTGTCTAAACCGTCAGCCTTGACAGTTACCTCAACTTTCCAGTTGTGGCCATGCGGCCTTTCGCAGTTTCCGGGATAATTTCTCAAGTGATGGCCTGCTGAAAAATGACTTTTAATAAAGATGTGAAACATGTCAGGAATACCTCGCAGTTTTATATGAAAAAATGTAATTAAAAATCCAAAAGTATTGTTGAAAACAAATTGCTTTTTTAATAGGGTGCAGAACCGAGTTTTTTATATGTATACTAAATAATCAACCTTGTGCGGGAGAGCAAGAAAGACTTTGCTTTATTTTCTTCACCTACCTCCCGAGTATAATAAGACAGATCAAGGAGTAAGCCAATATGGCCATAGTGGCACCATTTAAAGCCCTGCGCTTCAATCCTCTGAAGCTGGAGCACATGGAGGATGTTGTGACTCCTCCGTATGACATAATTGATGAAAAAACCCAGGCTGCTTTTCAGGCCAGGAATCCATATAACATGATTTATCTGGATATAAGCAAATCTCCAGGTAAAGGTGATGATTCAGATGAGCGCTATAACTCTGCCAGGAACTATTTTACCAAGTGGCAGGAAGAGGAAATCCTTATCCGTGACGAGGAACCAGGTTTTTATCTTTATACCATTGATTACAAATTGCCCTCCGGACTTCGCTTTACCCGTAAAGGGTTTATCGGCCTGGTGAAACTTTCTGAGTTTTCCGAGGGAATTGTAAAGCCCCATGAACAGACATTCGATACTGTAACTGCTGACCGCTTGCGGTTGATTGATACCTGCAAGGCGCAATTCAGTCAGATTTTTTCACTCTATTCTGATCCTGAAATGCAGATTATGAAAGCTCTTGAAGTGGGTTGTTCAGAAAAGCCCCTCTATGAGGTCAGGGATGCCGACGACGGCAAACATTCCATCTGGCCGATAACTGATAAGGATATTCTGTCCAGGGTTCAAGAGCTTTTCAAGGATAATGCCGTATACATTGCCGATGGTCATCATCGCTATAAGACATCCCTGCAGTATAGCCGGTTGATGAAAGAACGGCTGGGTGAGTTGCCGGTCCAGAGCCCATATAACTATACCATGATGTACCTTTGCCCCATGGAAGATCCGGGCCTGAAAGTATTGCCGACCCACAGGCTGGTAACCCTGCCGGACGATGTCCTTCC
>JBHPCH010000079.1:0-11842 GCA_042576125.1 Thermodesulfobacteriota bacterium
ACATTATGGTAAACGCAGGCATAAAATTGCCTGTCAAAAAATATAGATAACTTCCCGATTTAGAGGACATTATAATATGCCACCGAAAAACAATAAATTTGTCTTTGACGAGTATGGCAAGACAACAGAAATTAGAGTCAGTGCACGGGGTGTCGTGTTGCATGGCAATAATTATGTTAACAAGGGCACAGCTTTTTCAGAGACAGAAAGGCAGGAGCTTGGATTGGATGGAAGCTTGCCGCCGGCTGTAAGACCTTTAGTGCAGCAGGTTAATAACAGCCTGAAAAAGGTACATAAAAAAGAAGATGATATTGACCGCTACCTTTATATTCGCTCACTGTTTGACCGGAATGCAACTCTGGCCCACGCTGTTATTGCAACTGATATTCCCCGCTTCATGGAAATAATCTACACGCCGACTGTGGGACTGGCCTGCCAGCAGTATTCTTCAATGTTCCGTACAGCAAACGGAGTTCATATCTATCCGGGGAATATCGATAATGCAGAGGAAATACTACTCCGTTACGGGCATCGAGATATTCGTGTCGCAGTGGTTACTGATAACCAGGGAATTCTTGGTATTGGAGATCAGGGTGCTGGCGGTATTGCAATTTGTCTGGGGAAGCTGATGCTTTATACACAGGGGGCTGGTATCGCCCCCTGGCATTGCCTGCCAATATCCCTTGACGTAGGGACTAATAATCAAAACCTGCTTGATGACGAGGAATATCTTGGCTGGCGCCACCGGAGGTTGACAGGTTCTGAGTATGTCAAGTTTATTCAGCAGTTTGCCAGGGCATTTAAAAATGTTTTCCCCCATGCCCTCTGTCAGTGGGAGGATTTTTCCAAGCAGAAGGCATTCGCAGTAAGGGATGCGTATCTGCATGATCTGATTTCGTTCAATGATGACATCCAGGGAACCGGCGCAGTAACCCTGGCGGCTATTTTTGCAGCCATGAAGATTAAAGGGGAGAAAATAGAAGACCAGGTATATCTCGTTCATGGAGCAGGGGCAGGTGGCATTGGCATAGCAGAACAGATAGAAGCTGCCCTGATCGAAGCGGGACTGCGGGAAAGTGAGGCCAGGAGAGGAATATTCACTCTGGACAGCCGGGGGGTTGTAACTTCAGACAGAATGATTGAACCTTATAAGGCTAAATATGCGAAGAACGCTGTGCAGATGAGCTGGCTGCAGGATTCGGGAGATGATGCACTGCTTGATGCAGTCAAGCATGCCGGGATTACTGTATTGATAGGTACTTCTGGCCAACCCGGTTGTTTTACCAAGGAGGTGGTCGAAGCAATGGCTGCAAACTGCGAGCGCCCGGTGATATTGCCTCTGTCCAACCCGACTGATAAGGCCGAGGCCTTGCCGCAGGATATTTATAAATGGACTGAAGGCAAAGCACTGGTTGCCACAGGCAGTCCTTTCCCCCCGGTGGAACATCAGGGCCAAAAGATAAGGGTGGGACAATGTAATAATGTTTTTATTTTTCCCGGAGTCGGCCTGGGAGTTCTTGCTTCAGGCGCCAAAGAGGTTTTGCCTTCATTCTTTACTGGAGCTGCTAAGGCAGTTGCGGAACTGGTATCCCGGGAGGATCTCGATGCCGGCATACTTATGCCACGCATTGAAAGTCTTAAAGATGTAAGCACCAGCGTTGCTTTTGAAGTCGGTTTAGCAGCCATCAGGGAAGAGGTGAGCGGTCCCTGCGCATTCAGTAAATTCAAGCACAAGAATGACCCTGAACGATTTAAAATACTGATAGAGAAGATGCGCTGGGAGCCCGAATATCTCCCTCTTATTCCTGTATAACCTGCCGAAGTAATATTGCAATTCCCGATAATGAATTAATGGGAAAGGTATAATGTAAAAATGAAACTGCGTTTAATATTGCTCATACTCTCCCTTATGGCATTTGTGTTTGCTTCTGCCGGGGGATATTTTTACTATTCTTCATTTAAGGAAACGGCTTTCCTGGAAGCTGAGAACCACATGATTATCCGCCTGGAGCGGATCCACAAAAACCTTACAACACTTCTTTCAGAGTATAAAAAACCGGTGCGGACCCTTGCCGGAATGAAAGAACTCCAGGGTTTGTTGGCTCATTCAACCCCTGAATCATTATTGGCCGCTAACCGTATATTGGATCATTTCAGAAATACTCTGCGTGCCGACGTTTGCTATCTTATGGATCACGAAGGCAATACTATAGCTTCCAGTAACCGTAATGATCTTGATAGTTTCGTGGGGTTGAATTTTTCCTTCCGCCCTTATTTTCAGGAGGCAATTAAGGGGAATCCAGCCAACTATCTTGCTTTGGGCTCCACTTCGGGGAAAAGAGGAGTATATTTCAGTTTCCCGATTTATGAATACAGTGAAGAGTCACCCAGCGGCATTGTAGTAATTAAAGGATCCATTGAACAGATTGAGCGGGAAATTGGTTTTACCAGTGATGAAATTGTTCTGGTTACCGACCCTAATGGTTTTATCTTCATCTCTAACCGACAGGACTGGCTCTATCACACTGCCTGGCACATTTCAGAAGAGTTGACCAAAGAACTTGCATCCTCAAGACAGTTTGGCACTGGCCCCTGGGAGTGGACAGGACTCAAGAAAACAGAAGAAGAATATGCTGTGGCTGAGAATGGCAAAAGATATCTTCTGCATGAAATTGAGATGGACAATTACCCCGGTTGGAAAGTCATTCATTTACTGGACATGAAAAAAATATCCCAGGAGGCTTTTAAGCCGCTTGTCGTATTTGTCAGACCAATTTTTCTGACTTTTTTTGTGGTTCTGGGATTGATTGTGCTGACGCTATACAGGCAGGCCAGCCAGGAGATTATTCAGAGGCGAGCCGCTGAAGAGGCTTTACGGGAAAGTGATGCACGCTACCGCTCACTGTATCATAATACACCGGCCATGCTTCATTCGATCAACAGGAATGGAGAAATTGTCAGCGTCAGTAACTACTGGAGTGAAATGCTCGGCTACACGGAACAGGAGGTTATCGGTAAAAAGTTGACCGATTTTTTTACAAAAGAATCAAAAAATTATGCAGAACAGGAGGTATTCCCCGAATTTTTTAAAAGAGGTTACTGCGCCGATGTCCCTTACCGGATTATCAAAAAGGATGGCCAGTTTCTCGACATTCTTCTCTCCGCAATCGGTGAGCGTGATGAGAACGATGAAATATTCAGAACCCTGGCAGTATTAATCGACGTGACAGAAAGGAACAGGGCGGTCGAGGCGCTCAGGCTTGCCACGGAGGAGCTCTCCAGTTATTCGAAGGACCTGGAAAAACAGGTCTCCATCCGCACCAGGGAGATTACTAACATTTTGAAATATACGCCCGACGTCGTTTACGTCAAGGACAGGGAGGGCAAGTTTGTCCTGGTCAACTCCCGATTTGAAGAGCTGTTCGGGGTTAGCAGTGAGGAGGTCCGCGGTAAAACCGATTATGAAATTGTGACAAAAGAGGTTGCAGATGAATTCCGCAAAAACGATCTCCAGGTCCTGGAACAGGGTAAATCAATGCAGGTAGAGGAACAGGTGAGTCATAATGGTGATATACATACTTACCTGTCGGTCAAGTTCCCGGTGTATGATGATGCGGGCAATGTCAACGGGGTGTGTGGCATATCAACAGATATCACTGCGGTCAAGAAGGCCCAGGATCAGCTGCGGCGTCTGTCTGGCAGGATAATGGCCAGCCAGGAAAAAGAGCGTACGGCTATTGCACGCGAACTTCATGATGAACTGGGCCAGGTATTGACTGCCCTGCGTATGGATGCGGTCTGGATGCAGGAACGCTTAAAAGGAAGCGATGCCAAAATTGCCGAGCGCGCCTTGACAATGTGTGACCTGATAGATAAAACCATTAAAGATGTTCGTTCCATAGCCATCCGGCTGCGTCCCGGGGTACTGGACGATCTGGGGCTTGTGGATGCTCTGGAGTGGCTGACGAGTGATTTCGAGAACCGCAGCGGTATCATCTGTGTTTTTGAGCATGCTGATGTTCCGGAATTGAATGAAACAATCTCCACAGCAGCATACAGGATCTGTCAGGAAGCCATGACCAACCTTGCCCGTTATGCCGATGCAAGCCGCGTGTCAGTTGTCTTAAAGGCTGAGAGAAACATACTGAGTCTTTCTGTCAGGGATGATGGCAAGGGGTTTGATGCTTCAGATCTGGCGGGGTTTGAAGGGGTTGGTATTGCAGGTATGCGGGAACGGGCAACCCTTGCCGGAGGCAATCTGGAAGTTATGTCCGAAAAGGGCAGGGGCTGTCATGTGATGTTTAAAGTCCCGATCGATCAGTTTACAGAGGTGACAGGATGATTAAGGTACTGCTTGCAGATGACCACTCTATTATGCGAGCCGGTTTGCGCCGCATTATTGAGGAGAGCGAGGATATTGAGGTTGTTGCCGAGGCCGATGACGGCAGGAAAGCAATCCAGCTAGCCCGGGAAAATAATCCTGATGTGGCTGTCATCGATATATCCATGCCAGGATTAGATGGGCTTGAGGTGCTCAGCCAGCTGAAAATATATCTGCCTGATCTTCCCATCATCATGTTAACCATGCATGAGGAGGAGCAGTATGTGGTACGTGCCATAGAGGCCGGGGCCATGGGATATGTTACCAAGCGTTCTGCACCGGAACATATTGTAAAGGCCATTCATCACGTATTGAGCGGATCGCGATACCTTACTGCTGAGGCAAGTGAGGCCCTTGCCCTGCGGGTCGCTAAGGGAACCGGCGGCAAATCGTCTTTGGATTCGCTCTCAAACAGGGAACTGCAAGTGCTGAGAAGGCTGGCAATGGGGCATACCAATCATGAGATTGCCTCTGCTTACGGGATCAGCACAAAGACAGTGGACACTTACCGCTTAAGGTTGTTGAAGAAATTGAATTTGCGGAATAATGCGGAACTTTCACGTTTTGCAATTCAGAATAAACTTATTGAAACCTGAGTGTAACTGAATTCAACATATACATGCTTCATCTGCAGTTGTATTGCTTTCACACTGAAAAAAAAGGCGGGGTTGTTTATCCCCCGCCTTTTTAAGATTATTAAATGTAGTGCTATCAGGTGATTGGCTCAGGGACATCATCACCATGGCACTCTGTGCAGTTAAGCTGCGTAGTTATGCCATTATCCCCGACATTGGAGCCATGAGCTGGTTTGTATTTGCCATCAGCCCAGTCATTCAGCAACATGACTGTTTTCATGGCAACGTCTGCAGACAACCGGGCGCAACGTTCTTTGCGTGGCGCACTGAAGAATTTTACCCCTTCTTTTTTCATCCACTTACCTACTGAAACATGGCAAAGCGGGCTGTCGCTGGAATTTACATTTTTTACCTGGGCTCTTGGTGCTGCAGGTTTGTAGATAGGTAAATCTGTTTCAGTATAATATAAGATGACATCGTTTAGGATTTTTTCACCTTCATGCCCGGCAATGAAACCCGTGGCTATGCCTGCGCCGTTAAGGGAACCGCAGAGAGTTCCCCAACCAACGGCACCACCATGTCCCCACTTGAAGGCCATTAGAGGAAGTGAGGCATAAGGTCCCCCTATGGATTTTTGTAAAGGAGCTAAAACTCCGCTTACCACAGCATAACAGCAGAATCCCTTATACCAGTTTTCGTAGGCAATGTTACCTGCCAGTTGTGGATCAATTTTTTTATATCCCCAAGGGAAAGCTGCAGGTTTTGAAGCAGATGCCGGTCTAATAAGACCATGAGCCCCTGCAGTAACAATGGCTGCTCCGGCAGCTAATTTTCCTGCACCAATAATTGCATCTCTTCTGGATAAGCATTTTTTGTTCTCTTCTTGCATCTTGTTTGACCCTCCAAGTTTTTTGGTGTTGAATGGTTTGAATGGTACGCCCTTTGCCTAACTGAAAAACAGACCATACGGAACAGTTATTAAATGAATTGAAATTCATTTTTTAAATATGTATTGGGAAATTTTGCAAGTTTTTTTATTGCAGGAGGGTGCCAGAAATTACAAAATATCAACCACATCGTGGTGGTCCTGCAGGTTGGTAAAATAAAGGTAACGTCAGAGTTTGTTACAGAAAAGTGAAACTATAAAAATGCCCTGTTCAAAACATTTATGGAGAAAATATTTTATAAATTAATGTTACTTTTTAAGTAAATAAATAAATGGAGAGGTTTTTGTTAGGGCCTGATTAGAGAGTCATGCAAATTTCTGAATGTTTCCCTTTTGTGGAATACGCTGAAATCTGTTAAGTATAAATACCTATCTGAAGTGATATTTGTAACAGGTTAAATTACATGGCGGCATGGTTAAAAATACCAAAAAAATAGGCAGTTATCTTCTGGATGATCAGGCCTGCGACAGGAAAGCTGTCAATGAAGCGCTCAAGAAACAGTCTTCTCTGGAAGCCCTGGGTGAATACAAGTCCATGGGGCAGATCATGGTGGAAAGCGGTACTGTTGCCCCGGAGGATCTGAAAAAAGGCCTGAAGCAGCAATGGATTGATATGTTGTCGGCTGCAGAATTATTTCAATCGCTTTCCGTTGAACAGGTCGGACAGATTGCCGGGGTGGCTGAAGATAAAATAATTTCTAAAAAATACATTCTTTTTTCCCAAGGTGATCCGGGTGAAACTTACTGGTTGATAATTTCTGGAGAGGTACGGGTCTATCGGCTTGCAGGAAACGAAAACGAGGTAGAGTTGGCCCGACTCCAAAATGGTGACGGGTTTGGCGAGATGTCGTTGCTCACCGGTGAACCCCGTTCCGCCTCGGTTGAAACCGTCCGTGCCTCACGCTTTCTTGTTATCCATAAAAATGATTTTGACCAGGTTGTGAACCATTCTCCGGAATTGACTGTTGCCTTTGCTAAAATATTGGCTGACAGGCTATCCAGAGGTAATGTCAGTCTTGAAAAGGCCTCAGCAAAGGAGAGGGCATATCAGCGTTTTGTCTCGGAATATCAGACGGGTCCGCAATTCGAGTTGATCGGCAAGAGCCGGTTGCTTGAAAAGCTTCGAAAAAATTGCAGTCTTGTGTCAGGAAACACCAGTCCTGCCCTGCTTTCCGGCCCCCCGGGAACGGAAAAGAAATCCGTGAGCTGGTATATTCATAAGGAAGGCAGCTCTGCTGAAGCCCCTTTTCTGTTCGTTGACATCAAAAATGTTACGTTTATTCATCAGCCCGAAGCAACATCAATGTCAGACCCCCTGCAGATGGAATTGGCTCAGGACAGCACTCTGTTCGGGCATTTGAAGGGGGCCCTGCCTTTTGCCAGGACCAACCGGCTCGGACTCTTGCAGGTAGGCAACAGTGGCACCGTTGTGATTGATAACGTTGAATCCCTGGCTCCATCCATGCAAATAAAACTGTTGGAATTTCTCAGGAATGGCTGTTTTCAGCCTTTGGGCAAGGGTGATGATATCTGTTCCTCAGTACGTATTATCTGCTGCACCTCAATTGATCTGCAGGTCATGGCCGAGAAAGGTTTTTTCAATATGGACCTGTATAGTCTGCTTGCTCAACAAAGCTTGCAGGTGGTGCCCCTGAGACGCCGTAAAAAAGATCTGGGTTTGCTGGTTAATTATCTTGTCAGGCATTACAGCCTGCAACTCGGCAAATCTGTAACCGGGGTTGATCAGAAGGCCTATCATGAAATCATGGCCTACGACTGGCCCGGCAATATGGATGAACTGGAAGTTGTGGTCCGCCGGGCAGTAAATCTTGCTGCTAACGAAAAACTGGCTCCGGAAGATTTGTTCATTGGCCTCACCCCGGCAATCGGTAAATTCACTTATAATCTTTTGCAGCTTAAAAAGGTTAAAAAGCTTTTTGCAAGCAGCTGGTATCCGGTCGCTTTGCAGTCGATGTCAGGGGCTTTTTTTCTTTATATTTTCTACCTGGGTTTCTGGGGAACGCAACACCCTGAAAGCAACGCATCACTGGTGCTGGCTTGGGGTATCTGGGAACCGGCGGTTATCATCAGCACCATTTTTGCTGCCCGTATATGGTGCGGTATATGCCCGGTGGGGGCCATTAGTTCTCTGTGCAGTCAGTACTTGAGTTTTAAATTGCCGGTGCCCCAATTTTTACGGAAATACGGTTTTTATCTGAGTGGTATCGGACTCGGTATTATTGTCTGGTCAGAGGTTTCTACTCATATGATCACCTCACCGCGGGCCACTGCTTTCATGATAGCTTCAATCGGTATCTTTGCCCTTGTTTTCGGCATGGTCTTCAAGCGCCGCAGCTGGTGTCGGTATCTCTGCCCTCTGGGTAAAATGGTCGGCGTTTTTGCCGGTGCTTCCATGCTTGAACTGCGAGCAAACTACGGAATCTGTAATAATGACTGTATCAGCCACAGCTGTTACACCGGGGGCAAGGAATGCCTGAACGGATGCCCCATGTTTGAAGGGCCATTTTCCTTGCGTTCCAACCTTGATTGTGTTCTGTGCGGAAACTGCATCAAGAATTGCCCGAATCAATCACCCCAGGTTAATTTGCGGCTACCCGGTTTCGAGCTCTGGTCAAGCCGTCGGTTTGAGAAGCCTGTGGCTTTTATGGTGCCGTTGATCATAGGAACCCAACTCTTCCGTGGTTTGGAGGGGGCAGGATATTTTCACAACTTCATGAACGGTCAGGTCAACCGGGCATTTATGCTTCTGCTATTGCTCACTGCTGTTACGGCGCTTGTTTTTCTGGCGTTCAGATGGGCAGAAAGAGTTATCTTGAAGGAGTTTCCGGATAAAAATGAAAATTCAGCCGGCTTTTTATCCTATGGCATGTTGTTCATGGCTGTTAGTTTTGAGGTTGCTTTTCACGTGGAACGGCTTCTGCTGTTTGGCGGTCAGATACTGCCGGTGCTGGGCCGGCAGTTAGGGTTCCACTGGGAAGCATTCGGAGCAAGCGGCTCTGCCTGGGCCATAACCAGTTTGCAGGTTATGTTTATATTGCTTGGCTCCTGGGGATCATCAGTGGTGCTCAGACGTATATATCAGGGAGGTTTTGCAGACCAGCCTCCAAAAACTCCAATTAACTGGCGGTTGCCGGTCTTCCTGACAACAATCTGCTACATCTGGTTGTTTATTGCAGGATGAGGATTTGGATTACCCGGAGAAAAAATTTTTAAATTGAGAGGGGTGGGCAATTTGTATACAAATGTCTTTCATTCCAGAACCGTTCTGTGATAAAATAATGTTTTGCATTTAAATAATTAAGAGAGTGAGTCATGGAAATTACAGAAAAAGATTTGTCCTTAATCGATGATTGGGTTGAATTGCACCGAAAGATAGAAAAGCATGAAGCGAAATTGGATTCGCTTTCAAAAAAGTTGAAGTCAATAAATATCAGGCTTTATACTAAAAAGACCAAGGTGGAGCTGGAAGAGTTCCGTGACTTCCTTGCTGATGAGATAAGAAATCTCGATTCAGATACTGATAAGGAAAAAATTAAGCAGTTATCCCACTTAAAAACTATTGTTGAAAATGATATAAATATTGAAAAACTTGTTGAACAGGATATCGATATTGAGGAACAGGGCGTTAATATAGATTTGAAAGACTATAACGAGTAAAAAAAGAGCAATATTTGACTGTTAAAGCCACTCCTTCACCGGGTGGCTTTTTTTGTTGTAAGAAAATTTCCGACAGAAAAATCAGAATTCTCCGGATTGATTACATCTCGTTATATTGGCATAGTTCCAATATTAATTTGAGGTTTTTTGGGCCGGGGCTGCATGAGGCTATTCAGCTGATGTATGTATTCCATCGGTCATGAAGGGAAATGTCATAATTAACTTTAGCCATAAAGACTATACTGGCATTTTCGTATTTTAATTAATTTCATTTGAGGAGGTTCTGTTTATGAAAAGATTGGCAAATCATCTATCTATTGGAGTGGCAATGTTTGCTGCTGCAGCTATGCTGTTCGGCCTTGTGGGGACAGTTTCTGCGGCACCTATCAAGATTCGTTTTTCCCACGTGGTGTCGCCCAACACCCCGAAAGGTCAGGCAGCAGACATGTTTGCCAAGCTGGCCAATGAGCGTCTTGCGGGCAAGGTCGAAGTACAGATATTCCCAAATTCACAGCTTTATACAGACGGGAAAGTGTTGGATGCCCTGAGCACCGGCAGCGTCGAAATGGCAGCGCCTTCCACTTCAAAATTCACCTCTTGGGTTCCACAGTTACAGCTTTTTGACCTGCCGTTTCTGTTTAAAAACAGTGAGGTCCTTTATCAAACCATGGACGGTGTTGTTGGACAGAAAATGTTCAAGCTGCTTGGCAAGAAAAATATGCTCGGTCTTGCCTTTTGGGATAATGGTTTCAAACAGCTTAGTGACAATACCCATGAGATCAGGAAACCTGCTGATCTGGCCGGGTTAAAGTACAGGATTATGTCATCAAAGGTGCTGGAGGCCCAGTTCAAGGCAGTTGGCGCTAATCCGCTGGTTATGCCCTTTTCAGAGGTGTATTCGGCCCTGGAGCAGGGTGTTATTGATGGTCAGGAAAATACCTGGTCCAATATATACTCCAAGAAATTTTTTGAAGTACAGAAACACATATCAGCAACTGACCACGGTTATCTCGGCTATTTGGTCGTCACCAACGCTCAGTTTTGGGCTCATCTTCCCGCGGATGTCCGCACTGAGCTTGAAGCAATCCTTGCAGAAGTAACCGCCTGGATCAGGGTAAATGCCCTCAAGATCAATATGGAGCAGAAGGCAAAGATCGTTGCTTCTGGCGTAACCACGGTTACCGACCTGACCGAAGCTGAGAAAGATGCATTCCGTGAGGCCTTCAAGCCGGTACATGCCGAGTTCCGTGATGTTGTCGGTGGAGACATGATTGATGCGGTTTACAAGCTGAACGACGCTAACTAAAGTAATTTGAAACTGTCTGTCAATCGTCTGTTGAACCATGGACAATGTTTTTTAAGACCTGGTAAATATTATCCGGGCCAACACAATCCCCTTTGCGTTGATAAATTAAGTCCAGAGCAAAATCAGATGATTGACAGACATGATTATTTCTGTCACAAGTTAAGAAAAGCCCTTCATTCAAATTGGTTTGTAAAAACAATTCCTGAAAAATCATGGAACAAGATAAACCAACCATTATTGACCGCATAGAGGAAATACTGATCTCAGTAATGCTCGGTGTTGCTACGCTCCTGGTGTTTGCCCAGGTGGTGGCCCGGTATGTTTTTAACGCAGGCATTACCTGGGCTCCGGAACTTGTGCAGCATCTTTTCCTGTGGACGGTGATGATCGGTGCCTCTTACGGATTCAAGCATGGTGTTCATCTCGGAGTGGACGTGCTCATGAAGAAACTGCCGGAAACACAGCGGCGGATCATGGCGCTGTTCGCAGTAGTTATTTCTTTTGGTTTTACCGGATACATGGCCTACCTCTCTTTCTTTTATGTCCACGATGCCTACAAGATGGATCTCATTACAGTGGATCTTCAAATTCCCCAGTGGATACCGCACCTTGCCCTGCCTTTCGGATTTACCATGATCTCAATAAGGTTGATACAGGTATTCTGGTGGATTTATACGGGCCGTATGGTCAATGTCTCCACCAGCGGTGAGCTTGATGCTGATGATATTGAGGAGATTCCGGATATAAGCCCTTCCGGCCATCCGAATGAAGAAGATGACCATTTGGATCTGATTAAGGAATAGGAAACCTTTATGGAAGCAGCAGTCATATTTATTGTCCTCGCAATCCTTCTTCTCATTGGCGTACCCATTGCTATCTGCCTGGGACTCTCAGCCGGCATCTATCTGCTGCTTTTTTTCCATATTCCCGAGTGGACCACCACCACCAATGTGTTT